>NZ_BTPE01000012.1:0-156118 GCF_036245645.1 Algoriphagus taiwanensis | reverse complement strand
GTTTTCCCCACTTGATTGAGTCAAGAAACCCACAGGCCCAGCACCGCTTTTTTTGAAGTTTTCATGAAACAAAAAAACCTTATTGAAACTGGTTTCAATAAGGCCCTTGTAAATAATTTATTATCAGATGATTAGATGGTGTTTCACCAACTATTTTTGACCATTAGATCTTTTTAATACGCCTGCAAAAACTGAATCAGGCGATCAAATTCCTTATCGGTAATTGCCGGGAAATTGGCAATCCGGAAACTGGTCGGTTTCAAAGGTCCGTATCCACTTCCCATCTGCATTCCTTCTTTTTCAGCGGCTTTCTTCACATTCGCAATCAAATCTTCAGTCCCAGCTACACCCATTACAGTCGTGCTTCGGGTTTTCTCAATCGGCACAAGCATTCTCAGACTTGAGGACTGGGCAATGGTATTTTCCAAACGGCTCATGCGCTCCCGAAGTCGGGCATCGACATGCTGGATTTCTTCCATGTCCTTCAGCACCCGATTCAGCAGGTAGATTCCAAAAACGTTGGGAGTATAATGGGTTTGGTAGCCGTCCGCATTTTCCAGCATAAAAGTCAGGCTATTGTACCGGCCTCTTTCTCCTTTTCTCAGGGTCTTTTCGACCGCTTTGGGAGACAAAATCAAAATCCCCAATCCGGCAGGCAGCCCGAAGCATTTTTGGACAGAAGCGTACCAGATGTCAGCCAGAGAAAAGTCCAGCTCAATTCCTCCCATAGAGGAAGTGGTATCCACGGCAATCATTTTCTCGGGAAATTTGCGTCCTATCTCTGCAATCACTTCCATGGGTACCTGAGAGGCATTAGAGGTCTCGTTTTGCGTAATTGCGATGAGATCAAACCCCTCCCCAATCTCCAAGTCGGGAACATGTATTTCTTCCTCAGCTCCGATTTTGATCCCGGAGGTCTCAGGAATGATATGCTTGGCAAATTCAATCCACTTTTTTCCAAAAGAACCCGAGTAAATATGAAAACTGGCTTTTTCTACCACAGATTGGGAAATGATCTCCCAGTTTTCGGTAGCAGATGAGGTGAAGAGCAGGCGGTAATCGTCTGGCAAATGGAGCTTTTCCCGCATCAGCTGTTCGGTCTCCTGATAAAGCCGCATAAAAGCCGAGCTTCGGTGATTGGCACTTAGGATTCCTTGATCGAAAGCGTCCTGCAAGTATTTTGGCAAAGCATCATAGACCTTGGAAGGTCCCGGAGCAAATGTGATCATAGCTGTGGAGAATGAAGAAAAAACTGAACTCCCAATTCATATCCTTTAAGTCCCAAACCGGCAATCATCCCAACACAGGACTTGGAGATGATGCTCTTGTGCCGGAATTCCTCCCGCTTGTATATGTTGGAGATATGGACCTCCAATACAGGCGTAGTCACTCCCGCAATAGCATCCGAAATGGCAACAGAAGTATGCGTATAGCCTCCTGCATTGAGCAGAATCGCATCAAAGTCAAAGCCCACTTCCTGAATTTTATTGATAAGCTCGCCTTCTACATTGCTTTGGAAGTAGTAGAGCTCGATTTGGGGGAAGCGTCTTTTGAGTCCTTCGAAATAATCCTCGAAGGTTTCACTTCCGTAGATTTCCGGTTCTCGTTTCCCCAAAAGGTTGAGGTTGGGACCGTTGATGATTTGAATTTTCAAGGTTTGGATAGGTTGATTGGTGTTTCCAAAGTTAAGGAGTACTTTTTGGCTTTCCAGCGATTACTTCCTTTCCTTTATCCTGAAAAGATAGGCCAGCGTAAACTCCAGATTGGTGGAACCCATGTCGTAAATCCTGTCCTGAGACTCAGGATTGGTAAAATCATAGGCAAATCTGACCTCTCCGGAAATTGTACTTTTCCCGAAAAGCTTGGAGATACCTGCCCCTGCGGTGATTCCATACATAAAGCGATTAGGATTGTCTCCCGGCTGCCCATAGGTGGGAAGTTCGGCAGGATTGGATCCGGAAAACTCCCTCGATACATCCACCGCCTCCGAAAGAAAGCCCAAATGTGGGCCGATTTTGATCTGGAATCTTCCCGATCGTCCTGCAAAAAAGCTGGCCAACAGCGGAAACTTGAAATAGGTAAACTCGGTCTGATTGATCAGCTCGTCTTCAATCTGCCGAAAACCAATGGTCAGCTGCTGAGCATTGAATTCCACTCCGGCATTTTTGGAGTTGAAATACTCGACTACCAAAGCAAATGTGGGAGCGCCGATCCCCTCAACGGACCTGCTTCTAAAACCAGCTGTGGGCTGGTAGCTGTAGGAGGAGGTCGCATAACCTCCACGGATTCCCACACTGAGTTGAGCCCAAGCCGTAAGGGGAAGACAATAAATCAGGAAAATCAACAGACGCCTCTTCATGCCCAAAACTAGGTATTTTTCAAAGCTTACCTATTGCTGATTAATCAGAAAAGTGCCGAAAAGAATTTCCCCATCCGCTCCCATTCCTCTCACCTCAATCAAAACCGGACCAGGACGATCGTTGGTAAAGAAGCTGATGTCCACCTTTCCGGATTCCTCGGTAACCAAAAACGGATTCCAATACAAAGTCTGTCTGAAATCAGGAATGGCGGTGTCATTTTCTGTAGAATAATCCACCGGGAAAAAATTGCTGGGTGGCTGGTATCCCTCAATCACAAATTCTTTGATTCCTTCTCCGGCAAAAGGCAATGCAGAATTTCCGTTTTCCTTCAGGTACACCGCAATCACCCCATTCCTGCCTTGGTCTCCCAGCATAGATGATATTCTGGTCACGACTTCTACCCGATCGATGTCAAATGGATTGATACTTCTGAGATTGTCCGAGGCAGTACTGGTCCCGGTAGACACCATTATGGAACCATTGAGCATGACCACAGGTTCCGCTGACCCTGTGACTGTAGCCGAACCGCCCCGAAGACGAATCTGCTGCTGCCCGGTAGCCCCAACCAAAGTCACTCGCATTCCGGGGACATTCCCTGCCAAGCTTGCAACCAAATCCGAGCTATTCCCTGTTTTGGTCAGCTGATCGCCGGTGACTACATAATCAGGCTTGCCATAAATCGCCTGCTTTTCTTGCACAGCTTTATCTTCCACCAAGATTTCCTCTAGCTCTTCTACATTTTCTTCCTCGTCAGCTATGGGACGAATAGGCTGATCCGTTTGAGTGGTTTTTGGGAAAAAAGGATCGGCCGGCAGGGCTACAGGAGCTTTCAGCTGCTCCTGAAGTTCAATATCCTTGAGTGGTTTTCCTTTGTTGTCAGTGGCGGAGAAAGCCAATTTCATCGGCCCGTAAAACTCCATTTCCTCCAGCCTGAAAATTCCATCCTTATTGGCTTCCAAGTCGATCATTCCTTGAAAATCATTGACAAAGCCAGTGACTTGGGCGCTGCTGCCTTTCCCTTTGGCATCCCGGACAATTCCCTCCTGAACCAGACTCTTTTCCACCGGATAGGAAAAACGATCTAAACTCATTCCCTCTGGCACCCCCTCCAGATTCAAAGTTTGATTCATATCGGGCTGTCGTGGAATCGGCAACACCGCTGAAGCATCGGTAACTGCCACGGATATTCTGGCTGGTATGGTCTGCCCTTTGGGGCCCTGGGTAGAAATGGTCAGATTTACTTTTTCTCTGGCACCCAGACCTTGGTCTTTGCTGGTTTTTAAGGCTACGCCCTGATTTTTAAACGCTTTCTGTGCAGACTGGGGTGATACTCTGGCGAAAGGAGATAGAACCGCCAATGGTTGAAGAAAATAGTGCCCTGGCCCATAGTTTTTATTCCAGTTGGTGTAGGCCCGAAGGAAATATTGCTCTCCTCTGAGCGTGTCAGGAAGATAAAAATCACCGGTCACCACTCCATCTCGAACAGGAAATTTCTTTTCTATCACCAAATCCCTGTCAGAGGATATCAATTCCACATGGAGGACTTTGCTCAGCTCATCTCTCAGGTAGGGATTTCCATAGGCGAAATATCCCTGAAAATACACCTGGTCTCCAGCATAGTAGTAGGCTTTATCCGTGTGGATATAGACTTTTTCCTGATAGTTTTTGGCAGTTTTGGCCAAGTCTTGCAGCTGAATTGCCTTTTCGGCATTGTAGTCCAAAGGCAAGAGATTGGAAATTCGCTTCCGGTCCATGTCTCCTGAGAAGACCAAATCCTGCGCGTTGAGCACCATGCCATTTTCCCGAACTTTCACCTGCCCACCACTTACTTCGAGCCAAGAGACGGGGTAGGGGGCATCTCGATAGGTATTGGCCTGAGCATAGCCTTTTTGGTAATGGACTTCAATTCTTCCTTTGAGGTTGATTAGATAGGTTCCGGGAGGGCTTGTTGGGGTCACAAGAGGGTCGGCTTTGTAGGGAACCACGGACTTGCCCAGTTCATTGGCAAAAATATCCGAACGCATATTCATGCTTTCTGAGCCTCCTGGCTTATCACCATAGAGATAGAATCCTTCCCGCTCAGCTGTTCCGTTCAGAAGAGAGCGAAACATATTCATCGGAGATTTCCGATACACATCCGCGCGGTTTTTCTCCCAGGTAGTCCTTTGACTTTCCGATTCCGGGGTCAATTCTTCAAACCGGGCCGATCCTGAAATCCGGGATTGGGTAGGAGAGTCAAAAAACTCTCGGAGGTCAAAGGTAATTTTGTAACCGAGGTAGTTGTTTTGGATTTCCAGAGGCAATTCAGCTTTGGCCACAAAGGAATTTCTCTCTTCCGGAGCTGGAAAATCCACAACCCACGGATTCAAAATTTGAGTTCTGGATGCAGCTTCGTCAATCCCGATAAAGAGATTTTGGAATTTCCTCAAATCCCTTTCCCAAGCTTTATCCCGCTTGGCTTGGATTTCCACATCGGTGAGTTCCTGAGCAAAAGGCTTCATATTCAAATTCACGGTAAGCTTTCCTCCCGGACTCAGGGTTACTGTCTTGCTTTGGGATTCATAACCCAGAAAAGAAAAGCCCAACTCCACCGGTCCGGGCTCTAAATTGCTGAGTGTATAGCTTCCATCCATATCCGTGACTGTGGAGATGGTAGTGTTATTGATAAAGACATTGCAAAAGGGGAGAGTCTCACCCGTTTCTGCATCTTTGACTATACCGGTGATGGTTCCCGTTTGCGCCATCCCATTCAAGCAGAAAAGGAAAAGAAGCGCAATTAGAGAAAAGTGTTTTTTCACAGTAACAGTTGGTTTGGTTCAGTTTCGAAGGTCAAGTTAAATTAAGCCTTGAGATTAATTCGGTTGATTAAGTACAAAGGTTCCATAAATCGGCTGTCCAAGATCAGTTATACCTCGAATTTCGATCAAAATAGGCCCAGGAAGTTCATTTAAGTAAAATTCTACAGGGATAGAAAGCCTTGACCCATCGCTAATCAGCAAGGGGTTCCAATATAAAGTAGGTCGGAAAGGGACTAAGAAAGGGAATGAGTTTCTGCTTTCTTCTGCTTCGGAGAAGGGTACAGATTTGGGAAATCCGGTAAGTTTAAAAAGCGTGAAGTTATTCAAATTGGCACGCTGCTGTTCCCCAGTTTTCAAAATAATGGAGATCAGTCCGTTTCTTCCCAAATCTCCATACTGAGGTACCAAGCGCCTTATTACTTCCACTCGTTCGATGTTAAACACATTGACACTTTCAAAAACATCGTAAACACTTCGACCGCTATTTCCCTCTAGCACTGTGCCTGAACCTCCATTTGCCGGAGCTCCATTGATCAGCACCAAGGGTTCTCCACCCCTCAAGCTTACTGAAACATTGGGAGGGCTTCCAACAATTCTTAACCCAGAAACCTGTGCCGAAAGCGCATAAAGAAACTGAATAGTAGTCCCGACCACATTCATATTCTCCGTCATGACCACCTTATCCGGAGTTCCATAAATCATCGGGCCGATAGAAGCCTCTTTCTTTTCTTCCACCACTGTCTCTTCAAGTAGAATTTCCCCTTCCTGCATAGGAATTACTGGCCGAATTTTGGGATCAGGCTGAATTCCTCTTTTGACTACAGCAGGGAATTTCCAGTTTTCTGAGGCATTCTGTCTGGGATAGGATTTCAAATCCAACTCAATAGTGCGAATAGGCTGCCCGGATTGAATTGTAGAAGCTTGAAGAGAAATTTCAAAATCACCTTGAAAATTAGAAGCAGGAAAAGAAAAATCACCCCCTCTTCCTGATTTTACATTTCTTATATCGTCGTATCCATTGACGAATGCTTTGACCGAACCCTCGATAGGTTTCCCGCTATCATCCCGCAATTGCCCTTCCAATTCAAATCCTTTTTCCACGGGATTCAAAAAGCTTTCAATTTCTCCATTGGTAGTTTTTGGAAGAAAACTTTGGGCTATGCTTTGGCTCTCCGGCACATATACGGCCTGGTTTAGATCCAAGACGGAGACGGATAGATTAGCTTGAATCGGTGACCCATTCTCATCCACTGCCATGATATTCAATTTGACCTTTTCTCCTCCCTTGTAGCTTTCCTTATCTGAAAAAACACCAACCTTTAAAGATTCCTTGGGAATTTGAGTTGCCTCTGGTTGGCTCTGATGATTTAAAATCTGAATTGGGATGTAGTGTTCACCTTGCTTATAATTTAGACCCCATGCTGTGTAGGACCTCAAGAGAAAGCTACCCGTCTCTGATAAATCAGGGAGAGCCAAATGTCCTTCGCTAAAGCCATCCTCAATCTCAAATACCTGATGAATCCAAACATACCCTGTGGAATCCAGCAATTCGACATGGAGGACTTTACTTAATTCCTCTGCCATCAAGGGATTCCCATAATTTAAATAAGCCTTGAAATAGATGTTTTCTGCAGGCCAATAATGCCTCCGGTCTGTTTGTACATACAAGCGCTCCTGCATGACTTCAGCATTTTTTTCCAGATTGGCAAGTTTGGTCAGGCGGTCCGCATTAAAATTGGATGGAACTCCAAAAATGGGGTTTAGGTCTGCAAAAGTTCCTCCCAATTTCAACCTATCAAATGAACTAGGCGCACCATTGATTTTCACTTCGAGATTTTCTCCCGAATAATCCAAAATGCCTTTCGATCCAGCCCCTAAATCCACCTGAAGTGGTTTAGCAAAGCTCAGTAAATAGTCTCCACTGGTTGTTCCAAAGGCCACTTCTGGATTTGGATTAGATGAAAAACCTTCTGCTTTTCCTTCCATCAGCAGGGAAAGGAAATGCTGAGGACTATTTTGAAATGCAGCCAATCTTGCTTTTCGTCTTTCAGCTTCTAGGCTTTCTTCTCGAGGTAATTCGAAGTAGGTGATAGTCTGCTCGATCTTTTCTCCTGATCCCAAAAGAAAGGGTTTGAAATAAATCGATACCAGATATCCCGTTTCATTGTTGGTGAAAAACACGGGGCCGACGGAAGAGATTTTATATAAATTGTCAGGTTGGGATTCAAAAATCAGCTTGTCCGGATTTAATAAATGGACACTTTCCTTTGTATTGTTTTTCCCCACAAAAACCTCCCGAACTTCCTGTTCTAATTTGGAGCGTTTGGATTTGGACAGGTCGGCTGAGGCCATACCAAAGGTGGTTTCCGGAGAAAGCTTCAAATCCAAATCATTAGGAATACCTGCTTTGACCAATACCTTTTCCTCCAAAGTTTGCCATCCAAATCCCCTAACCTGGATTTCCCACTTCCCTTCTGGGATATCCGACAAAATGAATCCCCCGGCAGAGTCAGAAAAGGCCTGATAGGTTGTGTTTGGGATAAAAACATGAATATCCACCATAGGCAAACCAGAACTAGAATCGGTGACTTTCCCAAAAATTTTGCCTGTCTGACCAAATGAAAACGAGACAAAAAAGAAAAATAAAACAACTAAATACCTTGCCATATTTATGAGTATTACTTACCAAGTATATAAAAAAAGCTCCAATATGGAGCCTTTAGTTTCTTTTTCTTGTGATGAATTATGATTTTTTCAAATCATCCCTATCCTTTAGCTTCTTATCCTCTACGTTTTTGTTGAGGAATTCGTTGATTTTATCTATGGGAAAACTACTGGAAATCTCTCCGAAAGAGTTGATTTCCATCTTGAATCCCTTCAATTCTTCATGAACCTTGGGATTCTCTTCCTTTTTTTTCTTTTTGCTCATCTTAATCTATCTTTTTCAATGTCTCTAACGCAAAGCGTACTCTTTTGGCCACTTCAGCAGGACCCAAGATAGCAAATACCTCCATCAAATCCGGACCACCGCCCAGACCTGTCACTGCCAAACGTACCGCCTGCATCACTTTGCCCAGTTTGATCCCCTCTGCCTCAGCAGTGGATTCCAACAGGGACTTGGCACTTATAGCGTCGAAAGTCTCCGAAAATCCATCCAAAGCCTCCGCATAGCTGGTTAGGACTTTCACCGCATCGGAATTCCATTTTTTGGCCGCCACGTCCTGGTCAAACTCTGTTGGAGCAACCATCACGAAGCGACTTTCCTTCCATAATTCCCCTGTGAAAGTAACCCGATCTCTGACCAGAGCTACAATGGCAAAAGCCTTTTCTAATGGAATTTCCACATCCTCCAATTGAGCCGAAGCTGTCAAAAACTCCACTAATTCAGAATTAGGCTTGGATCTGAGGTACTGCTCATTGTACCACCTGGCTTTGGCAATGTCAAACTTGGTTCCTGATTTTCCGATTCGGTCCACGGAAAAGGCCTCTACCAATTCTTCCAAAGAAAAGATTTCCCGATCGTCACCCGGATTCCAGCCCAAGAAGGCCAGGAAGTTCAGAAATGCATCCGGCAAATAGCCTTGCTCCCTGAAGCCGGGAGATTTTTCACCTGAAAAAGGATCGGTCCAGTTCAAGGGGAAAACCGGAAAGCCCAACTTATCTCCATCCCGCTTGCTGAGCTTGCCGTTTCCATCGGGCTTCAGCAAAAGCGGCAAATGTGCAAACTGAGGCATGGTATCCTCCCATCCGAAGAACTGATACAACAAAACATGCAAAGGCGCTGAAGGCAACCATTCTTCCCCACGGATCACATGGGTGATGCCCATTAGGTGGTCGTCCACAATGTTAGCCAAGTGATAAGTTGGCATGCCGTCGGATTTCATCAGGACCTTGTCATCCAAGGTAGAGCTATGCACCATCACCCAGCCGCGGATAAGGTCATTCAGTCGAACGTCCTCTTTGAGAGGGATTTTTACCCGGATTACATAGGGTTCACCTGACTCCAACCTAGCCTTCACTTCTTCTGTAGGAAGAGTGAGGGAGTTTTTCATCTGCGTGCGGGTGATGCCATTGTACTGAGGCTGTACCACCCGGGCAGCAGTCAGTCGCTCCCGCATGGCTTCCAGTTCCTCCGCTGTATCAAACGCGTAATAAGCATGCCCTTTCTCGATCAGGTCCAGCGCATACTGCTTGTACATTTCCTTTCGCTCGGACTGTCTGTAGGGGCCTACACTTCCGGGATTCCAGGGGCTTTCTTCGGGAGCGATTCCCAACCATTCCAGGGATTCCTGAATGTAGCCTTCCGCACCGGGAACGAATCGACCTTGATCGGTGTCTTCGATCCGTAGGAGGAATTTTCCTCCCATTTTTTTGGCAAAAAGGTAGTTATACAAGGCGGTTCGGACACCTCCGATATGGAGTGGTCCTGTGGGAGATGGAGCGAAACGTACGCGAACTTCTCTGGACATGAGGACAAATTTCTTGATTAACAACCCGAAAAACCGGGTTGGGGTTTCTGAAAATCAGGGGGCAAAGATAGGGAATTGTGGAGGAAAGGAGAGAATAAACGGGAAGAAGCCTGATTTAAAAATCAGTTGTACAAACTATAAGTCAAATCTTCCTTTCTAACCAAGCCAATATGCCAAACCAAAATAAAAACTTAAGCGCCAATCCCAGAAACAGGTAAATAATCCATGATTCCGGGGTGATGCTTGGAAAAAAATCCTCCAGATCCGAGTCAATCTCAATAGCCCAATCTGAAAACAATCCCTCACTTCCCAAATAAGCCATATATCCTGCCCCTACAGCCAGAATGACCAAGATTACTTGTGCGATTCTGAGGAAGGTCCTGCCGAGAATAGCCCCGGGATCGGTAAAGGAAAGGGAGGAGTTCATAGCTGGAATGTTTCATCCAATTTACCCAAAATCAAAAAAGGAACCCAAAATTGAGTTCCTTTTTTGTCTTTATTAACAAACAGATTAATGTCTGTTAACGATTTTTTCCTTGATTCTCGCAGCCTTACCCTGACGACCTCTCAAGTAGAACAGACGTGCTCTTCTTACTTTACCTTGTCTTACCAGGTCGATTTGCTCGATAGCCGGGGAAATGATCGGGAAGATACGCTCTACCCCTACTCCGTTAGAAACTTTACGCACGGTGAAAGTCTCTCCGTTGGTATTAGGGTTTTTACGCTGGATCACAGTTCCCTGAAACTGCTGGATACGCTCCTTGTTACCTTCTTTGATTCGTACGTGTACGTTGATGGTATCACCGGCTTTGAAAGAAGGGAATTTGGCTCTCGCCTCGCTGTATTCCGCTTCTACAATTTTCATTAGATCGCTCATAGCTTTATGTTTTTATGCTTTCGCAGTTACCGCCGCAGCGGCTGAAATGAATTACTTCTGTTAAAATCCTGTCTCGCCTATTCCCAGCCTGTACCCTTGAGCAGATCAGGCCGTTTTTCTTTGGTTCGGCGAACCGACGCTTCAAATCTCCATTCGCTTATCTTGGCTTCATGTCCTGAGAGCAATACTTCCGGGACATTCATCCCTTCATACTCAGCAGGCCGGGTATAGACCGGAGGAGCCAGCAAATTATCCTGGAAGGAATCTGTCAATGCGGAAGTCTCATCGTTCAAAACCCCCGGAATCAGGCGAATTACTGCATCAGCCACTACAGCCGCTGCCAATTCTCCTCCGGAAAGAACGAAGTCTCCAATGCTGATTTCCTTGGTGATAAACCTATCCCTCACCCGCTGATCAACTCCTTTGTAATGACCACAGAGGATCAGGAGATTTTTCTTCAGGGAAAGGTCATTGGCCATGGGTTGGTCGAATGTCTCTCCATCGGGCGTCATGTAGATGATTTCATCGTACTCGCGCTCCTTTTGAAGGGCTTCAATGCATCGAGCGATGGGCTCGATCATCATCACCATCCCGGCACCACCACCGAATGCATAATCATCCACCTGCTTTTGCTTGCCTGCCGCATAATCCCGAAGGTTATGCAAGCGGACCTTGGCCAATCCTTTGTCCTCGGCTCTTTTCAGAATCGAGTGGGAAAAAGGTCCTTCCAAGAGTCCCGGCACTACGGTGATGATGTCAATATGCATCAGTCTTCCAGATAAATGTCAAGTAAGCCTTCGGG
This sequence comes from Algoriphagus taiwanensis, assembly GCF_036245645.1. Taxonomy (NCBI): domain Bacteria; kingdom Pseudomonadati; phylum Bacteroidota; class Cytophagia; order Cytophagales; family Cyclobacteriaceae; genus Algoriphagus; species Algoriphagus taiwanensis. Next base: position 144,812 of record NZ_BTPE01000012.1, on the reverse strand, counting down.
CAACTGGCAGTAAACTTTTTTAGCTGCCTTGTCCACTTTGGTAATGATGCCATCCTGAATCGGAATGAGCACTTCTTTTCCTTGGTGGGTCACTCCGAGGAGATCCTGTGTTTCCAGATCGTAGATGATCTGTACAGGGCCGATCAGTCCTTTGGTTTCGTCAAAAACCTCGAATCCAATCAGCTCGTGGTAGTAGTATTGATCCTCCTCCAGTTCGGGAAGCTCGGCGAGAGGAAGAAAAACTTCCGATCCGACCAAAGATTCCACTTGCTCGAGGGAATTTAGATCTTCGAACTTGGCTAGGGCTTTTCCTCCGGGCTGGATCACAAAGTGCTCCAGAAAGAAGGGGACCAATCGGCCTTTTTGTTCGATGAAGAGGTGCTCCAATCCTTCGTAATCCTCAGGATAGTCTACATCCAGCACCACATTTACTTCACCACGAAGTCCATGAACTTTGGCAATTCTCCCTACTTGAAAGCACTGTTCCTTGTTCATGGAAATTGATTCTATTAAGCTTCAGCTTCTCCGCCTTCTGCAGGAGTCTCGGTAGCTTCTGGAGCAGCTTCTTCGGCGGCAGCATCAGCAGCAGCAGGATTGTTAGCAGCTTCAGCAGCAGCTAGCAAGGCCTTTTGCTCATCTTCTCTTGCTTTGATGGCATCCAGACGAGCTTGGTTCTTGGCAGCTTCAGCAGCCAAAGCCTTCGCACGGGCATCTGCTTTTGCAGTAGCCAACTTGTCTTTTTTACCTTCGATTTTGGCATCTTTCTCAGAGATCCAAGCGTTGAATTTTGCATCAGCTTGCTCCTGAGTGATTGCACCTTTCAAAACACCGATCTGAAGGTGTTTTTTCAGCATGACACCTCTGTAAGAAAGCATGGCCTTCACGGTATCAGTAGGCTGAGCTCCATTCAACAACCAGGTAAGAGCGCGCTCATTGTTGATTGTAATAGAAGCAGGGTTGGTGTTCGGATTGTAAGTTCCGAGTTTTTCGATGAAGCGTCCATCTCGTGGAGCTCTTGCATCAGCTACAACGACGTCATAAATGGCTTGTTTTTTTCTGCCCCGACGTGCTAATCTGATTTTTACGGACATAATTGTTTAGATTAAGTGAGTGGATGGAACCCGTCCATCCTAAATTTGGAGTGCAAAGATAGGGTAAATGATTGGAAAGCCACAAGTTGGGTTCAGAATATTTGCAGGTTTTTTACCAATTCGCTTATCTTGCGAGTCCTTTATTGGCCCTGTAGTTCAATGCCCGCCCGGATGACGCAAGTCGGACAGGCCCGCCCAGCTGACGCGGTCGAACGGGCCCGCTTGGCTGGAGCAAGGCGGACAGGGATAGAATAGAAGTTTCTTTGGTTGAAAAAAGATAAAGGTTCGAAAAGCCTAATTGATGTCAATAATAGGTAAATGAGTTTCCAAATCGTCAAAATGTAATATGGCCCTGTAGTTCAATGGATAGAATAGAAGTTTCCTAAACTTTAGATATGGGTTCGATTCCCGTCGGGGCTACTTTCACCTTTTTAGCTATGAAGGAGATTTTTTACGCTTATATCCTCAAAAGCTTGTCCTACGATTATTTCTACAAGGGACATTGTAAAAACTTGGAGCAGAGACTCAAGCAACATAATAGCGGACAAACTAAATCTATTCGTCCCTACATCCCTTTTAAAATTGTCTATTTTGAAGAGTTTGAAAGTTTGTCGGCAGCAATTCAACGAGAGAAATTCTTTAAATCGGCTGCAGGAAGACGGTTTTTGAAAGAAAAATTGGCCCTGTAGTTCAATGCCCGCCCGGCTGACGCGGTCGGACGGGGATAGAATAGAAGTTTCCTAAACTTTAGATATGGGTTCGATTCCCGTCGGGGCTACTACAATTATTGCAGAGATTATCGTCCTCCTTTTTTTTGGCTTAAATTAGCCATGAAAATTATCTCCAAAAGTCTGGAGCTAAACAGACTACAATCAACCTGAGAATATAAAGCTATAGCCCGATTTTTCTTTTCCAACACCCCTATTAATTCCCTAGTAAGCCCAGAAAACCATGATTTAAAAAGTTTTTTTGACCATAGTTTAACCATGGAATACCTAAAAAAGCTTCCTGAGGAGGAGAGATTCTGGGAGAAAAAGACCTAATCATGTTCTCTGGTGGATAAAAAAGGCAAAAAATTGGGTGATCGAATATTTTTCTATTTGTAAAATAGTACCTTATTTCTCAGTTTTTAAAAATCAATTCTTATGAAAAAAGCTCTACTTTCTCTCCTTCTTTTGTTTTCCTCGTTTAGCCTTTGGGCACAAGAGTCCGCCTCAAATGGCTGGTACAGCGTATCCTCTACCGAAACAATCCTTTCACTAGGCTCAGTTAAGGCCACAGGATTGGAATCCAACAATGTGGTCAGGTTCACTCCCTTTTTCAACTACGCGGTCACGCTTCACAAGGACTTTAGCGACAAAGCAGGGTTTTATTTCGGCGTGGATATCCGAAATGTGGGGATAATCACGGATCTCAATGATTCGGTTCGGGTCAAGCAGAGAACTTACAACCTTGGAATTCCGATTGCTCTCAAATTTGGAGACATGAAAGGAAACCTTGTGGGAATAGGCATCAACAATGAATTTGCAATCAATTACAAGCAAAAAACCTACGTGAATGACGAAAAGTCGAAAACCAATATTTGGTTTAGCGATCGAACGAAAATTTATCTCCCCTCTGCCTTCATCGAGTTTAAAGCAAAAACAGGAAACTACATTCGCTTTAAATATTACTTGACCGATTACCTAATCGAAGAAAATCAGGCCGTCAATGTGGCGGGAGTAAACTATCGGCCTACTCAGAGTAATATGATGTATCTCTCGGTCGGATTTATGCTAGATAACAGAGAAATACTCAAATAAACATACCCCATTTACACCAAAAAGCCCTCGGAGAACTCATCTTCGAGGGCTTTTTACTTTTTCAATAATCGTTATTTCAAGCTTCCGATCATATCTTCAGGCTTGACCCACTCGTCAAACTGTTCGGAAGTCAATAGACCCAAACCGATGGCAGCTTCTCTTAAGCTAGTTCCTTCCTTATGTGCCTTCTTGGCAATGGCAGCTGCATTTTCATAACCAATATGGGTATTGAGCGCAGTGACCAACATCAGGGAGTTTTCCAGGTGTCTCTGAATCATTGGGGTATTGGGTTCTATACCGATGGCACAGTTGTCATTGAAGGACACACAGGCATCCCCAATCAGCCTCGCAGACTGAAGGAAATTCGCTGCGATCAAAGGCTTGAAGACGTTCAATTCAAAGTGACCGTTTGAACCTCCTATCGTGATGGCCACGTCATTACCCATTACCTGTGCGGCTACCATGGTCATGGCTTCTACCTGAGTTGGGTTAACTTTTCCTGGCATGATGGACGAACCCGGCTCGTTTTCAGGAATCAAGATTTCACCGATTCCGGATCTTGGACCAGAGGAAAGCATCCGGATATCATTGGCAATTTTCATCAAAGAAACCGCCAATTGCTTCAAGGCCCCATGTGCCTCCACCATACCATCGTGAGCTGCCAAAGCTTCAAATTTGTTTGGCGCAGTGACGAAAGGATGTCCGGAAAGCTCTGCGATTTTCTTGGCTACCAATTCAGAATAACCCTTTGGGGTATTCAATCCGGTACCTACTGCAGTACCACCCAAAGCCAACTCGGACAGATGGGCCAAGGTGTTTTTCAAAGCCCTCAAGCCATGGTCCAACTGGGCTACATAGCCGCTGAATTCCTGGCCCAAAGTCAATGGAGTCGCATCCATGAAATGCGTTCTACCGATTTTCACCACGTTTTTAAATGCCTCAGCTTTTGCAGACAAGGTATCTCTCAACTTCTGCACTCCGGGGATCGTCGTCTCTACCACCATCTGATAAGCTGCGATATGCATCGCAGTAGGATAGGTGTCATTAGAGGACTGAGACTTGTTTACATCGTCATTTGGGTGAATTTTCTTCTTGGCATCTTCCAGAGACCCTCCCAATAACACATGCGCCCGATAAGCGATTACTTCGTTGGTATTCATGTTGGATTGAGTCCCAGAGCCTGTCTGCCAGACCACCAGCGGAAACTGATCGTCGTGCTTTCCTGCCAAAATCTCATCACAGACTTGCGCAATGATATCCGCCTTGGACTGCTCCATCACTCCCAATTCTGCATTGGTCTGAGCTGCGGCTTTTTTAAGAATGGCAAAAGCCCGGATGATCTCAATTGGCATTCGGTTTTTTTCTCCACCGATTTTAAAGTTGTTGATGGAGCGCTGGGTCTGTGCACCCCAGTATTTATCTGCGGGTACCTCTACAGGTCCCATGGTATCTTTTTCTATTCGAATGGACATGGTATTTTGGTCTTTTGTGATTTGTGCCGCAAGATAAGATCAATCGGACTTTTTGCCCAACCGGACAAATAACTAATCCTTGTCCTTCATCTCCAAATTGATCTGTTCATGGAATAAAGCTCTGGAAATCCGGACCTGTCTGTGAAAAAAAAGTAATCCAAGACCGTAATTGGCCAAGGCTAGGCTGAGACAGATTAAAGCATAATCCGGATTGAGTTGGTAAAAGAAATAGGCCGAAAAAGCCAATAATATCACACTCCAAAAAGCCAAAAAGAATACGGTGGCAGGAAATGGTCGATACTCCACCAGTATCAAACTTCCCCGGGATGTGGACTCTACTTTTCCGGAAAGAAGGGGCAAAAATGAATCCCCCTTCCTGATCACCCGGGAAATGCGGAAGCCCTCCTGACCTACAATTCCGTTGAATTTTATCTTTTCATCTGTGGAATTTTCCATACCCAGAAAATTCACCTGACGGGTAGTCCGCATCAGGTGTCCCAGCACTTCCTCTTTCGAAAGAATACTGACTAGGGCTTCGCTATGGTATGGAATAAGGTTCAAGGTTAATTTTTTACTGCCATACAGGAAATCTCCACATTCACGTTTTTTGGGAGCTTACTTACCTCAACTGTTTCACGGGCCGGAGGGTTTAGCTTAAAGTATTGACCATACGCTTCGTTGATTGTTCCAAACTGCCCCATGTGCCGGATAAAGATGGTGCATTTGACCACATCCGAAAATCCAAATCCAGCGGCACGTAGGATGGCTTCCATATTTTTCATGACAGCATGGGTCTCCTCTGTAATGTTTTCATTGATCAATTCCCCAGTTTCCGGATCCAGAGCAATCTGCCCTGAGACATATAATGTAGATCCGGCTAAGACAGCCTGAGAATAGGGCCCGATTGGTGCAGGAGCTTCTGAGGTGAAAATGATTTGATTGGACATAAAATTTACGATTTGAGAATTACGATTTACGAGCTTTTTTCAAGCATCAAGCCTTATTTCAATTGTTGCTATCTTTTTTGATTCTGGAAATCTTCCAATTTTCCAATGTTGAATTTTTAAGTACTCTGCCTTATGACTTCGGATCTTGTCAATGAACTGACCACTGATCACTGCGCACTGAATCCTACCTACTACTTACTGCTTCTTTGCTTCATTCCAGTACACATCCATTTCGGCCAAGGTCATTTCGCTGAGATTTTTACCGGCATTTTTGGCTGAATTCTCCAGGTACTGAAAGCGTTTGATAAACTTCAGGTTGGTTCGCTCCAATGCCTCTTCCGGATTGATATCGATAAATCGGGCATAATTGATCAGGGAAAAAAGCAAGTCTCCAAATTCAGCCGTAGCTTTTTCTTTATCGATCTCTTTCTCATCGGCTGCATTAAATTCTTCTTTGAATTCCTGCATTTCCTCCTCCACTTTCTCCCAAACCTGATGTTTTTCTTCCCAGTCAAAACCCACTCCCCGTGCCTTTTCCTGGATTCGCATGGCTTTAATCAGAGCAGGAAGAGACTTTGGCACTCCGCCTAAAACAGACACATTGCCTTTTTCCTTCAACTTGATCTTTTCCCAATTTTGACTTACCGTATCGGCATCATTCGCTTCGGTATCTCCATAGATGTGGGGATGTCTGCGGATTAATTTTTCACACAAGGCATGAGTCAAGGTCGCCATATCGAAGTTTCCTTCTTCAGAGCCGATTTTGGCATAAAAGACGATGTGGAGCAGGATGTCCCCCAATTCTTTTTTGATTTCATCGGGATTCCCTTCCAAAATGGCATCAGAAAGCTCAAATGTTTCCTCAATAGTCAAGTGCCTGAGGCTCTCAGTGGTTTGTTTTTTATCCCAGGGACATTGAGCCCTGAGCTCATCCATGATGGTCAACAATCGATCAAAGGCCGCCAATTGCTCAGAACGGGTACTCAAATTTGACATGACTTGGGAAACTATGGGGAAGTTGTGAACGTTTTCGAAGTAAAGCTTTAAATTTGCGCAAATTTATCCGTTATGGCAACTGTACTGATTACCCTCGGCTTCATAGCCCTATTCTTTGTTTTGATGTCTGTGAGACTTATTTTCCTCAAAAATGGGGAATTTAAAGGCACTTGTGCCTCTCAAAGTCCATTTCTAAACAAGGAAGGAGCCACCTGCGGCTACTGTGGCAAAACAGTCAGTGCTGACAGCACCTGTGGCAATCCGGACAATGAGGTCGACAAGGTCCTCGCAAAATTCAAATAAATCCAATCCTGTCCTTAGGCAGGATTTTTTAAATCCACTTTTACTTAAATCAACTGTACGTGTCGCTTATTAAATCTATTTCCGGAATTAGGGGAACTATTGGTGGGAAATCCGGAGAAGGACTTACCCCCATTGACGTTGTTAAGTTTGCTTCTGCGTATGGAGCATGGGTCATCGAGAAAACCGGTAATGCCAAAGTAGTCATCGGAAGAGATGCAAGGTTGTCCGGTGATATGATTTCCCGATTGGTTTCCGCTACCCTTCAGGGCTTGGGAATCGACGTGATTGACCTTGGGCTGAGCACTACTCCTACCGTGGAATTTGCAGTACCACGAGAAAATGCGGGCGGGGGAATCATCCTCACAGCCAGCCATAATCCCATTCAATGGAATGCCCTAAAGCTCCTCAATTCAATTGGGGAATTTATCTCCGACGAAGAAGGGAAATCCATTCTGGAAAAAGCTGAAAAAGAAGATTTCAGCTTTGCAGAGGTTAAAAAACTTGGCAAATACACCCAAATCAATGACTACATCGATCGGCATATCCAGCATGTATTGGAACTGGAATTGGTAGACGTCGAAGCCATCAAAAAGAGAAACTTCAAAATCGTGGTGGACGCGGTCAACTCCACCGGAGGAATCGCAGTGCCAAAACTTTTGCATGCTTTGGGTGTGGAAACCATCGAAAAAATGTACTGTACCCCGGATGGGCATTTCCCTCACAATCCGGAGCCACTTCCGGAAAACCTGAGAGAAATATCCAAAAAGCTGGAAAAAGGAAATTTCGACCTGGGAATCGTAGTCGATCCGGATGTGGATCGATTGGCCTTTGTCAACGAAGACGGCTCTATGTTTGGAGAAGAATACACCTTGGTGGCTGTGGCAGACTATGTGCTTTCCAAGACTCCGGGCAATACCGTATCCAACCTTTCCTCCACTCGCGCGCTTAAGGACGTAACCATTAAAAGGGGCGGAACCTACACCGCTGCTGCAGTGGGTGAAGTGAACGTGGTCAATCAGATGAAAGCTGTAAATGCAGTCATCGGAGGAGAAGGCAATGGGGGCATCATCTATCCTACTTCTCATTATGGACGGGACGCTTTGGTGGGAATTGGCTTGTTTTTGACCCACTTGGCTAAGTTTGGCAAGTCCATCTCTATGCTTAGAGCCTCTTATCCTAACTACTATATCTCCAAGAACAAGATCGAACTCACTCCTGAAATCGATGTGGACAAGATCCTTTTGGAGATCAAAAACAAGTACAAAAAGCATCCGATCAATGATATTGACGGGGTGAAAATAGAGTTTGAAAAAGAGTGGGTTCATCTCAGAAAGTCTAACACGGAGCCCATTATCCGAATCTATTCCGAGTCGGATTCTGAAGCGACTGCGGAGCATTTGGCTAAAAAGATTATTTTGGACATCAAAGAAGTGGTCAGTGCTTCTCTGATCTGATTCGAATTACCCAGCATACACCAACCCAGATAGAATGAAAGTTTACTTTGACAATGCCGCCACCACAGCCATGGACGATCGCGTGATCGAAGCCATGCTTCCTTTCATGAAGTCCCATTTTGGCAATCCTTCTTCTGTCCATAGCCATGGACGTGAGGTGAGAAATGCCATTGAGAAATCCAGAAAAAAGGTAGCGGAATTGCTCAATGCCACGCCTTCTGAGATTTTCTTTACCTCCGGAGGAACTGAGGCTGATAACACGGCTTTGGTTTGCGGAGTGGAAACCCACGGCATCACCCATGCGATCAGTTCCCCGATTGAGCACCATGCCGTGCTTCATACTTTGGAGATTTTGGAGAAAAAAGGAAAGATTAAACTCAGCCTTTTGGATGTCAATGAAAAGGGAGAAATCGATCTAGGCCAATTGGAAGATTTGCTGAAGTCAAATCCCAACTCGCTGGTTTCCCTCATGCAAGCAAACAATGAAATCGGTAATCTGAATGATTTGGAGAAAATCGGAGGCCTAGCCAAAGAATACGGCGCTTTTTTCCATTCGGACACCGTGCAGACCATGGGGCATTATTCCCATGATTTGAAAAATCTCCCTGTGGATGCCATCGTCGCAGGTGGACATAAATTTCACGGACCCAAAGGTTCTGGATTTTTGTATGTGAGAAAAGACAAAAAAATCCATCCTTTTATCCATGGTGGAGCCCAGGAAAGAAACATGCGTGGAGGGACAGAGAATGTTATAGGCATTATCGGAATTGCAAAAGCATTAGAGCTTGCCTATGAAGACATGTCCGGTCATCAAGCTCATGTGGAGAAAATCAAGAAGCATTTTATCAAAAAACTGGCTCAGGAAATTCCCGGAGTAGAGTTCAATGGTCTTTCCGCAGACTTGGGAAAAAGTCTTTACACCGTATTGAATGTAAGCCTTCCACCTTCTGAAGCCAATCGAGGCATGCTCTTGTTCAATTTGGACTTGGAAGGAATTTCCGCTTCCGGTGGTTCCGCTTGCAGTTCCGGGGCTACCGTTGGATCCCATGTATTGAGAGCATTAAATCATAATCCGGAAAGGGATTCCGTTCGATTCTCCTTTAGCCGGTTTAACACCCTGGAGGAAGTAGATTATTCCGTTGAAAAATTAAAGGAACTCTACGCGGTAGAGGCCTAAGCAAAAAGGAGCTCAAATGAGCTCCTTTTTTATTTTAGAAATTTCCTAACCTCTTCAATCACCGCCTCCGGCCGTTCGGCATGTAGCCAATGTCCGGCATTGGCGACAAACTCCAATTCGTAATTCGGGAAATGTTTTTCCAAATCCGTGAGATCGGATTGCTTGATGTAGTTGGAATTTGATCCTCCCAAAAACAAAGTTGGCCCGGCATATTTTGCCTCCTCAGGCAGTGCCTTTCCCACTTCCTCGATGTTTTTGGTTATGACCGGCAGATTGATTTTCCAGACAAAGCCTTCCGAATTTCTACCCAGACTTTTCAGCAAAAACTGCCTAATTCCCAATTCCTGAATGTATTCCGCCAATTGATCATCGGCTTCTTTCCGGCTTTTGGTCTCTTTCAAATCGATGGAGTTCAGCCCCTCCAAAATCGTCTGATGATGGATGGGATAATATCTCGGAGCGATATCCGCTACGATAAGTTTTTCTACTCTCTCTGGAAAGGCAGATGCAAAAAACATAGCTGTCTTTCCACCCATTGAGTGACCCATCAGGTAAATTTTTTCCAATCCCTCATCATCCAACAATTCTTTCAAATCCTCTACCATGACTTGGTAATTCCATTGATCCGAATGAGGAGAATCTCCATGATTTCGTTGGTCTACGAGGTAAAGAGTGTAATGCTTTTCCAGCTCTCGGGCAATGGAAAACCAATTGTCCAAAGAGCCAAAAAGTCCATGCAGAATGACTAATGGCTTGCCTGAGCCGATTTTTCTAAAGTTAAGTTTCACAGATTTTTGTTTTACTAAATACGATTTACTAGGTGAAGATGCATGAAAGTGGTTGTTACGATTCTGTCAGTGATTAAGTTAAAATTTCCGTTTAGAATGCCATGTTTTACTTTGATTAATCCGCTGATTAGGTCTGCCATTCCATGTAGGTAATGTTCTTTTTCTTAGAACAGTTCTGATTTGTAACCTTGATTTTTTCCCGGTTTTTGTCTTTTCAGAGTTTCCTAGGTTGTTCCAAGTTGTCAATCAACTGATTCTACTCCAATTCACCGCCGTTTTTTTCTGCTGTTTTACCTGCCTTAGAATAGGTGAGTTTGCAGGTTGGGTAAGTTCTGGATCATTGGCTAGCAACTGCTGGGCTGCGTCTCTCGCCAAAGTCAACAACGGAGCATCTTTACTCAAGTCGGCGATCATCAAATCAGTGATTCCACTCTGCTGCGTCCCCATCATATCTCCGGGACCTCGTAGTCTCAGATCCACATCGGCTATTTCAAAGCCATCATTGGTTCTCACCATAGTCTCCAAACGTATCCGCGAATCCTTACTCAGTTCGTATTTGCTCATCAGGATGCAATAGCTTTGCTCGGCTCCCCGACCCACGCGGCCCCGAAGCTGATGCAACTGGGATAGCCCAAACCGCTCTGCATTCTCAATGATCATCACCGAGGCATTGGGCACATTGACTCCAACCTCAATGACCGTGGTCGCCACCATGATTTGCGTTTCCCCTTTGACAAATCGCTGCATCTCGTAGTCTTTGTCCTCTGCTTTCATGCTTCCATTCACGATGCTCAGGTGATAGTTGGGAAAAGCGCGTGAAATGCTTTCAAACCCATCCATCAGGTTTTTCAAGTCCATCTTTTCGGATTCCTCGATTAGGGGATAGACGATATAGACCTGCCTGCCTTTTTGAACCTCCTGATTAATAAAACCGAAGACCTTCAGCCGGTCCTTGTCATACCGATGGACGGTTTGGATGGGTTTTCTCCCGGCGGGCAATTCATCGATGACAGACACGTCCAAATCTCCATAAAGAGTCATGGCAAGCGTCCTGGGAATGGGTGTGGCAGTCATGACCAAAACATGAGGTACAAATGACTCATTTTTTGCCCAAAGCTTGGCTCGCTGAGCTACCCCAAAGCGATGCTGCTCATCGACAATTGCCAATCCGAGATTTTGAAACTGCACCACATCTTCCAGCAGGGCATGGGTTCCGATTAGGATTTTCAATTCCCCGCTGAGTAGCTCTTCGTGGATCACTTTCCGGGCGGATTTCTTGGTTGATCCGGTCAGCAGGGCAATTTTTAGCCCCATCATTTCTGCGTATTCTTTGAGTCCTTCGTAGTGCTGATTGGCGAGAATCTCCGTCGGAGCCATCAGGCAGGCTTGTGCTCCCGAACTGATTGCGATGAGCATGCTGATAAAAGCGACCATGGTTTTCCCGCTTCCCACATCTCCTTGGACCAATCGATTCATTTGCTTGCCTGATTTCATGTCTGAATAGATCTCCCGGATCACCCGCTTTTGGGCATTGGTGAGTTCGAAAGGAATGTGGTTTTTGTAGAAATCGGTAAGAAGATCCGTATTACCCAAAGACTGCCCGCGGAATTTCTCCGTTCGGGTTACTTTCATCAGCAAAAGGCGCAGTTGCAAGTAGAAAAACTCTTCAAATTTCAGGCGTTTTCTTGCTCGGTGAAGCAATTCCGGATTGCTGGGAAAATGGATTTGACGAACAGCTTCTCTTTTTTCTATCAACTGATACTGCTGAAGGATGTCCGAGGAAAGTGTTTCGGGGATTTGGTTGTACACCAAGGGGACCAATTGCTCAAGAATCCGAGAGATTCCCTTGGAATCCAGAAATCGGGCCCGGAGCTTTTCGGTCGTTGAATAGACCGGCTGAAAGTTATTCCGGGTTTCATTGGCCGCGGTGACAAGCTCCATCTCAGGATGGGCCATGCTCCATTTTCTACCGTATTGGGCAGGTTTCCCAAAAAAGATATACACTGCTCCGACGGGAAGCTTTTTCTGCACCCATTGAATTCCCTTAAACCAGGTCATTTCCATCTCGCCTGTCTCATCAACAACATGGGCAACCAATCGACGCTTTCCTCCCGCACCTACCAGTTCCACATTTTTGATGCGGGCAATGACCTGGACGTTTTCCAGCTCCTCGTTTAGCTCCCGGATTTTGAAAAACTGGGTCCGGTCCTCGTAGCGAAAAGGGTAATGCTGTAAGAGGTCTCCGTAGGTGAAGATATTCAGCTCCTTGTTGAGCAATTCGGCCTTTTGAGGGCCGACGCCTTTGAGGTACTCGATGCGGGTATCAAAAATGCCTGACAAGGGAACTTGATTTTGGGTTAGGCAAAATAAATCCCGGCCCGTGCATTTCCCAAGGAAAAGAAGCCAAATGTCAGGCTATTCAGAAAGTGCGGTGATCTTTCCCCAAATCTCCAACAAATGGCTTCGGCTGTTCTGCTGACTTTGAAGGAAGAGCATCTGATTTTTGGCTCGGTGAAAATTCTGCTCCGGATAGTTGACCCTATAGTAGATATTTCCCTGCAGGTGGTCTGTAAAAAATCTCAGGCCCATAATCAAGGTCATTACTTCACCCCCAAAGAGTAAGGATTGACTTTCTTTGGGAGTGGAAAAGGATTGGATGCCTTCCCAATAGCCTTTGAGTAATTCTTCGAAAATCTCAGGAATCAGTTCAATAGAATCCCAGTCGGTGGAGGTTTCAGGAAGGCTGCAGGCTACGGTCCGGACCAAGTCTCCAAAATCATACATGAGGTACCCTCCCATCAAGGTATCCAAATCGATCAAGGCATTTACTTTTTCGAGATTTTCTGAAAAAATCAGGTTATTGATTTTGGTGTCATTGTGAGTGACTCGCAGGGGTAGCTGATGGAATTGATCCAAATACCAATCGACCAATGGCTTTTGTGCAAGGTAAAAGTCTCTAATCTGAATTTCTTCAGAGGAAAGGTTTGGCTTTTCTTCCAGTACCTTTTTGAGTTTTTCGAAGCGAAGGTCAAGCCGGTGAAAGTCAGGAATGGTTTCCTGCATCTCCAGAGCATCCAAGTTTTTTGCCCAATCAGCGAACAAACCATACGCTTGGGCTGCCAAATAGGCCTGTTTAGGTTCCTTGATTTGCTGAAGTGTCTCGCCTTCGACAAATTCAAAAAGACGGTATTTTTTCCCATCGATCTCAGTCAGCCCACTAGTGGTCCGATTTAAAATCGGAAGAGGTAGCTGAAAAGGGAGTACTTCCCCCTTAGTCTCCTGATCCAAAAGGCGAAGATTGTGGTCGATTCGTTCTGGATAGTTAAAAACCGAATCATTAAAACCCTGTAGAATCCATTTACCGCGCTGAGACTCCAGAAGTAAGGTCTCATGGATTAGTCCTTCCCCAAAGGGCTTTAGAAATAGTTTTTCCTCCTTGAGAAAAGGATAAGCGTGAATGAGTTGTGGGAGAAGACTGGAATTCATCGGGCGAAATTAAGAAAGAATAGCCTTTGCTGGTGATAAGTCAAATGGCTAAAGGAAATTTGATGAAGATTTCGATTTTTGCTTTAATTTTTCAAAAAAATTAAAAAAGACTTCACTTGTTAAGAGAAATTTTTTGTTAATTGGTTTCCCAAAATAAACCCCAACCCTATGAATGTAAGCACCCTGGACTGGGCCATCATTGCTGCCTTCTTTATCATTTCTCTTTTAATAGGATTATTCACTGCCAAAACCGCGGGAAGCTCAGCGAAGGAATTTTTTCTTTCGGGGCGAAATATGCCTTGGTGGCTATTGGGTGTATCCATGGTGGCGACCACCTTTTCCGCAGACACTCCCAATTTGGTAACCGATATCGTCAGAAAAAACGGTGTGGCAGGAAACTGGGCCTGGTGGGCCTTCCTTTTGACCGGGATGCTGACGGTATTTGTCTATGCCAAGCTCTGGAGAAGGTCGGAAGTGACCACGGATTTGGAGTTTTATGAACTTCGCTATTCCGGCAAGGGGGCAGCCTTCCTGAGAGCTTTCCGGGCGATCTATCTGGGTGTATTTTTTAATGTGGTGATCATGGCTACCGTGTCCTTGGCCGCCATCAAAATCGGTGGGGTCATGTTGGGGCTTTCTCCTGTGCAGACTCTTTTGATTGCCTCGATCGTAACCGTGGTTTATAGCTCCTTGGGTGGGCTGAAAGGAGTTTTGCTGACTGATTTCTTCCAGTTCTTTATCGCCATCATTGGCTCATTTGGTGCGGCATTTTATATTTTGGATTTGCCTGAAATCGGTTCTTTGAACAATCTTCTTGCTCATGAGGTGGTATCTACCAAGTTGGATTTTCTACCTGATTTCTCCGATCCTAATGTCTATGTCCCGATTTTCATCCTTCCAATAGCGATTCAGTGGTGGGCCACGTGGTATCCGGGTGCCGAACCAGGCGGAGGCGGCTACATCGCCCAGCGTATGCTTTCCGCCAAGGATGAAAAGAATGCCATCGGAGCTACTTTGTTCTTCAATGTGGCCCATTATGCACTGAGACCTTGGCCTTGGATCATTGTCGCACTTTCCTCACTCGTCATTTTCCCAAATATCTCAGACTTGCAGGAGGCTTTTCCTCATATTCCTGTAGACAAATTGGGGGATGATTTGGCTTATCCGGCTATGCTTTCTTTCCTCCCGACTGGTTTGGTTGGGATTGTTTTGGCTTCCTTGATTGCGGCGGTGATGTCCACTTTGTCCACTCACCTCAACTGGGGCTCAAGCTACGTGGTCAATGACTTTTATCTCCGTTTCGTCAAGCCGGATGCTTCGGATAAGCAACTGGTGGCTGTGGGTAGGATTTCTACTGTGTTGCTGATGGGCTTATCGGCTGTTTTGGCTCTGGCTCTTTCTTCTGCCTTGGATGCATTTCAGATTTTGCTTCAAATAGGTGCCGGAACGGGTTTGATTTTTATCCTTCGTTGGTTCTGGTGGAGAATCAATGCCTATACCGAGATTTCGGCTATGGCTATTTCCTTTGTGGTTGCGATTTTCTTTGAGGTGATCAATCCCAAGCTCGGCCTGATCGATATTCCCGCCGACCAGTCTTACCTGAAGCTGATTTACTCTGTTTCAATTACCACTGTAGGATGGTTGATTGTTACCTTTTTGACTCAGCCGGAAAAGGACGAGGTTTTACTCGCTTTCTATCGGAAAGTCACTCCTGCGGCCTTAGGATGGAGAAAAGTCTTGGACAGATACCCTTCGGAGCAAGTAGTTGTGGGTACTTTGGGTAAAGAAATTGGATTGATGATTACGGGTACGTTTATGGTGTATTCCGCATTGTTTTCGACGGGATTTTTTATCTACGGAGAAGTTGTCCCCGGATTCATTGCAGCCGTGATTGCTCTAGCAGGTGGATTTGTTATCATTAAATCCTGGAAAAAATTAAAATAAGCTCTCAAGCCTTTTCCAAATGAAAATCCTGCTCTAAAGTGGAGCAGGATTTTTTTATTCCTTGAACTTGATGCTGTTCATCAAGTGAGTCATGTCGATTTTGATGTATTCGATCACAGGAGCCAGCGAGTCATTTTTCATCGCTGTATTAAAATAAAGGGCGCCTCGAAGAAAGTGATCGGTGGAATCGGTAACAAAAAACTGGAATTGGGTAGGCACTTCGCCAGTAAGCTCAGCGACCACGCCGGTGTAGCCATTCGGGGTCAAAATTACTCCCTCCTCTATTCCATAGGCTTTCATTTGGTGTTTTGCAGTCAGTTTGAAAGCATCATTGGAGAGGGTCTTGAAATCGGTATCTCCCTCGATTGCTTTGTAGGTCAGATGGACTTTGGCTCCGAAATCCTTGTAATTCAGGTTGATCCAATTTTTCTCAGAAAGATTGAATGAATCAGGCTCCACCAAGCTGTGCTGAGAGTATTCCAGTTGGTAGGGGTATTTGTTTTCCAGTTCCTGAAACTCATGCGGAGGCAAATCGATTCGGTTGTACCCGGGTGGTTTGGGCAGCCAATTTTTTTCGCAAGCACTGAGTAGGCTTCCTACTATCAAAAATGCCAAGAATCTCTTCATGGCTTAAAATTAGGTTTTCCATTTGATTTGATTGGGGAAATAAGGAACTTTAAGATTCCACCAAATAAAGAATGGTTATGATCAATAAAATTAAAGTATCTGTAGCCGCAGTTTTGTCAGCGGTAGTATTGACAATAGGATCTTTGGCGCAGGCTCAGACCACAAAAGAGGAGTTTCTCAGCAAATGGAATAACAGCAAGCAGTTTACCTTGGATGTATTGGCCAAAATGCCGGATTCAGGCATGGATTACAAAACCGATCCAGGAGCCATGTCCTTCAAGGAGCAGATTCACCACATCGGAACGGCCATTGTGGGGATTTCTCAAGGCTTTCTAAAAGGCGCCGCAGATGCTCCTTCTCTGGATGTCAAAACAGCTACAAGAGCCCAATTGGCTGATTTTGTGACTAAAGCTTACGATTATGGAGCAGCATCTGTGCAGGCTTTGAGTACTGCTGATGAAGCTGAAAAAATTGAAGTCTTCGGAAATATGGTGTCAAGAAGACAGGTTGAGGCTCTTTTGATTGACCACAGCACCCACCATCGAGGTTCGGCCATTGCCTACTTGAGAGCCAGTGGAGTCGAGCCTCCGGCATTTGTGGGATTCTGATTAAGTTTTCCCTTTGAGCAAAAAAGCAGCGTGAATTTTCCGCTGCTTTTTTCATTTATAGAGAGTAATTAAGAAAATGCTTCAGTTGAATCTTCCCACTTCAAATCCACCGATTTCTAGGGTAGTATCTTTTTGCTGATGTAGCTCGGCTAAAAGCTTTCCTGTCGCCGGCGCTAGGGAAATTCCCATCATGGAATGCCCGCTACCGACCAGTACATTGGAATAGTTTGGTGCAAAGCCGATGTAAGGCAAACCATCCGGAGAACAAGGTCTCAGTCCTTTCCAGATATCCTTTTCCTGAGGGAATTTGGCTTCAAATTCAGGA
The DNA here is from genome assembly GCF_036245645.1 of Algoriphagus taiwanensis. Classification (NCBI taxonomy): domain Bacteria; kingdom Pseudomonadati; phylum Bacteroidota; class Cytophagia; order Cytophagales; family Cyclobacteriaceae; genus Algoriphagus; species Algoriphagus taiwanensis. The sequence continues at coordinate 127,792 of NZ_BTPE01000012.1, read as the reverse complement.
TAATATCGATTGATGGATTCAAAAATTCCCTGAACCCGTCTCATATCCACCTTTTGATTCGTCCCTGCGATTTCTAATGTTCCGCCAAAGCGGACCGTTTCTCCATAAGGACTTACCGCCACTTTTTGCTCGGTAAGGATAGTGGCTTGTTTGATTTCAGGGTTATTCTTTTGGATAAATGAATAGCCCTTTCCTCCCATCATAGGCAAGGAAAATCCAAGCATCTGAGCCAATTCTCCAGACCATGAACCCCCGCAGAGCAGTATTTTTTCTGCCTCGATTTTTCCTTGATCTGTGATGACTGCATTTACTTGGGATCCAGCTTTTTCAAACCCCAAGACTTGGGTTTTCGAAAGAAATTTAACTCCTTTTTCCTCCAGATATTTTTTCAAAAATCCATACAAAGCTCCCGGGTCCAAGTGGGCATCTCCGGGAAACAGCACCGCGCCACGGGCTTTGAGTTCCAGATTCGGTTCTACTTTTCGGAGATCTTCAGGAGTCAATATTTCGGCTTCCAAACCATATTTTCTGGCCAAATGAGCAAATTCCACCTCTTCCTTTTCCACTCCTTCAGTCTGGTAAGCCATCATCAGTCCTTTTTCCTGAAGAGCCAAGGCCGCTTCCGGATGTTCCGTTTTGAAAGTCAGGTAAAGTGCTTTAGATAGCAGACTCAGGTTTTTCAGATAAGGAATGGCTTTGGCGACTTGCTTTTCATTGGCAGATTTGAAGAAAAGCAGGCACCACTGCAACAGCTTATAATCCAACCGGGGATGAATGTAGAAGGGGCTTTTTGCAGAAAACATCCAAGTGATTCCCTTGGTGACCATACCCGGGGCTGCCAAAGGAATGATATGACTGGGGACAATCATGCCGGCATTTCCCGTGGAGCAATTGTCCTGTAGGTCAGTGCGGTCGATGACAGTCACCTCAATCCCTTCTTTTTGGAGGAAATAGGCTGAAAACAACCCGACAATACCGCCGCCGATGATAAGAGTGGGCTTCATTTTTTCGCTCTGGATGATTTGATCAAAATATCAATTGATAGCTGATTTCCCGAATTTGGGTTTTCGGTTTCCTTTTCTCTAAGTCATTGCTGAAACTCAGCATGCGAAGATAGGTTGGATGGCCTGATATTTCAGGTCCTAATTTGATCTGTTTTTATTTAGGATTGACTATTTCACGGAAGGATCAATTTGCTATGGATTCCGGTAGCTGAGTTTGATGGCATTTTCTTTTTACTCAGATCCTCCAACCTGATATTCTTGACAGGTGGAGATCATTTGGGATTGAAAAGCTTCCTCACTTTTTAAGATCTGAAAGAAATCCAAGAGATAGACTTTTGCTTTTTGAAATTCCGGTTCAGAAAGCTCTGTTTTGTATTGTTCTAAAGTGAGGAAGAATTGATCTTCCTTTTCCAGAAATTCATTTTTTACCCATTGGGTAAGTTCAGCATCTCTGCAGACCCCTCGATAGAGTCTTTCTGTTACAGATTTGATAGGAAGGTAGTCGTAGGGAACGGCATAAGGAGCATTGACAAAACCTGAATAGTCGAAGTCGTAAGGGACAGGGATGTGCTTCTCCTCATTTTTCAGATCCAGCATTCTCACATTGTGCTGCGTGGTATTGGACCAATCCGTGTTACCGATCATGAATGAGAAAAAATCCTGCTTCATGGCAAGGGTATCATTGATCAGGTGGGGAAAAATGATTCCGGAGTTGATCTTTTTCGCATCATGGTTTTTGGCTACCTCATCCACATCTTCAATCACAAAAGCTGATAGGTTGTAGGTTCTTTTTCTTTTGTTTTGCTGATCAGTAAGGGTCAAATTGACTTTTCGGGTTCTGAAATGAACAGGGCTTACCACCTCGTAGAGTTTATAGGCCATGAATTCTTTTGCGACCAACTCCCTGTATTCTTGCCCCTCTTGGCAAGGAAGTACGAGTTTGAGACTACGGTTTCCCTGAAAAGGTGTGTTTTTCGAATTTCCTTTGGGGATTTTTAACCAAAGCGGCATAAAAAAGCATTGAGCCCTACGGGAATTTCCTCTTGCCCGTACATTCACAGGCACCGAGTCGGTGGCTCCGGACTCGTTTTTGTATTTGAGGAAAGTGGGAAAATAAACCGTGTCGGATTCGGAACCTTTCAAGGATTTGAATTGGGTGGTGAGTTCCAATTGTAGAGGTTCTTCATCTTCAAACAGGATGTCCTTTTGCCTTCCAAATAAGGAAGAAGCAAATGACAACATCAAGATAAAAGCAAATCCACTACTGATTCTATAAATCCCCTTCATGCTAAAAATGATTGTTAATTTCCTGAATTTAAGGATTATCCTTTTACAAAAAAGAAGAGGGACTGGATTTAGCCCCTCAGTATTGACTTGGTTCATCGGAGACTGATTAAAGCCGCCAAAGCTACTTTTTGCCCTTAGATTACCTGAAATCCATGAACATACGGGTCATCATCATCCAGGATGATCGTATTGTAGCCATATACCTTGGCCCAGCCTTCGATACTTGGGACGATGGCCGGTTTTCCGGCTATTTCGGTTACTTCCTCGATTCTTCCGATAAACTTGGATCCGATGAAGCTTTCATGGACAAATTCATCTCCGGGCTTTAGCCAGCCTTTGGCAAACCACTGGGCCATTCTTGCCGAGGTTCCCGTGCCGCAAGGGGAGCGATCAATAGCTTTGTCCCCGTAGAAAACGGCATTTCGTGCAGTGCTGCTTTCTTCTAAGGTTTTTCCTGTCCACATCACGTGAGAAAGTCCTCGGATTCGGTCATGCTCTGGGTGGACAAAATCATAGCGCTCATTCATCTTTTTCCGGAGATTTCGGGCCATGGAGATCAATTGTTCTGCTTTGAAATGCTCTAATCCTGGGAAATTCTCTTGGGGATCCACAATACAGTAAAAGTTGCCGCCATAGGCTACATCCACGGTTAGCTTGCCCAGTTCTTCGATTTCAATTTCCAGATTTTCAGCAGCCAGATAGCTTTTTACATTGGTCAGCTTGACAGATTTGACCTTTTTGCCTTCCTGCTTGTACTCCACCAAAACCAGTCCCGCGGGTGCTTCCATTCGCAGGAAGCCCGGAGTTTTGGGATGAATTAATCCTTCTTCTATCGCTATGGTGATTGTGCCGATCGTGCCGTGCCCGCACATGGGAAGACAACCTGAAGTCTCGATAAAGAGCACAGCAAAATCATTCTCAGGATCGTGTGGAGGGAAAAGCATAGAGCCCGACATCATGTCGTGTCCACGGGGTTCAAACATCAGCCCGGTTCTGATCCAGTCCAGATTTTCCAGAAAATACTGCCGCTTTTCGAGCATGTTGTTTCCTTTCAGAAAAGGAACACCACCGGAAACTACCCGAACAGGATTGCCGCAAGTGTGAGCGTCGATGCAGGAGAAGGTGTGTCTTGAAGACATATAAAATTTGAATATTGAAAGATTTTAAAATTGGAAAATTCTAGAGAAAGAAGTCTTTGCGATTAGTTTTTGGGTTAGTTCTAATCAGAGCTTCGTAAATCGTAATTCGTAAATCATTTTTCCCACTTCCCATTCACCAATCTCCAAATTCCAAGTGGATTTTCATCCCTCAAGGCATCTGGAAGCAATTCCTGTGGCATGTCTTGAAATGCAATGGGTCTGGCAAATCTTTTTATTGCATGGGCTCCAACCGAAGTGCTGTTTGGAGCCGTGGTGGAAGGAAATGGTCCTCCATGCTGCATGGCATAGCCTACTTCCACCCCGGTAGGAACTCCTTTGAATAGTAATCTTCCGCATTTTTCTTCCAAAAGATTGATCAGGAAAAGCTGGTTCTTTAGCTCCTCTTCCTCTGCCCAAACCGTAATGGTTAATTGTCCATGAAGATGTTTGGCAATTTCCAAAAGTTCTTCTTCGCTTTGATAGACTACCATCATGGCAAAAGCCCCAAAAACTTCCTTTTGGAAAAGAGAGTCCTTTAACCAGTCTTGGGCTTTGATTTCTGCCAAAGCGGTGCTTCCGTTAATCAAATGCTTCGGATCGGCCACTTTTACCCAGCGAAGTTCTTCCCGGGATTCCAAAAACTGAATGGAGTCGTAATAAGCCTGAGCAATTCCCGGATGAAGCATTGGGGCAGCCACGATATCTTTCAGTTCTGCAGCGATGGCTTGTTCAAAAGCTTTGGCTTGAGCTTCAGGCACGAAAATCAGCCCCGGATTGGTGCAGAATTGGCCTACACCAAGGGTAAGAGAAGCGACGAATGCTTTGGCTAAAGCCTCGTTTTGCTTTTCCAACTTACTTGGAAAGCAGAAAATAGGATTGACTGAACCCATTTCTGCAAAAACGGGAATTGGTTCTTCCCGTTGATTGGCAAGGTTGAATAGGGCCATTCCACCGGCATGAGAACCTGTAAATGCCACTGCCTTTGCTATAGGATGTTTGACTAAAGCTTGACCTTCCGCAATTCCTCCTTCGACATGAGTAAAAAGAGCAGAAGGAAGGCTGCATTTCAAAATGGCCTGATGGATGCAATCGGCTACTTTTTTGGAAGTCTCAGGATGCGCAGGGTGGGCTTTGTAGATTACCGGGCAGCCTGCTGCCAAGGCAGAGATAGTATCCCCACCAGCCGTAGAAAAAGCCAAAGGAAAATTGCTTGCGCCAAAAACCACCACAGGACCTAATGGAGTAAGCATTCTGCGAATATCTGCTCTAGGAAGGGGAGTGCGATCAGGCATGGCCGGATCGATAGTTGCTTCCACCCAAGAGCCTTCTCTGACCAAGTTGGCAAAAAGCCGGATTTGGCCTGTGGTTCTTCCCAATTCTCCGTTGATTCTTCCTTCGGGGAGATTGGATTCCTTCACTGCCAAAGGGACGATCTCGGGGCGATTTGCTTCTAGTGTATCTGCAAGGGTGTCCAAAAAGGCTCCTCTTTCCTTGCCCGGGAGGTTTTTATAAAACAGAAATGCTTCTTGGGCGGCGCTGAATAGGTTGTCTAGGTTCATGGAAATTGAAAGATTTTAAAATTGGAATATTGTAAAATTAGCTTCGCGAATATCCAGAGCGATTAGTCTTGTGTCTAATGTCTAGCTTCTTGCGTCTATTTCACAATTTCGGCCTTTTTGCTAAGCCATCTGTAATAATCTTCTCAATTCTTGCTCTTTCTTCCCCGATCAAAGTCAATCTTGGAGCTCTTACATGCTCGGAACCTACTCCGCAATGCTGCTCTGCAAGCTTGATGTATTGCACCAGTTTGGGATGAATGTCCAGCTCCAGCAAAGGCAAAAACCAACGGTAGATTTCTCTGGCCTCCTCAATTTTTCCTTCCTGAACCAAGTTGAAAATGGTCACCGTTTCCTTTGGAAAAGCACAAACCAATCCGGCAACCCATCCTACGGCTCCCATCAGCAATTCTTCCAAAGCCAGGGTGTCTACCCCGCAAAGCAATTGGAAACGATCACCAAATCGGTTGATCATACGAGTAACATTGGAAATATCCCGTGTGGATTCTTTGATGGCTTGTATGTTTTCGCACTCGGCCAATTCGGCAAACATGTCTATTGTTACCAAAGTCTTGTAATCCACCGGGTTGTTGTAGATCATCATTGGTAGTTTGGTGGAATTGGCGACGGTTTTAAAATAGGTTACCACCTCTCTAGCATCTGCAGCATAGCGCATCGGAGGCAAAATCATCAGGCCGGATGCTCCCAATTCTTCTGCTTTTTTAGCCCAGAAAAGTGCGTCTTTGGTAGCGCCTTCGGCAATATTGAGGATGACAGGTACTCTCCCGTTGATGTACTTAACCGTTTCTCCGGTTAGCGTGATTTTTTCTTCATGCGATAAAACCGAACTCTCACCCAAGGTGCCACCCAGGATGATGCCATGAACTCCACTTTCCAGTTGGAAATCCAGATTTTTGAAAAACAGGTCCATGTCCAGACTTCCGTCTGCGTGAAATTTGGTCGTGACTGCGGGGAATACGCCTTTCCAGTTCATAGTAGTTTCAGTTTTTATCCCAGAGGGTTTGATGATTATTTATCAAAAGTAAAAGACCAAAGAGGCAATTTCTTTCACTGGATTAGTCCCTTTTGATACCCAATTGATTTGTTTATAAAATTTGTCTCTTACTTTCACTCAATTTGATATTATTTGCAGCATGGCAAAAGTGATTTCCTTTCAGGTCCCCAAGTCACAGCGGGAGTTTGTTCGCTATCAGGAGGATAGAGGGGCGCATTTTTATGATAAGCTACATCAGCATCCTCAGCTGCAGTTGACGGTGATTTTGGAGGGAAAAGGTCAGCTGCTCAGTGGGGATTATGTGGGGAGATTTCAGCCGGGAGATTTATTTTTTTTAGGAGAAAATGCTCCGCATGTTTTTCGGAGCGACCCGGAATATTTTGAAGAAGGCACCGAATTAAAATCTTCAGGAAATACCATTTTCTTTGATTTCCAAGCCTTGGGCAAGGCTTTGGGAGAACTGGATGAGCTACAGTCTATGCGGAAATTTGAGGAGTTTCAAGGTTTGTGTTTTCAAGTACAGGGTGAAACTGCCGAACGGATCAAATCTATTTTCCCTCAGGCAGAAAAAAGCGAGGGGCTTCATCGCTTTCAGTTGGCATTCCAAATGCTGAATTGGCTGGAGGAAGCAAGGGGGGATTTGGTCCGATTAAATGAGCCGGGGCTGATGCGGGGACTTTCGGAAAAGGATGGCAGTCGGATGAACCGAGTCATGCAGTTTTTGCTCGAAAATCGCTTTCGGTCCATTACCCTGGAAGAGGCAGCCGGACAAGCCCATCTTTCCAAGGAGGCATTTTGCCGGTTTTTCAAATTGAGAACCCGAAAAACCTTTACGCAATACCTTCAGCAACTTCGGATCAGCGAAGCCCAAAAATTGCTTCAGGAAACGGATTTGGGGATTTCGGAGATTGCTTACAAGGTAGGTTTTGAGAATTTATCCTATTTCAACCGGAGCTTTAAGAGCCATACCGGGATGACCCCCAGGGAGTTTAAAAACTTAGCGTAAATGTGCCGAGACTTTTTTGGTTATGGTCTTTTTCACACTTGTCCATGTTTGGCCTTTTAGACTCACAGGATTCTCGTCTTCTTCGGCATCCTGGAAATACACCATCACCTGAGGAATGGAAATCAGGAGATTCTGAGTGCTGTATTTTTCCTTATGGCTTTGGATAAAATCTCCCACTGAGTAGTGCTGAAGAAGCTCTGCAATATCCCAGAAATCTTTCTTTTTCCCCCGACCCAAAATAGCCTGAATCTTCATGGCCATGATATCTCTATCGGAGAAAAAACGAATTCCTTCTATGGATTCTGTTTGGTCGATTAATGGATGTGGGTGACGAACTATATCCACTTTCACATCCCAGATATAGCAAAATATTCCGAAATGAGGAGGTTTGTCTTCAATAGTGAATTGTTCACCAAATTCAGTCTTGAGACAAGAAATAACGTCTTCATTTTCAAATCTGGAAGTGGAAAAAAGATCCAAATCGACAGATAAACGATGTCCATACTTTAATGAAAGGGCAGTCCCTCCAACTAAAGCAAACCCTTGAAGACACGGAAGTTTACAAAGGTCTCTTAATAGGGAAAGAGTTCCGGGTTCGACTGTCTGAGTTTGTAGCATCTGAAATCTTCTACTGGTCGATCAATTACGGCTGCAGCAAGATACATTCGCATTTGAGGTAGAAATTTCGCATTCAGCAAAACTTCTGCCACCAACTCATCTCCATAGTATCTTCGGCAATTGCGAATATCCGGGGTGTCTCCCCGCTCAAAAACCCGCTCGATGACAAACTTGTATTTTTTGTCGTAATCGATCTGTTCAAAATTCACATCCCAGAAAATGCGTTTGTCAAAAATGGGTTTGGGCTTGTCACTCATATCGGAAAATTAAACAGGAATAGGCAAACAAGAAAGGGGATCGTTGATTTTGAAATCAATCTGGCAAAGCAAATGCCACATAGGCGTCTCCACTTTTAGTGCCCTTGCCTCCTCCGCAGGCAATGACCAAAAACTGCTTTCCGCCTTTCTCATAGACTGCCGGAGTGGCATGACCTGCGGCCGGGAGTTGGGCTTCCCAAAGGAGTTGACCTGTTTCTTTGTCAAAGGCTCTGATTTTCTCATCCTTGGTCGCAGCGATAAACAAAACTCCGCCTGCCGTAACTACCGGCCCTCCATAGTTTTCAATGCCGGTATTTTCAAACCCCATGGTTTTCAGGGAGTCAATAGAGCCCAAGGGAATCTGCCATTTCCTAAAGCCGGTATTCATGTCGATCGCCGTCAAAAGTCCCCAAGGAGGATTGGAACCATAGATTCCTTCCTTGGTGGTCAGTCGCTGATAGCCCTTCATGTAGTAGCGGGGATAGAGCTTGGAGCTTTCTGCTTCCAGTTCCTTTTTATCTCCTGCATCTGCTTTTCCCAGTAGGTAGTCAATCAGAATACCTCTTTCCTCAGCGGAAATATGGGAAAAGGCCGGCATCGCTCCACGGCCTTTTCGGAGCAGCTGATCCAAAGAATCAGCCGAGTATTTTTCCTTTAATCCCAGCAAACTTGGCAAAGCCGGAGGATTGCCTTTTCTGTCCAGCCCATGGCAATTGCCGCAGTAATTGCTGTAGATGGATAGGCCCACATTCCCGAAACTGGCATTGGGAGTCATATCGATCAGCCAAGGGATTTGATTGGCATTGACGTAAAGGGTTTGGGTTTGGGGATCGAAGGAAGCGCCGCCCCACTCCCCGCCTCCATCCATCCCGGGGAAGAGTACAATAGGTTTCTCCGGATGAGGAGGAGCCCAGGTATCCCCCAAGATAGCACCCTCAAGCTGAGTTCGGATGTCAGATTCCCATTCGGGCGTGAGGTTGAGGATGTCTTTTTCTTCGAAGACCATATTCATAAATGGCTCTGGAAGGGTAGGGATAGGCTGAGTTTTTGAACTCACCTCACCGGGCATCACGCTTTGGGTTACCGGAGTTTCCTGAATGGGCCAAATAGGCTTCCCGGTTTCTCTTACGAATACGTAGGTCATGCCTTGCTTGGAAATCTGAGCCACAGCATCAATCCATTTTCCGTCTTTTTGGATTCGGATAAGGTTAGGATTGGCTGGAAAATCACGGTCCCAAACATCATGATGAACCGCCTGAAAATGCCAGATCCGTTTTCCGGTATGGGCATTTAGGGCCAAAAGTGAGTTTGCATACAGATTATCTCCGGTCCGGTATCCACCCCAAAAGTCATACGTAGCCGAGCCAGTTGGGACAAAAACAATCCCACGGCTTTGGTCCACAGTCATTCCTGCCCAATTGTTGGCTGCTCCGATTTGGCGGATGTATTTGGGATCCCAAGTCTCATAACCTTCCTCCCCTTCATGCGGAATGGTGTGAAAAATCCACTCCCGCTTTCCGGTTTTGATATTGTAAGCCCGGATATTTCCCGGTGCAGCATCCAAGCCTTCGGAGAGCCGCATGCCCATGATCAGTTTGTCTTCGAAAACTACGCCCGGGGAATTGGAGACAATCAGAAAATCCTCCAAATCCGTATCCAAGTCTTTTCGCAGATCCACTTTTCCCTGATCCCCAAAACTCAAAATCGGTTCTCCAGTCTGCGCATTCAGCGCCATCAGCCAATTGCCTGCGGTAAACAAAATCCTCTTATCCTCGCCTTCCTCCCAAAAGGTCACGCCTCGGTTGGTTCCGGCCCAAGAATTTTCCCCACCCAAAACCTGAAAGGGATCAAAACGCCAAACTTCTGCTCCAGTTGCGGCATCCAAAGCAAAGACATTGAGTTTGGGAGTGGTTCCGTAAAGCAATCCATCTACCACGATGGGCTGACACTGAATCTGACTGCGCTCGGTAGCATCTCCCGTGTGATAGGTCCAAGCCACTTGGAGTTGGGAGACATTGTCTTTGGTGATTTGGGTCAAAGCTGAATACCGGGAACCGTCCTCCGGTCCTCCATAGTACGACCAGTCGGTATAGTCGATTTCCGGGGCTTTTTCTGTGCAGGAGAAAGTCAGCAAACAGACAGCGGAAAAGAGGATTTTTCTAAAATTCATGGGTTTGGAAATGTTTCGGGAAGGGTGTCATGCCAGTGTTTTTTCATGACTTCGCGCTTGATTCGGAGTAGTCACTTGATCAAACTTTTGGTCGTAATCCTCTCTAAGCGTGCCAAACAACCGATCCCAAATCAAGGTGTAAAGCCCGTAATTTCCATGGAAATATTGGTGATGCTGGTTATGTGCGGTTCCGGTGTTGATCCATTTTCCGATCCAGGTTCGGTGAAAATTTTTGGGATAAAGCTCATAGCCCAGGTGCCCGTAGACATTGTAAGAAAACTGAAACAGCATGAATAGCCCAAATGCGGCCTGATGGATCGGTAAGACAAAACCCAAAACCAAAATAATTCCGGCCTCAATGATCGCCTCCAAAGGATGAAAAGCATAGGCTGTCCAAGGGGAGGGGTTGGTAGATTGATGATGAACTCGGTGGATCGCCTTGAAAAGCCGAGGATGATGCATCAGCCGATGTGCCCAGTAGAAATAGGCATCGTGGATCAAAAACATCAAAGGGAAACTGAGGTAAAAATAAGTCCATCCAAATTTTTCAACATCCCGATAATAAAGCGTGTAAGGATACAAAAGAATAAAAGTCACCGCAGCTACCGTGGCGAAGATCAAAATGGTGATCAAAGAGTAGGTTATGTCCCGGGAGTAATCTTTGAGCTTGGGGAATTTGGCTTGCATTTTTCGGTTGGCCATTATTCCCTTTAAAATGAAATAGAAAAGGAAAAAAACCGTGCCGGCAATCAGGAAATAGCGAAATGTAACATTCCCTGCGATTCTGGTCCACCGAATGAAGAAGTCTTCCCAAATCATAGCATTCTATTGAAGACTCTCAAGTTAATCAGAGAATCCTTTCCAGTCAAAAGAGGAGGATTTACTCTCACAGATTCCACGGATGCCCACAGATAAAAACTCATCTTTGATGATCTATGACATCTGTGAGCAAAGGTGTTTTTGTTTGGAATTGATGATTGAAATTTTGTTGGTGATAATAAGGTGAGGAATTAACTCAGCTGGAGAAAACTCTCACAGATTCCACGGATGCCCACAGATAAAAACTCATCTGTGATGATCTGTGACATCTGTGAGCAAAGGTGTTTTTGCTATGAATTGATGATTAAATTTTTGTCAGTAAGGGTAAGTTGAGGAATGGTCACAGCCGGAGAAAACTCTCACAGATTCCACGGATGCCCACAGATAAAAACCCATCTGTGATGATCTGTGACATCTGTGAGCAAAAACGTAAAGAAAAATCCTTAGGTGCCTTTGGGTCTTCGTGGCAAAAAATGTATTTACTTTGAGCCATGTGGAAGGAAATCTCGGTTTTGATCCAAAAGGAAATCACGCTTGAGTGGAGGCAGAAATATGCTCTAAATGGGATTTTGCTCTATGTGGTTTCGGCGGTTTTTATCACCTACTTGAGTGTCGGTGCCAAAATGGGTAACCTTTCCATCCCTACTTGGAATGCGCTGTATTGGATCATTATCCTCTTTTCCGCGGTAAATGCCGTGGCAAAGAGCTTTGTACAAGAGCATCAAGGACGTCAGTTGTATTACTACATGATCGCTTCGCCAGAGTCGATTATTGTTTCAAAAATCTTGTACAACACTGGTTTGACGCTGATTTTGGCTCTTTTAGGTTATGGAGTTTTTTCTGTGATTTTGGGAAATCCAGTTCAGGAACAAGGTTTGTTTTTGTTGAATTTGGTTTTGGGTTCCGTGGGTTTTTCAGCTTCCTTAACCATGGTCAGTGGGATTGCTTCCAAAGCTGGAAACAATGCGACCTTGATGGCTATTTTGAGTTTCCCGGTGATTATCCCGATTCTGTTGATGGCCATCCGAATATCCAAAAATGCCTTGGATGGATTGGATTGGAGTGTCAGTGCAGATAAGTTGCTTAGCCTTTTGGCGATCAATGCGATCGTGGCAGCTACGGGGTATATTTTGTTTCCTTATTTATGGAGAAGCTGAATTTGATGTACGATTGACGAATTACGATTTACAAGTGGGTAGGGAACTCCAAGCCTACACTAGTAAATCCTTGCTTTTTGATTTTAAGGTCAATAATTGAGGGCTTTTAACCTTTAAATTTTCGAAGTCTTCAATCAATCTCCCCAATTTTTCGATCTTTCAATTTTCCAATCCGCCTCGGCGGACAAGTTTCTTCAATCCTTCTATCTTTAAACCATGGAAAATAAAATTGCCCTGATCACCGGAGCGACTTCCGGGATCGGAAAAGCTTCTGCGATTACCCTGGCCAAAATGGGTTACGATATCATCGCCACAGGACGTAGAAAAGATCGGTTGGATGAATTGGCGAAAGAGCTCCCTGCAGGAGTTCGATTTTTGCCTTTGGTTTTTGATGTGCGTGATCGGGAAAAAGTGGGCAAAATCTTGGGTAATCTTCCCTCAGAATGGTCCTCCATCGATGTCCTGATCAACAATGCCGGGAATGCCCATGGCCTAGATCCTATCCAAACCGGAAATCTGGACGATTGGGATGCCATGATGGATATCAATGTAAAAGGATTGCTATACGTCTCCAAAGCCATTATTCCAGGCATGACCGAAAGAAAATCTGGCATCATCATCAACATCGGTTCCATCGCAGGGAAAGAAGTCTATCCCAACGGGAATGTGTACTGCGGTTCCAAGCATGCCGTAGATGCTATCACCAAAGGCATGCGAATCGACCTAAACCCTTTTGGGATCAAAGTCATCGGCATTCATCCCGGCTTAGTGGAAACAGAGTTTTCTCTGGTCCGATTTAAAGGAGATGAGAAACGTGCTGAAACGGTTTATCAAGGATACGAACCCCTTTTGGCTCAGGATATTGCCGATATCGTGGAGTTTGTGGTCAATCGTCCTGCGCATGTGGTGCTGGCCGATATTGTGGTCCTTCCCACGGCGCAGGCCGCAGCTACTTTAGTAAAGAAAAATCTGACTTCATGAGAAACTGGGCTTTGATTGGAATAGCCTTGGCTTTTGCCTGCTCCGCTCCCAAAAGCGATCAGGAAACTTTTTCGGAAATGCAGCGGGAGGAAATCTCTCCCATTGCCACTGTGGAAGCAACAGCCTCAATTTCTTCTCTTGAGCAGAAATTGATTGATCAGCGACTGGTGGAAATCCAAGCCGTTGACCCCAGCATTCGAGTGGAATTGAAATATTCCACAGAGGATAATTTCTTTGGTCAGGATGTTTATGGAGAATTGACTCGATGTTATTTACAGCCTGAAGTGGCTCAGCGTGTCAAGGCCGCCAACGAGGCCTTACAAAAAGAGTATCCGCACTTGACCTTGCTGATTTACGATGGTGTCAGACCATTGAGTGTGCAGCAGATTCTTTGGGATAGCCTGGACAAGCCGGATAGCATCAAGCCGCTCTATGTGGCTGATCCCAAAATAGGTGGATTGCACAACTTTGGTGTGGCGGTAGATTTGACCATTTTCGATACCCAAGCTGATTCGGTTTTGGACATGGGGACTACTTACGATTACTTCGGTTATCCTGCCTATCCTGACCGAGAAAAGCAGATGCTGGCTGAGGGAAAAATTACCCAAACCCACATTGCCAACCGAGAAATCCTCAGAAAAGTGATGAAAGGGGCAGGTTTTACAGGAATCGGTAGCGAATGGTGGCATTTCAATGCATTTTCACGAAAAGAAGCCGGGGAGAAATTCCCCCTTGTTCAATAAGCTTTGAGAATCAAGAAGCTAAATCCAAGAGTCAAGAATATTTTCAATAAACCATAACCCAAATCACCTCGCCTATGAAACTTAAATCCACATTTCTCACCTTTCTTCTGGCAATTCTTGTCAGTGCAGGTTCCTTTGCCCAGCAAGGCGGTCAGTTTAGAGTTTTGGTATTTTCCAAAACTGCCGGATTCCGGCATCAGTCCATTCCCGAGGGAGTAGCGGCAGTCAAAAAACTCGGTCAAGAAAATGGCTTTGGAGTCTATGTTACTGAGGACGCCAATCAGTTTACCGATGAAAACTTGGCCAAATACGATGTCGTGGTCTTGCTGAGTACAACCGGGACCATTTTCAATGATGCCCAAAAGGCAGCTTTTCAAAAGTTTGTGCAAAGCGGAAAAGGAGTGGTCGGAATCCACTCTGCTACAGATACTGAGTACGAATGGCCTTGGTACAATCAAATGATCGGAGCCTATTTCCTAGCTCATCCACGCCAACAGACGTTGAGAATGCAGGTTTTGGATCGATCCCATCCTTCCACCTGGCATTTGCCGGAAAATTGGCTTTGGTTTGATGAATTGTACGAATTCAGAAATATCAATCCTGCCATCAAGGTCTTGATCAATGCGGATGAAAGCACCTACGAACCTGCCAAACCTATGGGAGCGAATCACCCAATGGCTTGGTATCATGAGTTTGATGGAGGAAGAGTGTTTTACACCGCTTTGGGTCACGTGGAGGCCGCTTGGGCCAATCCTGTTTTCTTGCAGCATGTCCATGGAGGTATCTGGTACGCTGCCAAAGGAAAGCTTCCAAAATGATTTCCCGTTAAATCAACTTAAAATCAGGAAAAAGATCAGGCTTCGGAACTTCCGAGGCCTTTTTTGGTTTTTCTTTACAACCAAATCAAGAATACCATGCTGAAAGCACAAGCACGCCCTGTTCACCTCTACATGGAGGCCAATCCCAATCCTAATTCCCTGAAATTTGTGGCCAATTTTATGTTGGTAGATGAGGGAGTAAGTTTTGATTTTCCGGATGTAGGCAGCGCCGACAATAGCCAGTTGGCTAAGGAACTTTTCAATTTTTCAGCCGTGCAGCGGGTGTTTATAGCTTCCAATTTTGTCACTGTGACCAAATCCGAGGACGTGGAATGGCCGGAAATCCAAACCATCATCCGGGATCATATCAAGCAGTATCTGGAATCAGGTCAAAAAGCTGTTCAGGCCAGTTTTGATAAGGATCCGCTTTTTGATGAGAATGACTCGGAAGTGGTCAAAAAAATCAAAGGGATTCTCGACGAATACATTCGTCCCGCAGTAGAGCAGGATGGAGGAGCGATTGTTTTTCATTCTTTTCAGGATGGCGTAGTCAAAGTCCTTCTTCAGGGCTCTTGCTCAGGCTGTCCATCCAGCACAGTGACGCTCAAAGCTGGCATCCAAAATCTGCTGACCCGTATGCTTCCTGAAGTGAAGGAAGTGGTGGCAGAGGGAATCTAAGCGTAAAACGATATGGGCAAAAGGGATTGGTCCTGGGCTTTTCTTGGGGTTTTGGCCTTGGGAATACGGTATTTTGCTATGCAAAATGCCGAGCTCACCGATGACCTGTATTCCCGGAAGTTTTTCCCCGGGGTGAGAAATGTAATAGACCTCACCTTGGGCTATTTGCCTTTCCCAAGTGTCTATCTCTTTTTGGTTTTGATTTTTCTGATAATCGGGATTTACCTTTTTCGATTATCCAAAAGACAAGGCTGGAAGGAGAAGACACTATATACCCTTCAGGCTGTAGCGAATGGTGCAGGAGCCTTGGTTTTCTTCTTCCTGATCCTTTGGGGATACAACTATCAGCGGACTCCGATCTTTCAGCAGCTGGAGCTGAAGCCACAATCCCTCCATTTGGAGCAGATCGAGTCAGAAATCAAACTCACCCAAAGGCTGGTGGAACTCTACCGCTCGCGGCTTACTCAGGATACCACGGCTATTCAAAGCACCTTGCCATATCGGGATTTGGAGATACTGGTGCGGTCCAACATGAGTGAAAATCTGGAAATTCTTGGTCTCAATTTTACCGGCCGACCACGAACCAAACTTTTTCCCCCTCCGGGATTTATGAGAAAGATGGGGATTCTTGGTATTTATTTTCCTTTTACCGGAGAAAGCTACATTGATCCCACGCTTCACCCTCTGGAGCAGCCATTTACTGTGGCTCATGAAATGGCCCATAGCTACGGAGTGACCGATGAGGGAGAGGCCAATTTCATTGCCTGGGTCATCTGTGCTAATTCTGAAAATTATTTGCTTCGCTACTCCGGGCATTTGAGATTGCTTCAGTACCAGATGAGAGACTACTTCCGGATGGAGCCCGAGAAATACAAAGCCTGGGTCAAAACCATTGCTCCCGGAGTCCTTGCCGATCTGCAATCCATCAGAGAAGCAGCCGAGGCGATCAAACCTTTTTCTTTGGAGCTTTCCAAAAAGTCCAATGACCTCTTTCTCAAGACACAAGGCGTAAAAGCTGGGGTGAACTCCTATCAGCAATTGCCCATGCTTGCCTATGCCTGGAGAAAAAGAATCAATTTCGAGGAGTAGATTTTTTGTTTTTGGTGTCTTGGGTATTAGTTTTCCTCCCAAGAAAATTACCAATCAATGAAAACTCTCTTTTTATCAGCATTCCTTCTTTTTTCCCTCAATTTTGTTTCCTTCGGACAGATTGAAATGGAGTCCGAACGAGATAATGACGGTGTGGTGAGCATCTATGCAATCAATCGTACGTCTATCCCACATACCGTCGTGATCAATTTTTCTCAACTTCAAAACATGACCACTTCAGGAGGGGGAAATGTCACTGCCTTGGCTTCTCCGGGTAGGTCAAGAGTAGCCACGCTTAAACCCACCCTTTCAGGACAAGGGACTAACTACCGATATTCCTATTCTTATGTGAAAGGTAATCTTTTTGCCAAGTCCAAAACCAAAGCAGTCTACCTCATTCCGGTAGAGGCTGGCCACGAAGTTATGGCTGCGCAAATGAATCCCTTGGCCACCCAATTGGATAAAAATGAGCAGGTGGGAAGTTATGTGGGGGTTTCTTTTTCCTTTCCCTCGCCCACAGCTATTGTAGCTCCACGGAAGGGCGTGGTATCTTCCATGAAAATGGACTATGTAGGGGACAAGGAAAACTTGAGCTTTAACAGGGAAGAGAATTTCATTGAGCTGTACCATGAAGATGGGACTTTCACCAAAATCTCCGTACTCAAGGCCAATTCAGCCCAGGTCAAAGAAGGAGATTTGGTATTTCCCGGCGATATCATTGCTCAGTCAGGTGGAGAAAACTACTCCTCCGGTCCTCATGTGCGAATGATCAACCTACGTCCCGTCAAAAAAGAGGCAGATAAACTAGGCATGGAGGCCTTTCCTGTCACTTTTGTAGGGGAAAAGGGTGAGATTTCTTTTAACCAGCCCGAAAAATTCACCGTGGCCCATCCCGAGGAGGTGGTGATAGCTGAAATGAGCAAAAGAGAATTGAAGGCCTTTCAGGAAGGAAAATAGGTCAGACAGCTTTTTTTCTGTTGCCGACCCATACCCCAAGAATAACTGCTGCGATTCCAAAATAATGGCCTAAAAGAAGTACCTCTCCGTCCAGTACTCCCCATAAAATAGCCACAATAGGAATAGTGTACGTGACCAGACTTGCAAAAAAGGGACCTGATTGCTTGACCATGATATTGAAAAGAATGAGAGCAGTACCCGTGCCCACCATACCCAATACAGTCACGTATCCCAAAGCTTCCCAAGCCCGGGGATGAGTGACCAGTTTGTAAGAAAACTGCGTCCCTGCAAATAGGTACATCAAGGCCACGGGAAGTATCATTAGTAGGGAAATCGAAGAAATTTCTATAGAAGTGAGTTTGGTGAAGCGGGTCCGGATTACGTAGAGATTGAAGCTGTAGCAAATACAGGCTGCGATTACAAATAATGCATAGGCATTGATGCCGGTGAGGGAGCTCCAGCCCCCGCCTTCTTTGTATGCCACCAAGACAATCACACCGGCAAAGGCTATAACCAATCCGAGGAAATTTCTTCGGGTGATTTTAGTGTTAAAAAACAGGGCTCCCACCAAGACGACAAACAAGGGCGTAAGGGCATTTAAAACTCCGGTCAGTGAACTGCTAAGCTGGGTCTGAGCCATTGGAAATAAAAAAGCGGGGATAAAACTTCCCAGCATCCCGGATAGGAGCAGATTTTTGATTTGGGTTTTATTCAGGTTTTTTATTCTTGGCAGGGATAAGGGGAGCAAAAGGGATGCTGCTGCCACCATCCTATAGGCACCTACTTCACCCGGCGAAAAAACTTCCAGTCCTCTTTTGATCAGAATAAAGGAGCTTCCCCAGATCAGGGTAAGTATGGTCAGCAAGCCCCAGCTAAGCAGACTGTTTTCCGAGGAAGAAGAGTTCATGCGGGTGAAAACAATTTGGAATTGCAAAAGAAAGCAATCCACCCCATAAAAGTTCAAAAAAAAGACCTCCGGAAAAATATCGGGAGGTCTGGTTGATTTCATTTTTTAAAATTCATATTCCGCATAGGCTTCGGCAACCTGATCTAGGATTTCACATACCTGCGAATACGTATCAGCAGTGACCATTTCGGTTCGGTAGGGCTTGAAATTGGGCATGCCTCGGAAATAGTTGGTGTAATGCCTTCTCATTTCCAAAATCCCCTGTTTTTCCCCTTTCCATTCGATGGAAAAGTCCAGGTGCTTTTTCGCTACAGCCAGTCTTTCTGCCAAATCCGGAGCGGGAAGTTTTTCCCCGGTAGCCAAATACTGCTTGATTTCATTGAAAATCCAGGGATATCCAATGGATGCCCGGCCGATCATCATCCCATCCACGTTGTATTTGGACTTGTATTCAGCAGCTTTTTCAGGCGAATCAATGTCTCCGTTGCCAAATACAGGGATATGCAAACGAGGATTGTCTTTTACCAGATTCAGCCAGGACCAATCTGCCTCACCCTTGTACATCTGCTGTCTGGTTCTTGCGTGGATAGAAATTGCCTGAATCCCTACGTCCTGTAGTCTTTCGGCAACTTCTACGATTTTGATGGTGTCATGGCTCCAGCCCAGTCGGGTCTTCACCGTAACAGGAATATTCACCCGCTTGACAATCTCGGCGGTCATGGAGACCATTTTGGGAATATCCAACAGAATTCCAGCACCGGCTCCTTTGCAGGCTACTTTATGAACAGGACAGCCATAGTTGATGTCCAGAATGTCGGGCCCTGCTTCCTCTGCAATCGCAGCAGCTTCCCGCATGGATTCGATCTCGTTTCCAAAGATTTGAATCCCAATTGGGCGCTCATAGTCATATACATCGAGCTTTTGGACACTTTTGGCGGCATCCCGGATAAGCCCTTCGGAACTGATAAATTCCGTGTACATCAAGTCAGCTCCATTCTGCTTGCAGACTGCGCGAAAAGGCGGATCACTGACATCTTCCATCGGTGCCAGCAGCAAAGGGAAGTCACCTAATTCTATATTTCCAATCTTAACCACTTCTCAATTCTAAATTTGGCGTAAATTTAGCCCAAATATGGAGATTTACGAAACTCAGGCAGAAATCGCCAAACGCAAAAACTGGCTTTTGTCCTTGGTAGTCATTGTGTTAGTGACTTTTGGAACCCTGATCTTGCTGCAGGCCGTTTCTTTGGCCTTTGTTCCCTTACTTTTCAATCTGTCCGTGGAAGACCTTTTGGGGCTGATGTCGGGCAATTATGATGTCCCTAATGGCCGAATGGCTTTGCTTTTTGTGCAGGGGATAGGTTCAGGTATCGGCTTTTGGGTCGCTGCATGGATCATCATGAAATACATAGAAAAGGCCGACCTGCATTGGGAGATTCAAGGGGAAAGGCTCAATTCCAAAAACTTGATTTTATCCCTTGGTATCACCTTTGGGGCAATGCTGTTCAATGGACTGCTGGTCTATTGGAATGCTCAACTCACGCTACCTGAGTCTATGGCAGGTCTGGAAAACTGGATGAAAGAGATGGAGACCCAGCTGATGGAGCTGACCAAGTATCTGACCGATTTCCAGACAATCCCTGAGCTCCTCGCTGGAGTTCTGGTCATAGGGGTATTGGCTGGTGTTGGCGAAGAGGTGTTTTTCCGGGGCTTGGTGCAGCCTAAAATGCAATCCTACCTCAAATCTCCCCATTGGGGAATTTGGATTACCGCAATTATCTTCTCTGCGATTCATGTGCAGTTTTATGGATTTGTTCCAAGGGTATTTTTGGGAGCTTTATTTGGCTACCTGTATCATTATTCAGGAAGTCTGTGGTATCCGATTTTAGCCCATATTTTCAATAATGGCCTCACAGTCTTGATTGTCTATTTTTCCAATCAGGGAGCTTTGGATTTTGATTTGGAATCAACGGATACCGTTTCTTACCCTGCAGCTTTGTTTGGGCTTTTGGTTCTTATTCTTGGATTCCTTTACTTTAGAACAGTCAACCAAAAGACAAATGCAGAATTGGATCAGGGTATTTGAGGATCAAAATCAGATCAGGGCCGAAATAGTCAAAGGGGTTTTGGAAGAAAATCAGATTCCTGCGGTGGTTCTCAACAAAAAAGAAACAGTCTATAAACTTTATGGGACATTTGAGGTCCTTGTACCCCATGACCAAGCCCTGATAGCTCTCCAACTGATTCAAAATGAGATCACGTTTTAATATCAATAATTACAGCAATCTCGGACAGCGTGCCATCACTGCGGTGATTGGGGCTTTTATTGTGGTGGGCGGATCGATCTATTCCGATTGGACTTATTTTTTGATTTTCGGAGTCATTCTGGCTTTTTCCCAAATGGAATTCTACAAGCTTTCCGGCTTGGACGGGATGTTGCCCTTGAAGAGTTTTGGCACTGTTCTCGGCTTAATGATTTTTACGCTGACTTTTATGATCGAGAAAGAGCGGCTTTCTCACGAATACCTCTATTTGATCTTTCCCTTAGTCTCCCTCACTTTTTTCATCAAGCTGTATAAAAAAACAGACAAAAAGCCATTTACAGGAGTTGCCTTTACCTACTTGGGGATTTTCTATGTGGCGGTGCCCTTTTCTTTATTGAATTTGGCTGTGTTTTCGGTTGGAGCGGAGTATCACTATGAAATCTTGATTGGATGTCTTTTGATCCTTTGGGCCAGTGATACAGGGGCCTATTTTGCCGGGACCAAATTTGGAAAGACCAAGCTATTCGAGCGGGTCTCACCCAAGAAGTCTTGGGAAGGTTTCCTGGGAGGAGCTTTCTCCGCCATTGCGGTAGCTTTTTTGATTTCCCAATACTTTCATGTCTTGGCCGACTGGAAATGGCTGGTAATCTCAGGGATTATCATTATTGCCGGTACTTATGGAGACTTAATTGAATCTCTTTTCAAGCGTTCGATTGAGATCAAAGACTCAGGAAATGGACTGCCCGGTCACGGGGGATTTATGGATAGATTTGATGGATTGTTACTTTCAGCCCCCTTTATTACTGCTTTTTTGAAAATCTTTTAATTCTTAAGTGGGCAGTCTGAAAATCCTCTTAAGTTTGTACCGCATTTCACTTAATAATCAAACCCAATATGGCTTACAT
This sequence comes from Algoriphagus taiwanensis, assembly GCF_036245645.1. Taxonomy (NCBI): domain Bacteria; kingdom Pseudomonadati; phylum Bacteroidota; class Cytophagia; order Cytophagales; family Cyclobacteriaceae; genus Algoriphagus; species Algoriphagus taiwanensis. The sequence continues at coordinate 106,422 of NZ_BTPE01000012.1, read as the reverse complement.
TGAACCGGCCCCAATTAAGGATAAAGAGAATCCATTGGAGTCAATGATGGAGAGATTCAATATCGCAGCTGAAAAGCTTGGACTTTCTGATGAAGTCTACAACGTATTGAAGAATCCTGCCAAGCAAGTAATCGTCTCTCTTCCCATCACCATGGACAACGGAAAGATCCAGGTTTTTGAAGGGATTCGGGTGATTCACAGTAATATTCTCGGGCCTGCAAAAGGCGGTATCCGCTTTGCTCCGGACGTCCATCTGGACGAGGTGAGGGCGCTAGCAGCATGGATGACATGGAAGTGTGCTGTTGTGGACATCCCTTATGGAGGTGGCAAGGGTGGTGTTCGCTGTAATCCACGCGAAATGTCCAAAGGAGAAATCGAACGACTGATGCGTGCCTATACTATGGCTATGATTGATGTATTTGGTCCGGACAAAGATATTCCTGCACCGGATATGGGTACAGGCCCTAGAGAAATGGCTTGGTTGATGGATGAGTATTCCAAAGCTCACGGAATGACGGTGCCAGCTGTGGTGACCGGAAAGCCTTTGGTTTTGGGAGGTTCCTTGGGAAGAACTGAAGCTACCGGACGCGGGGTAATGGTTTCGGCTCTTTCAGCTATGCAAAAACTGAAAATCAATCCTTTCCAGGCGACTTGCGCAGTTCAAGGATTTGGAAACGTGGGAAGCTGGGCTGCTCAGCTTTTAGAGGAAAGAGGGTTGAAGATTACGGCTATTTCTGACCATACAGGTGCATTCTACAACGAAAAGGGAATCAATATTGAAGAAGCCATCAAGCACAAGGAAGCAAACAATGGTACCTTGGAAGGCTTCAAAGGAGGAGATTTGATGGAAAACCCCGGGGATTTGTTGACCCTTGATGTGGATGTGCTGGTTCCAGCTGCACTCGAAGACGTGATTACCGCTGCCAATGCAGATAAAATCAAAGCCAAGCTAATCGTGGAAGGAGCCAATGGCCCTACTTCTGCAAAAGCTGACGCCATCATCAACGACAAAGGAATCATGGCAGTGCCTGATATTTTGGCTAATGCTGGTGGGGTGACTGTTTCCTATTTTGAATGGGTGCAAAACCGACTCGGATACAAATGGACCGCAGATCGAGTTAACCGTCGCTCCGACCGAATCATGAAGGATGCATTCGAGCATGTGTATCAGGCATCCCAGAAATACGATGTACCGATGCGAATAGCAGCTTACATTGTTGCTATTGACAAGGTGGCGAAGACCTACACCTTCCGTGGCGGTTTCTAAATCAATTAAGAGAATCTAGTATCTTTGAGGCGTGGGTGATGAATCCACGCCTTTATTTATCTCATACCATGACTATACATAGAGAAGGAAGAGTCCTGTTGTTTTGGCTGTTGATTATTCTGGTGGCCGGAAATTACCTGATAATTTATTTCTATCCTGATGCCAGACTTTGGTCCAACGTGGCTATTTTGGGCAGTTTGGTGTTTTATCTGATTATTCTCCAGTTTTTCAGAAACCCCATCTTCAAGCTTCCCAAAGATGAAAGCTTGGTTTATGCCCCTGCAGATGGAAAAGTGGTGGTAATCGAAGAGGCTTTCGAAGATGAATTTCTAAAAGAAAAGCGGAAGCAAGTTTCCATCTTCATGTCTCCTATCAATGTGCATGTCAATCGCTCTCCGGTAAAAGGAGTAGTGGAATTTTTCAAATATCATCCCGGCAAGTACCTCGTAGCTTGGCATCCCAAATCCAGTACGGAAAACGAACGGACTTCCATGGTGCTGAAGACTGATTCCGGGGTGAAAATCATGGTGAGGCAGATTGCCGGTGCTTTGGCCAGAAGAATCAAATGGTATGTCAAAGAAGGAGATCAGCTAGAGCAAAACGGAGAATTCGGCTTTATCAAATTCGGTTCCCGTGTGGATTTGTACCTGCCTTTGGATGCTGAGATTTTGGTTGCTATGGATCAAGTCACCAAGGGGGGAAGGACTCCGATTGCACGACTGAAGTCCTAACTAAGAGAAGAATTCCTTGCTTTTTGTAGCAAATTGAGATTAGGGATCGTATTAGGTAGGTACAATCCCTAATCAGACTTTTATGAAATCTTTCTTTTACACCTTATCCCTAGTTCTCCTTGTAAGCCTCTTTGGTTGTCAGGAATCAGAAGAGCCTTTTCAATCTCCATTGAGTGGAACATGGGAAAATAGGGAGTTTGATGAAGCAGCAGGGCTTTGGTTTGTGGAGGTGCTGACTTTTAAAAATGACACCCTGATGGAAGTCCAAAAAATTGTACGGGAAACGGAAATAGGGGAGACCCTTGGCTATCGGATGATCGCAGACTCTTGGTATAATCTGGAGGGAAGTACTTTCAAATACTATTATTCCTACGCTTTGATCAATTTTGGTGGTGCCTCAGACTCGGAAGAGAAGCCTTATGGAACCAAGGAAGAGCTTAAACCCGGGGTTGTGGACTTTTTCAGAGTACCAACAGGGACACTTACTTTTTTTGAAAATGGAAATCGATTCAGATTCCAAGAGGATTGCTGGAGAGTAGGTACGGCAGAGGATTGTTTGCCTTTTCCTCTTAGAGAATATGTTAGGGTCAATTGACCCTTCTTTTGCTTTTATAAAGTCCGAATCCCAAACCTAGGGTACTAAGAAAAAAAATAACTGTGGTCCATTCAAAGGTTCTGCGGGTCGAAAGTGCTGCCTCTATTTCTTTGTCTTTTTCCGATAAGGCCCTTTTTAAGGCTTGCACGTCCTGTTCCAGACTCATGGTAATAGTCTTGTAATCCTCCTTTTCCTGAGAAATCACTGTGGTTTCAATAGCGCCGATCATTTTCAGCTCGTCCATAATCTGATTGTCTTTGGCCAAGATTCTCTCTAGCCATTCGTTGGTTTCGATCATGTCCTTTTTGGTGCGGTTGCCAAAAATGCCAGACTTTTTGGATTCGGATTCTTTCCACTGTCGATGAAGGCTTTCGCGCTCTGCCACCATTTTTTCCAATTTGGCGCTTTCCAAGCTTCCGGATTGCATCCAGGCAAGTAGAAGAGTAAAGATAAAGGTTAGCATAGTCGTGTATTTGGATATGACTTTTGCAAAATATAAGCCAATTCAGTGGGTAGGATTCAGTTTGCAGAAGGCGGTTCTCAGTAGGCAGTTGAAAGAGTTAAATTTTCAGCTTTCTGAATTTAGACTTCTGATCCATAGTCTGAATCTGAAAAAAGTGTAGGATAACCGGATGCTCTCTACAACTTACCATCCACTCCTTGCCACTAACATTTCTTCACTTTGGTTCAGACTACTGCTTACTGCCAACTGCTCATCCAAGCCCGGGTCATCTCCTTTTTCCCGGGAGGTCCGGGGAGGGTTTCTACTTCCAGGCCTAGGTCCTTCAAATCCCGCTTGACTTGGCCTTTTGCGCAGTAAGTAGTGAAAACACCACCGGGGCGCATGTTTTCGGTGATTTTTGCCAGCAAGGGTTTGGCCCAAAGCTCAGGCTGCTTGCTCGGAGCAAAAGCATCAAAAAAGACCACATCCATAGGGTAAAGCTGCGCCTCCTCCAAGGTGACCTGATCCTTTTTCATATTGAAATAGTCGGAAACTGGCCCACCTGCATTCCATGCTGCCTGATGAAGGGCTTCAAAATATTTGTGGTAATGCCAGATGCCGTGGTCGTGCTCAATGTAGTTGAGCTGGGAGTAGATTTCCTTAGAGAGTGGAAAGGGCTCGATGGTATGATACAAGACAGGTACCTTGTTTTGCTCCGCCCAGACTAGAGTCAGCCAAGCATTCAGTCCCGTCCCAAAACCTACCTCAAAGATCCGGATGGGGTATTTTCCGGGATTCCGGGCAAGCCAAGAATCCAGCCCGTAGATCATGAAAACATGGAGAGATTCTCTATAGGCACCATGAAAACTATGATAAGTCTCCTGAAGGCCCTCATGATAGAGAGAATGAGAACCATCCTCGGTCGTAATGATCTTTACTTTTTCACTCATACTTTATAAATCAATGCGGTGCAATAAGCGGATATTCCCTCCTGCCTACCCACAAAACCAAGCCATTCGGAAGTCGTGGCTTTGATGGAAATCGCCTCTTCGCTTACATTCATCACTTCTGCCAGACAGTTTTTCATCGCAGGGATATGTGGATTGAGCTTGGGGAGTTGAAGGCAAACCGTTGAATCCAGGTTTCCCACTTCGTAACCTGCCTCACGGATCATTTTCATTACCTCTTTCAAGAGGATTTTGCTGTCAATTCCTTTGAATTTGGGGTCTTTGTCAGAAAAGTGATAGCCGATATTCCGCATGTTGGCTGCTCCAAGAAGCGCATCACAGATCACATGGATCAAAACATCTGCATCAGAGTGCCCGACTGCCCCTTTTTCAAAGTCGATTTTGATGCCTCCCAACCAAAAGTCATAGCCTTCCTTGAGCTGATGGACATCGTACCCAAATCCTATTCTAAATGGTGTCATAGTGCTTGTGCTTGGTAATAAATCACAGAAGATTGATTTTCATTGAGAAGTTTTTTTGCCCAGGTTTGGATTCGGTCCGGATCAAGGGCAGATTTTTTCACAAATTCTTCCTCATAAATATCAGGATTTCCCAAATGGGCATAATAGGCCAGATTCATCGCTCGGTTAAGCAACTGAATGGATTCGTAGACCTTCATGCTTTCCGATTGGTTTTTGATTTTTTGAAGCTGAATTTCAGAAACTGTATTTGCCAAAAACTCCTGCAAAACTTCATCCAAGGCTTCCTCGGCCTGCATCGACTTGATGTTTTTCTCCATTTTTCCGGAAAAGACCAAAAGCCCCGGATCTACAGAACCGGTAATGTAGGCACCAACCGAGGCAAATCGATCTCCGTTTCTGACAAGTTTTTGCTCCAATAGCGAAGACTTACCAAATCCCAACAAATCGGTAATCAAATCCGCTTCCAAATAGCCTTCTTCTCCTCGAGCGGGCATTTTAAACGCCTTATATAAAGCATCAGTTGGAACTCGGGCCTCCAGTTGCTGAACTTTTCTGCCGGTTTGGGGCAGTTCTTTGGGAATAGACTTTGATTTGAACTTAGGGTTTTGGATAGGACCAAACCATTTTTGGGCCAGCCGAAGGACTTCTTGGTGATCGATATTGCCTGCCACCACCAAAATGGCATTGGCCGGAAAGTAATTTTCTTTGTAAAACTCCCACACATCTTCTTGCGTGTAGTTTTCGATGTCCGATAGCGATGCTCCAATGGTCGGCCATCGATAAGGATGGGAATCGTAAGCGAGCTTTCGCATATGGTGCCAGACATCTCCGTAGGGTTGATTCAGATAGCGCTGCTTGTATTCTTCCAAAACCACTTTCCGCTGAGTTTCGACCGTTTTTTCTGAAAGAGTCAGTTGCAGCATGCGATCAGATTCCAGCCAGAAAGCCGTCTCCAGATTGCTGGGGGGCAAAGTCATGTAGTAATTGGTGATATCCGGGCTGGTAAAGGCATTGCAAGATCCGCCAGCCCGCTCCAAAGCCCGGTCAAATTCCGGGACATTTGCCGAGCTCCCAAACATCAAATGCTCAAAAAAGTGAGCTAAACCGGTTTTTCCGGGCTTTTCAAATCGGGAACCTACCTTATAAAGCAGGTTGAATACTGCAATCTTGCTATTCGGGTCTTGATGGGTGATGATTTCAAGACCATTATCCAAGAAGTTCCTTTGGTAGGGAATCATGAATTGGGAATGTTTCGGGTAAATAAAAAGTTCAAGGGGTTATTTTGTTTCTTTTTAAGAAAGAAAAAGCAATTTAGCCTTCTCTGACTGCCACTGATGTAAGATGTCCTGATTTTTGGAAAAAAAAACGAACTTTGACCAAAACGACTCAGTTACTCTCCCCAAAATCACTCCGCCCATAGATGAAAAAGTACTGTATTGATCTTGAAAAAACCGGCCAGTTTTCATCATTTTTTTTGGATTACATTAAGGGAAAAGAAAGTCTCCGTCCTTTTTATACTCACCTTCCACGTTTGGAAAGTTTTGAGGATGCAATTAAAGCAAAAGCTTTCCCGGAGTCGAGTCGAAAAACTCTCCATAATGCGCTTTTGGAGCAGTATCAATCCCTTACGATCAAGGATGAGGTACAGTCCAATCTGGATGCTTTACTGGATGGGAAGACCTTCACCGTGACTACAGGGCATCAATTGAACCTCTTTACCGGTCCCCTCTACTTCATCTATAAGATTGTGTCCACCATCAATCTGGCCAGAAAGCTGAAGGATGAATTTCCCGATTATCACTTTGTGCCGGTCTATTGGATGGCGGCAGAGGATCACGATTTTGATGAAATCAATTATTTCAAACTCGATGGCAAAAAGTATCAATGGAACAGTAATCAGACCGGAGCAGTAGGGGATTTTGAGCTGGATCAGAGCTTTCGGGACTGGATGAAAGAGATTCATTTTGCCCCGGAGGTGTTTAAAGAAGCATATTTAAAAAGTAAAACTCTCGCTGAAGCAGTAAGAAAATATGTAGATGGGCTTTTTGGTGATGAGGGCTTGGTTGTAGTGGATGGCAATCATTCGGGTCTCAAGTGGGAGTTTGCTTCAGTGATCGAAGACGATCTTTTCTATCATTCCGCCTTCCAGCAAGCATCTGATTACACCCAAAGACTGGAAGACTTGGGTTATAAAAGTCAGATATATCCCCGAGAGATCAACTTTTTTTACCTGGAAAAGGGAATCAGAGAGCGCATTGAGCTAGTAGGCGAGGAGTATCGAGTCTTGAATACAGAAATTTCTTTTTCTCCAAAGGAAATGAAAGACCTGATTCAGGCCCATCCGGAGCGGTTTAGCCCGAATGTGGTCCTTCGCCCCCTTTATCAGGAAATAATTCTCCCCAATCTGGCTTATTTGGGCGGTCCGGCAGAGGTGGTTTATTGGTTGCAGCTGAAGGGAGTCTTTGACCATTTTCAAATCCCTTTTCCGGTCTTATTGCCAAGAAATTTCGGGTTGATTTTGGATTCAGTTGCTTCAAGGAAAATGAATCAGCTGGGTTGGAGTGTGGAGGATTTGTTCAGTGATTTTTCTTCCTGGAAAAAGAGCTACGTAGAGGCCCATGCTTCTGTGGATTTCAATATGGATGAGCAAAAAAGACAAGTAATTGAGCTTTTTCAGAAAAAAGGAAACGAGGCAGAAGGTTTGGAGAAGAGTCTGAAATCGGCATTCGATGCGGCGCAGGTTCGGAGTCTGAAAATTCTAGACCATTTGGGGGGAAAGCTAAGGAAAGCCGAAGAACGAAGGCAGGAGGTGGTTCTTGCTCGGGCCAAAGCAGTATTGGACTTTGCAGCTTCTGGAGGTGTGCCTCAGGAGCGGACGGTCAATTTCATGCAGTTTTACCTTGAAAATCCAAAGTTGATATCTGAATTGATGGAGAATTTTGACCCATTGGAGTTTAAGCTATTTGTTTTACAATACGAATGATCACCAGCACCAAAGAACAATTGAGGTCCTTCTACCGGGCCAAGCGGATGGAGTTTTATCCTGAGGAAGTAGAAAAAAGATCCAGAGCTATTGCGGACCGGGTATTGGCTTGGTTACAAGCTCACCCTGAAATCGAGCATATTCACCTGTTTTTTCCAATTATCAAGTTCAATGAGATCAATACTTTCTTATTGAGAGAGGAATTGGAAAAGATAGGGAAGACGCTTTACACTTCCCGGGTAAATCGAAGCGCCACCGAACTTGAAACCTTAAAACTTCCAAGAGAAGCGGAGTTTTTCGAAGACGAGTGGGGTATACCGGTTCCTCAGGAATCCATTCAGGTGTCTTCTTCCAAAATCCAATTGGTATTTGTGCCTCTATTGGCCTATGACAAAAAAGGAAATCGGGTGGGTTTTGGGAAAGGATATTATGACTCGTTTTTGGGAAGTATGAATCAACCGGTGGTAAAAATGGGTTTGAGCTTTTTTTCTCCAGAAGATCAAATAGAAGCCGAACCCCATGATGTTTCTCTGGATTATTGCATTACTCCTGAAAATGTCTTTACTTTTTCAGCCTAAATCAGCGCCCTTTGAGAAAATTCCCGATTATCCGTTTTTTGATTTTTGCCTTACTATATGGCACTACGTTTCTCTCTACCCATGCACAATACAGTTTTAGAGATTACAATGTGATGGTAGGAGTCCGTGGTGGAACCTCTTTGGGAGGGTCTGTCAAGCATTTTGTCACGGATCAGTCTGCTTTGGAGTTGATGGTGTTTAATAGATGGAAAGGGTGGAATGCCAGTTTGCTTTACGAATACCATATGGACATCCGGGAGTTTCGGGGGATGGAGTGGTACATAGGCGGAGGTGTTCATTATGGCATTTGGAAAGAACCTAAAGCCGAACCCCCGTGGGTATATAAAGGGACAGAGGATTACAGGGCTTTTGGAGTAGACGCTATAGTTGGACTGGAGTATAATTTTTATAATACAAACTTCTATTTAAGCTTAGATTGGAAGCCTGCATATAATTTTGTTGACTTTACGGACCTGTGGTGGGATGAAGCAGCCTTCACGTTAAGATATTCGTTCTAAAATTGGAAAACCGGTTAAAAAATGAACCGGTTTTTTCATTTTTTGCAAAAAAATCGAAAATTATTGATCAATAAGGAATCGAATATTTTGTTTAAACAAAAAAGAATGGATCAGATTTTTTAAAAATAGTATAAATCAGAATTTTATATTGAAAAAGCGAATTTGAGTGCATTTTTTCATCTAAAACAGCAGAAAATTCAATAAATGAGCGTCATTTTGAGTTTTTTTTCAATTTCAATCTTTTTTTGATTTTTTACTTTTTTGCCATTTCTCGAAATATTGTTTTGCCAATGTTAAAAAATCTGTCCTTGGCAGTTAAATATTGTTAATAATAGGGTGGTACGCCAAATAATTAGCTTTTTCTTCCGCTTAGACGAAATTTTTACCGCTTTTGAAATTAAAAAAGAATAAATTTTCTTTACGGATCAACTAAACTAAATACCTTATGAGAAAAGCTTTACTCTTTGTTGTTGCGCTTTTCACCATGGCCCTCAGTTATGAGGTGTCGGCGCAACAACGGGTAATTACCGGACAGGTAATTTCCGAGGAAGACGGATTAGGGTTGCCAGGAGCAACTGTTCTCGTCAAGGGTACGACAGTGGGTACTACCACCGATTTGGATGGTAATTATTCCATTAATGTACCTGCGGGTTCAGATGTTCTGATTTTCTCTTTTGTCGGACTCAAGTCCGTTGAAGAAGCAATTGGCAATCGTTCCGTAGTGAATGTCACTCTGACGACCGACGCGTCCCAACTATCCGAAGTGGTAGTAACGGCGATCGGTATCGAAAGAGAAAAGAAAGCGCTGGGTTACGCTGTAACTTCAGTAGGCAATGAGCAGCTGGAAAATCGCCCTGAAGCTGACGTTGCCCGTGTATTGCAAGGAAAAGTACCAGGGGTAAACATCACCTCTACCAATGGTATGTCCGGTTCGGGTACCAACATGGTAATCCGTGGTTACTCTTCTGCAACTGGTTCTAACCAGCCTCTATTCGTAGTAGACGGTGTTCCTTTCAACACCAGCACCAACAATGCTAACGGATTTACTACCGGTGGTGCTGCGACTTCTTCCCGATTCTTGGATATCGATCCAAACAACATCGAGAGCATGTCTGTATTGAAAGGTCTTTCTGCAACAGTTCTTTACGGTGACCAAGGTCGAAACGGGGTAATCTTGATTACTACCAAGTCTGGTGCATCTAAAAGAAAAGCTGCTGAGGTAACTGTCAACCAGTCCTTCTTTGCAAACGAGGCAGCTTCTTTGCCAACCTATGGCCAAGTATATGGAAATGGTTTCCAGCAAGCTCCTGGATTCTTTTTCTCCAACTTTGGACCTAGAATGGATGAAGGACGTACAGTTAACCACCCTTATGCTACATCTTCTGTAGCTGCCGTCCGAAATGCTTTCCCTGAGTTTTGGGTAGATGGTGTCGTAGGTGGTACTCCAGTTCAGTATGAGTACAAGGCGTATGCTGATCCTTCAGAAATCTTCTTCAGAACAGGTTTGGTATCCAATACTTCTGTTCAGATTGCAGGTGGTTCTGATCGTACCGGCTTCAATGCCAGCTTTGGATATACAGATGAGGAAGGATATCTTCCGGGTAACGAGTTGGAGAAATTCAACTTCGGTTTGGGTATCAACTCAGCGATTACCGACAAACTTTCTGTGAATTCTTCATTTACCTATGCGATCACCAATTTGTTGACTCCTCCAGTTAACGCAGCATTCGGTTCTGGTCCATCAGGTGGTATTCCTTCTGTATTCGCACACGTGCTTTATACTCCAAGATCTGTTGATTTGGCAGGTTTGCCTTTCGAGAATCCAGTGGATAGAAGCTCCGTTTACTATAGAGGCGGTAACGATATCGTAAACCCTAACTGGTTGGTAAGAAACTATGTTAACTCTTCTGATGTAAGCCGTTTCTTCAATTCTACTTCAGTGAACTATGATATCAATGACAACTTCTCCATCACTTACCGATTGGGATTGGATACCTACTCTGAAGTACAGGAATTGAGATACAACAGAGGTGGACCTTCTTCTTCTTTGGCAACCACTTCAGGTTATTACAGAACGATCAATATCACCAATACCATTTGGAACCAAGATTTGATCATCAACTGGAAGAAGGACTTCTCTGAGAAATTCGGAATGAGTGCTTTGATCGGTGGTAACTCTCGATTTGATGACTATGAGCAAGTAGGTGTTGCTTCTCAGGGTCAGTTGGCTTTCGGTTTGTTCCGTCACTCCAACTTCACCAACTCTTCTAGTAATGATGCCTATTCTGGCGGTAACATGAACTTCATCGTTCAGGAAAGAAGATTTGGTGTTTACACCAACTTGACTTTCGATTATTCTGACTACTTGTTCTTGAACTTGTCAGCTAGAAATGACTGGACTTCTACTTTGGAGCCTGAAAACAGAAGCATTATTTATCCAGGTGCTTCCATTTCCTTTATCCCAACTACCGCCTTTGATTGGAATTCTTCTACTGTCAATGATCTAAAGTTGAGATTGGGTTATGGTACTTCTGCTGGTTATCCTTCACCATACAGAACCAGAAATATCCTGAATCAATCTGCACGTGCATTTGATAGAAATGGAGTAACTTCTACTCACGCAGTAGCCAATCAGTTGGGTAACCCTAATTTGAGACCTGAATTGATCGGTGAATTGGAATTTGGTGTTGAAGCAGTGATGTTCAACAATAAATTGAGATTCGATCTCTCTTTGTATGAGAAAAATACTTCTGACTTGATCACCTCTGCACCAATTGACCCTTCTACTGGATTTACCAGCACGTTTACCAACATCGGTAAAATCAGAACTCGTGGTGCTGAACTTCAGGCCACAGTAACTCCGGTATCTACAGCTTCAGGATTTGAGTGGAATTCCACTTTGAACTGGTCAAAATACCGAAGTGAAGTGCTTGAGTTGGGTGGTGGATTGGAAGAAATTGTAGTTGCCGGTTTTACAACCCTAGGTAACTTCGCTATCCCAGGAAGACCATTCAACATCATCAAAGGTGTTGGTTTTGACCGAGTGCCTGAAGGCCAAGAATTTGCCGGACAACCAATCATTCTTTCCAATGGGGTGCACAAAGCCGCTGTTGACTTGGTAGAATTGGGAGATCCTAACCCTCAGTGGACTGGTTCTTGGATCAACAACTTTACTTACAAAGGATTCACGTTCAACTTCATGTTGGAATACCGTCACAAAGGTGCTGTATTCTCCAATACTGTAACTGCAACATTGGCTCGAGGTGTAACCAAAGATCCAGTAGCAGATCGTGAAATGACCTTCATCATGCCAGGTGTAAGACAAGATGGAGTAAAAGCTGATGGATCTCCAAACTATATTCCTAACGATTACCAAATCACTGCTTCTGACTACTTCTTCTCAGGATACCAAGGAGCTACTGATGAGCCAAACGTATTCGATGGAAGTATGTGGAGACTTCGTGAAGTGTCTTTGGCTTATCAGCTTCCAAATAACCTGATGTCTAAGACTCCTTTCAAGAGAGCTTCAATCGCAGTAAGCGGAACCAATCTTTGGTTCTTGGCTGCTAACTTCCCACCTAACATGAACTTTGATGTGGACGTGTTGGGAACGGGTGTTGGTAACGGACTTGGATTTGATTTCGTGACTGGACCTAGCTCAAGAAGATTGGGTGGAACGTTAACCCTTACATTCTAACCCTAAACAGACACTAATATGAAAAGAATTCTATATAGCATGACCTTGGCAGCTAGCGTGCTTTTTGCCACGTCATGTGAAGAAAAACTAGATGAACTTTTGGAAAACCCAAATGCGGTAAACGCACAAACGGCTTCTCCGGATTTTCTTTTGAACAGTATACAATTAGGTTATACAGGTCTTTGGTTTGGTCTGTCTGATGACGGGGAAAGACTGACTCGTATGATCAACCAAGGTTCCGCTCTGTATGAATTGGCTTATACGCCACCTTCAAAGAATGGTACTTGGTCTACAGCGTATGCCGGAATTTTGGCGGATGTTGACTTCTTGCTTCCTTTGGCAGAGGCTTCCAACTTCCAAAGACACATGGGTATTGCCAAGACCATCAAGGCGATGGTGTTGTTTGATTTGGTAGATACCTTCGGAGATGTTCCTTTCTCTGAAGCTTTGGATGCGGCTAACTTCAATCCAAATGTAGATTCTGGAGCTGCGGTATACGAAGCTGCTTTTGGTCTGCTTAACGAAGCTGCTGCTCACTTTACTGCCCAATCAGCAGGTAATCCAAATGACTATTTCTACAACAGAAATTATACTCGTTGGATAAAGTTGGTAAATACCTTGAAACTGAGATATTTCATTACGAAAAGACTGGTTGATCCTTCTGGTTCTACTGCAGGTATCAATGCGCTGATCGCTGAGAACAACATGTTGGGTACAGGTGATGACTTCGTCTTCCGGTTTGGTACTTCTCAGGCTGACCCAGATTCTAGACATCCTAAGTTTGCTGGTCAGTATACTTCTGGTGGTGGTGACTATCAGTCTACCTATTACATGTGGCATTTGACTGAAGAAAAAGGTTTTGATGACCCTCGAGTGAGATATTACATGTATCGTCAGTCTTTGACCAATACCACTAACCCTGATGAACAAGAGTGTATTACACAACTACCTCCTCCACAGTATTTGGTGGGTGGTTATATATACTGTAATCCAGGAACTAGAGGTTATTGGGGTAGAGATCATTTGGACCCAGACGGTATTCCACCAGATGGTTTGAGAAGAACTGCCTATGGTACGTACCCTGCGGGTGGCCGATTTGATGACAATTCTGCTGCTCCTGTAAACAACCCTTCCTTAGGAGCTGCAGGTGCCGGAATTCATCCGATTATGTTGGCCGCTTATGTAGACTTCATGTTGGCAGAGGCAGCGATTACCTTAGGTACAACTGGCGATGCTAAGGCCTTAATGCTTTCTGGAATTACTAAGCAAATGAATTTCGTTAGAGCTTTTGCTTTGGCAAGTGCTCAAGGTGCTGCAATTCGTACATTTGAACCTGATGATCAGTATACAAGATCCAAAGACAATTACTTGGCGTTTGTAGGTGCTCGATATGATGAAGCTGCCAACAATACTGAAAGAATGAATCTCGTTGCTACTGAATATTGGTTGTCTCTATATGGTAATGGTGTTGAGTCTTACAATCTGTATAGAAGAACTGGTATGCCTTTGAACATGCAGCCTGCGTTGGAAGAAATTCCGGGTCCATTTATCCGTTCTTTCTTCTATCCTAACAACTATGTTGTAACCAACACTAATGCTAAGCAAAAGGATAATCTAGCTCAGCAGGTGTTCTGGGATAATAATCCTCCTTCACCTTGGATTTATTAACCAAAAAATTAGAAAAACATGAAAATGCTAAAATATAGTTTCGGCTTGCTCGCAATGGCCCTTGTCTTTCTAAGCTCCTGTAGAGATACGGTAACGCCAAATGTGCCTTACACTGATTTCGATAACGGTGCTTATTTGAGAACAATCGCGCGTACAAGCACGACGTTTAACTTCTTCGACTTGGCCAATTCCAAATTTGCCTTGACTCTAGAAGCAGTAGACAATGAAGACGGTGCTACAGTAGAAACTGTAGAAATCCGAGTAAGACATAGAAGATTGATTCCTGGAGTAGGTTTGGAATTTACTCCTGCAAATGATGTCTTGGTGTCTACTTTGCAGGCTGCAGATTTTCAACCAAATCCTGATTCAAGATTCTTGAGAACCACCTTTGAAGTTTCTGCAACTGCAGCAATTTCTGCAGTAGGTTTGACACCTGCAGATATTGAAGGTGGGGACGTATTTGAATTCCGTTTGGTGTTGAATGACAAATTTGGAAGAAGATTCAGCTCTGACAATGTGACTACTAACGTGGCTGGTGCTCCATTCTATGCATCTCCATTCCAGTATCCTGTCTCTGTAATCTGTCCTTCAGATTTGGCTGGTACTTATCAGTTTGATCATTTGGAGACTTTCTGCGGTGATACCTTCTCTGGTTCTACAACTTGGACGGCCGTTGCTTCAACTCCAGGTGCTTATACTGTATCTGATGGTACATTCGGCGCTTGGCAATCTTGCTACCCTGATACTTGGGGAAGCGGAAATGTTAGAATCAACGATGCTTGTAACCGTTTGACAATGACTGGTACCGATAAGTATGGTGATAGCTACTCTATGACTGTAATTAGTTCTACTCCTGAAGTATTGACCTTTGAGTGGGTGAATACATTCGGCGAGTTTGGTACAGTGGCAGTGAAGTCTAATGCTGGCAAGCCTTGGCCTAACCTCAGATAAGAGTTCCTCTTTTGGATAAGTTAAGCAGCGCCTTTTGGCGCTGCTTTTCTTTTTTCTTAGAATATTTGCTAAAACAAATAAGCAGTTTTTTAATCTAACAATTTGATCCTAGTTTTGTTAGGCTTTCAAAAACACACCATGGATAAATTTTCATACATCGCCAACGCGCATGTTTCCTACATCGATGAGTTATACTCCTCGTTCAAAAATGACCCTTCCTCAATAGACCCAAGCTGGAAAGAGTTTTTTGAAGGATTTGACTTTGCCCTTGCCAATTACGGTGAGGAAGAAAATGGTTCTTCTTCCTCAGTCGCAAGCTCTACATCTGTTCCAAAAAATGGTTCATTGGCCACTCCGGGGACAATTATGGATATGGAGCAGCTGCCCAAGGAAATTAAAGTACGCGCTCTGATTCACGCTCATCGATCCCGAGCTCATTTGAGGTCAAAGACCAATCCGGTCAGAGAGCGTCGCGATAGGAAAGCCTTGATCGATCCTCAGGATTTTGGATTGGGCGATGCGGATATGAATACTGTTTTTCAGGCTGGGAATGAAATTGGCATTGGTAGTGCCAAGCTTTCGGATATTATTTCAGCTCTGAAGACCATTTATGAAGGCCCGATGGGTTTTGAATACCTGTATATCCGTGATCCGGAAATGCTGGATTGGTTCAAAACCAAAGTCGAGAAAGAAGCATTGGCTTTTAATCCATCCGTGGAGGAAAAGAAGAGGATTTTATTTAAGCTGAACCAGGCTGTAGTTTTTGAAAATTTCCTTCATACCAAATACCTGGGACAAAAGCGATTCTCCCTGGAAGGTGGGGAAAGTACCATTCCATTTTTGGATGCAGTCATAAATACATCTGCCAAGCATGGGGTAGAGGAGGTTATGATCGGAATGGCTCACCGAGGTCGTCTCAATGTCTTGGCCAATATTATGGGGAAGACCTATGAGCAGATTTTCTCCGAGTTTGAAGGAACAGCGAAACCAGATCTGACCATGGGTGATGGAGATGTGAAATATCACATGGGCTATTCCTCAGATATCGTTACTCCTGAAGATAACAAGGTTCACCTTAAGCTTGCTCCAAATCCTTCCCACCTAGAAGCAGTAAACCCTGTGGTTGAAGGATTTATTCGCGCGAAGATTGACTCAGAGCATCAGGGAAACGCTAAGAAAGCCCTGCCTATTTTGATCCATGGAGATGCTGCAGTGGCCGGTCAGGGTATAGTCTATGAAGTCACCCAAATGGCTGGTTTGAAAGGATATAATACAGGGGGAACCATTCATTTCGTAATCAATAATCAAGTTGGTTTTACCACAGACTTTGATGATGCTCGCTCATCAATCTATTGTACAGATGTGGCTAAAATCATCGATGCGCCTGTAATTCACGTGAATGGTGACAATGCCGAGGCCGTTGTTTTTGCAGCTAAGTTGGCGGCGGAATTCCGTCAGAAGTTCAGCAAGGATATTTTCGTGGACATGGTTTGCTACAGGAGACATGGGCACAACGAGTCTGACGAGCCAAAATTCACCCAGCCAGAGCTGTACAATATCATTTCCAAGCATCCCAATCCGAGAGAAATCTATATCAAGAGATTGACCGAAAGGGGTGATTTTGATGCCAAAATAGCTGCCCAAATGGATGAAGAATTCAGACAACTATTGCAGGATCGTCTGAATATGGTCAAAGAAAAACCTTTGCCTTATCAAGCTACCAAGTTTGAAAGAGAATGGGGTAATCTTCGAAGATCCAAGCCGGAAGACTTCGAGCAATCTCCTGAGACAGGCATTCAGGAAGATCAAATCACCAAAGTTGCCGAGGCCTTGACTACTATTCCGAAAGGATTCAAGCCGATCAAGCAGATCGAGGTTCAGATGAAGCAAAGAAAGGATATGTTCTTTGAATCCAAAGAACTGAACTGGGCTGCTGCAGAGCTTTTGGCCTATGGTTCTTTGCTTCTTGAAGGGAAAACTGTACGAATCACTGGACAGGATGTTCAGCGAGGTACATTTTCCCATAGACATGCAGTGATTCATGATGCCAATACCAACCAACCTTACAATTCCTTAAAGGAAATGAAGGAAAGAAAGGGACAGTTTCATATCTATAATTCCCTTTTGTCTGAGTATGCAGTTTTGGGCTTTGAGTATGGGTATGGTATGGCCAATCCAAATTCATTGACTATCTGGGAAGGACAATTTGGTGATTTTGCCAATGGCGCCCAGACCATGATTGACCAGTTCATTTCTTCAGGTGAATCCAAATGGCAAAAGCAAAACGGAATCGTAATGCTTCTTCCTCATGGATATGAAGGTCAAGGGCCAGAGCACTCCAATGCTCGTCCAGAGAGATTCCTTCAGCTTTCTGCTGAGTACAATATGATCGTTGCTAATGTGACGGAACCTTCCAACTTCTTCCATTTGCTGAGAAGGCAATTGACTTGGGAATTCAGAAAGCCATGCATTGTCATGTCACCAAAGTCATTGCTTCGACATCCAAAAGTGATTTCTCCACTTTCCGAATTCACCTCAGGGACATTCAGAGAAGTACTTCCGGATACTACAGTGGCAACAAAAGATGTGAAAAGAGTAATTCTTTGCACTGGTAAAGTCTACTATGATTTAGAAGAAGCAAGAGAAAAAGAGAAAATCAAAAACGTAGCAATCATCCGTATCGAACAGCTTCATCCACTTCCTAAAAAACAAATTCTCGATGTGCTGAATCAATACAAAGGAGCGGAAGTCGTTTGGGTACAAGAAGAGCCTGAAAATATGGGGTATTGGAACTACCTTTTGAGACTGCTTTACAAGGATCTTCCTATGCAGGTCATTGCCCGTAAGCCAAGTGCATCGCCTGCGACCGGCTATAACAAAGTCCACGTGGAAGAACAAAAGAATATTGTTTCTCAAGCGCTTAAAGTTTAATCTTATTCCTTTACCGGAGTCATAAATACTCCAATCCAAAAATTCATTTGTATAAACCTCCTTTCTGTCTCCAGAAGGGATAAAAAAAATAACCATGAGCAAAGAAATGAGAGTGCCTACCGTAGGTGAGTCCATATCCGAAGTCACCGTAGGTCAATGGTTTAAAAAAGACGGAGATCAAGTCCAGCTGGATGAAGTTCTTTGTGAACTTGAGTCTGATAAAGCAACCTTTGAATTTCCTGCTGAAGCCTCAGGTGCTTTGAGAATAAAAGCACAAGAAGGGGAAACAGTCGAAATTGGAGGGTTAATTTGTGTGATTGAAGAATCAGCATCAAACTCTGGATCAGGGTCCAATGCTCCAGATGAAGCGAAGCCTTCCAAAAAATCATCCCAATCCAGTGGTGAAATCAAGGAAATGATAGTTCCAACTGTTGGAGAATCCATTACTGAAGTTACCCTAGCAAGTTGGATCAAAAAAGACGGAGACTTTGTAAGCCTGGATGAAATTATCGCTGAGGTAGATTCTGATAAGGCTACTTTTGAACTTCCAGCAGAGGCTACAGGTATTCTTCGCCACGTTGCCAAAGAAGGTGACGTACTTGAAATAGGAGGATTGATCTGTCGAATTGAAGTCACTGAGGAAGCTCCGGAAAAAGAGGCTACTGCTTCTGAAACAGAAAATAAAGAAGCGTCTTCTTCTACCCAATCCAGCTCCTATGCTTCCGGTCATGCATCTCCAGCCGCAGCAAAAATCCTTTCAGAAAAAGGGATCAAGCCTGAGGAGATAAAAGGAACGGGTAAGGATGGCAGAATTACCAAAGAAGACGCACAAAATGCTGAAAAATCAGCTCCAAAAGCTGCGGCCAAAGTGGAAGGTAAATCTGAATCTCCTGCTGCTCAGGCTCCTGCCCAATCAGGATCCAGAGATGAGCGTCGTGAGAAAATGTCTTCTTTGAGAAAAACGGTATCAAGAAGATTAGTAGCTGTCAAAAACGAGACAGCTATGTTGACCACCTTCAATGAGGTGAACATGAAGCCGATTATGGACCTTAGATCCAAATTCAAAGATCAATTCAAAGAAAAGCACGGAGTGGGTCTCGGATTTATGTCCTTCTTTACCAAGGCAGTTTGTGTGGCTCTCCAAGAATGGCCCGCTGTCAATGCTAAGATTGACGGAAATGAAATCATTTACCATAATTACTGTGATATTTCCATTGCAGTATCAGCTCCCAAAGGCCTAGTAGTTCCGGTAATCAGAAATGCTGAGGGAATGAGCTTTGATCAGATCGAAAAAGAAGTGGTCAGATTGGCTACCAAAGCTAGAGACAACAAGCTTTCTATCGAAGAAATGACCGGAGGAACCTTCACTATTACCAACGGAGGAGTCTTTGGGTCTATGATGTCTACTCCGATCATCAATGCCCCTCAGTCTGCAATTTTGGGTATGCACAACATTGTTGAGCGTCCAATGGCAGTAAATGGGGAAGTGAAAATTCTTCCAATGATGTATGTGGCTCTTTCTTACGATCACAGAATCATCGATGGAAGAGAGTCTGTAAGCTTCTTGGTTCGGGTGAAGCAGTTGCTTGAAGATCCTACACGTTTGTTGTTTGGAGTCTAATTAAGCATCCATTACGAATTTCGATTTACGAGGGGCTGGATAGAACCGGTCCCTTTTTTTAACAAAATTAGCTCAAGTCTTATGGCTTGAGTCTAGCTTCTAAAATCTAAAAATCATGTATGACGTCATTGTAATCGGTTCTGGTCCCGGAGGATATATTGCAGCTATCCGTGCTGCCCAATTGGGGATGAAAACCGCCATTATCGAAAAATATTCCACTTTGGGAGGTACCTGCCTCAATGTGGGTTGTATCCCTTCCAAGGCTCTTTTGGACTCCTCTGAGCATTATCACAATGCGGCTCACACCTTTAAAACTCATGGAATCAATCTCTCCAATCTCAAAGTGGATTTGAAGCAGATGATTGCAAGAAAGGATGATGTCGTGAAGCAAAATGTGGATGGTATCCAATTTCTCATGAAGAAAAACAAAATCGATGTCCATCATGGGATGGGCTCTTTTGTAGATAAAAACACCGTCAAAATCACCAAAGAAGACGGGAAATTTGAAGAAATCCAGGGTAAAAACATAATCATTGCTACAGGATCCAAGCCAGCTTCTTTACCCTTCATCAAATTGGATAAGGACAGAATCATCACTTCTACCGAAGCATTAAAAATGAAGGAAATTCCCAAGCACCTGATTGTGATTGGCGGGGGTGTGATCGGCATGGAACTGGGTTCGGTCTATGGAAGAATGGGAGCCAAGGTTTCTGTTGTAGAATTCATGGATTCTTTGATTCCGTCTATGGACAAAACCATGGGCAAGGAGCTGCAAAAGTCCCTCAAAAAGTTGGGTTTTGAATTTTACCTCAAGTACAAGGTGACTTCTGTAGAGAATAAAGGCAAAGAAGTCATTGTAAAAGCGGAGAACGGAAAAGGAGAAACCATTGAGATCAAAGGGGATTATGTGTTGGTTTCCATTGGCAGAAAACCATATACGGATGGCTTGAATGCAGAAGCAGCCGGAGTGAAATTGAATGAAAGAGGTCAAGTGGAAGTCAATGATCATCTGCAGACTTCTGTGCCTCATATTTACGCCATCGGTGACGTCATCAAAGGAGCAATGCTCGCTCACAAAGCCGAAGAAGAAGGGGTTTTCGTAGCCGAAACTATCGCTGGACAAAAGCCTCACATCAATTACTTGCTTATCCCTGGGGTGGTTTATACCTGGCCTGAAGTAGCTTCTGTGGGTTATACCGAGGAGCAGCTTAAGGAAAAAGGAAAGAAGTACAAAGCAGGAAAGTTTCCTTTCATGGCCTCCGGCAGAGCCAGAGCCTCTATGGATACGGATGGATTGGTTAAGGTCCTAGCCGATGCTGAAACAGACGAAATCCTAGGTGTGCATATGATTGGACCACGTACGGCGGACATGATCGCCGAGGCAGTGGTAGCCATGGAGTACCGGGCTTCGGCTGAGGATATTGCAAGGATGTCCCACGCTCACCCTACTTATACGGAAGCCTTCAAAGAGGCCTGCCTTGCAGCTACGGACAACAGAGCGCTTCACGTCTAGGTAACCCACATTATACTTAAGAATCCAAAAGTCATTTCCCCTTCGGAAGTGACTTTTTCTTTTGTGTAAAAATCCCTTACTTCCATCATGAAGTTTAAAATAGCCCTGATAGGAGCAGGAAACGTGGCTTGGCAGCTCGCGCCAGCATTGGAAGATGCCGGCCATGAGGTTACCGAAGTATATTCTCGTGATCTGGCTAAAGCCATTGAAGTGACGGAACGGGTTTACTCCGCCGAGGCTAAAGATGATTTGGATTTTTCAGAGAGTATAGCTCAAATATTTATTTTGGCAGTAAAGGATTCTGCCATCCCCGAAGTGGCTGATGCGGTAATTCTTCCTGAAGGAAGCATCCTTGTCCATACTTCTGGGACCATGCCTTTGGATATTTTAGGCTACAGTTCAGCAAGTTTTACAGGTATTTTTTACCCTCTTCAGTCGTTTACTAAAGGAAAAAAAATCGAAATGGACGAGGTTCCGTTCCTATTGGAAACGGAAGATGAGGAAACGCTTCAGAAGTTGAAGAAGCTGGCCAAAAGCCTCTCTCCTTTGGTTTATACGGTCCGGTCCAAAGACCGAAAGGCTGTACATATCGCAGCTGTTTTTGCCAGCAATTTTTCTAATCATATGATCAGAATTGCTGAGGAAATCATGCGAAGGCAGGGATTGGATTTTGAGATGCTCAAGCCGTTAATCATTGAAACCATTTCCAAAAGCCTTCAAATTGGGGCAAAAAAAGCTCAAACGGGTCCGGCAGTGAGAGAGGATTATGAGACCTTGGAAGAGCATTTTCGATTTTTGAATTACAATGAGCAAGTGGCTGAAATTTACAGGCTCATTTCTCAGGATATTATTGATGCTTCCTGATCAATTTAATAGTTAAATAGGCTTAATGGCCTTGATTTAAGTCAGAATGCCTTTTTAATGAGTTAAGTGAATTAATTTTATTTGGCACTATTGTTTTATTTTGAAATTTAATTCCGTATAAATATTATTTTAGTCAATTAAGTTTTTCAAATGATACGGTTGGTGAAAAGTATTAACCCCTTTTTTCCTTGACATTTCAAATTTAAATTCCTTACTTCCAGCTGTTTAGTACTCGATTTAGTCCTTTTGGACCCTTTGATTTTTGAATTTCTTTTTTTTCCACCATAAATAATTTTACTATGAGTTATGTAAATCGAACCCTCCGCTCTCTGCCCTTTGGCAGAATCATAGGAGGCCCAATGGTCGCGGCAATCCAATCACAAGGCCTCGCCGCAAAGTCTACAGTGAACTTCATTAAAGAGGTAGGTTTTAAGTCAGCCCCGGAAGAGCAAAATGGTGACCAAGACGAAACCCTTGGTGATGTACGCAATGTCACTTTCCGATACACAAGAAAAACCGCAGGAGGGAGCTCTGGCGGAAATGATGCCGGAGAAGAAACGGTAGCCCTTACCGTACCCATCCTTACGATTGTACCGATTCCTTTTATCCGGATTCAGGAGATGACTATCCAATTCACAGCAAACATCACCGAGCAGCAAGAGTACAAAAGTGGAAGTGCCAGCAGTGGCAGTGTCGCTACGGATACGACCATGAGCTTTAAGGCGGGCGGATTCTTCTCTCCGGTAAAGTTTAATCTGAATGCTAAGGTGTCTACTCGAAACAATTGGAGCAGTCATCAAAGCAACAAAGTCAATACTTCTACTCAATACACCATGGATATTCAGGTGAAGGCTGTCCAAGACGAAATGCCAGCCGGACTTGCCAAAGTTTTGGATATCATGGAGCAGGCTATTTTGGAAAAACCAGCAGCTGGTGGCGGAGGAGGGGGGTAATTCACCCTCCCTCTTTTTTTCATTTTAAACCCCTACTTGACTATGAGCCAGTTAAATGGAATAATTGCGTCTATACTCAGCGATATCAATGAGGCCAAATCCAAAGCCGATGAGGCCTCCAGAGAAATAGCCAAAGCCTACGCCTCCGATCAGATTCTTAGATATTTTCCAGTGCCCAGAATCGGAATACAAAATCTGGAAGTGGAAATCAAATATGCCGTGACTGGGGTAGAGGAAAAACCGGCCAATCCAGCCCTTTCCAAGCAAAGATTGGCGGATTTGGCAGCGGTTTTTTCCAAAGAGACGGCGGCCGAAATCAAATCTCAGGTGAAAAGTCTGACTCAGACCAACGAGCTATACAAAGGACTGGGCAATTCCTATCCATCCGATGAATGGGAAAAATCCCTTTCAGAGCAAATCGAGGATACCCTTCTCGAGGGGATCAAAACCAATGACCCTATCAAAATGACTGCCTTGGTGAAGGATTCATTCACTAAAAGTTTGCAGCCTTTATTTCCAGTCGTGCAGAAAAGCCCATCCTTAGCAGTTGTTCCTTTGGAAACCGGGGAATTCCAGGTGATAGGCTTGGATAAAAAGGGGCAATCTGAATTCACCATCAATGAGCGCTTTGATGACAGCGCTAAAGCATTGGCAGAGGCAAAGCTTTTCTCGGAGTCTTTGAAAAAAGGAAAAGTGGAAGTCGGTGCAATCAAAAAAGACACGGATACCAAAACTGAGATTGCCAAAGTAAAGGTTGGGAATAAAGAAGTGGAAATCATCGCATCCTCCCAAAAAATAGGCTCGGCTAATTCCAAAGCATTCTTTGACAAGTCCGTTTCCGAAAAAGCACTAGCTATCAACAAGTCCACCGCAATCAAGCCAGTGTGGATGGGAGGAGTATCTGCTGTCAGACGTCCGGGGGGTAACAATCCACCACCTAATCCAAAGGATGATTTTGAGGAGGACCGGGCTATGGTTCAGTTGGCAGAGCGAATTTTGGCAAAAAAAATTCCCTTATTCGAAAGTTCTGCCAGTAAAATTCTCTCTGAAAATGTGGTCACCAAGCTTCAGGTCTCAGTGGATAGCGAAGCGATCAGCAAAGCCAAGCCAGAGAGTATTGCGACCATTAAGTTTACGCTAGGCTCCCAAGATTTTACCCTGCTGGATGACGAAAACAAAACTTCCATTCTTTAATCCCTGATATCATGATCACACCAAGATATATTTCTGACCTGCTGGGAGCCCCTTTGGCTGCAGTAGTCCAGGCAGAGGCAATTGCGGCAAAGGCAACTGCTGAGTTTATCCAAGAAGTAGGGTTTTCAAAGACATCCACATCTACTGATGAGGACTTCGGGGAGGTAAGAAACATCATTTTTACCTATCAAAAGGTGGAGGCTGACGGTTCTTCCAAAACTGCCAAAATAGC
This sequence comes from Algoriphagus taiwanensis, assembly GCF_036245645.1. Taxonomy (NCBI): domain Bacteria; kingdom Pseudomonadati; phylum Bacteroidota; class Cytophagia; order Cytophagales; family Cyclobacteriaceae; genus Algoriphagus; species Algoriphagus taiwanensis. The sequence goes on along the minus strand of NZ_BTPE01000012.1, from coordinate 82,255 downwards.
GGTCCCTTTATTGACTATTATACCAATTCCATCCTTGAAAGTAGCTGAGGCAGAAATAGAGTTTGATTTGGCGCTGTCTCAGCCTGACCAATCTGCAAGTACTCCCAAAAGCGGAGGTTCCATTGGGAATAAATTTATTGGAGATACAAGTTCGCTCAGACTGAAAGGAATATTCGGGAAAAAGCCAGTTCCTAATCAGCCCAATACTACTCAGGCTGCCACGGCCAATATGAATGTCAAAATCCGACTTGCCCAAGCTGAACCTGCAATCGGGATGGTCCAACTTCTGAATATTTTGGATAACGCAAATAAAGAGACCTAATGGCCAATTGGATAATTACCTTCAAAGATCGAATTCTAAGCTGGTTTGGGGTGGGGAAAAAGGAATCCCAACCTGCTGAGCCTGAGAAAACTCCCATCGTGGAAGTGGCTCGACAGCCGGGTTTATCCTGTCCGGAGTGTGGTACCAAGCTGGTCATCAGCATCGCTTCTTTGATCAATTATGAGCCGGTACTTTGCCACGGATGTGGATTGGAGCTGACTATTGATCAAGAAAAATCCAGACAATCCATAGAATCTCTGAGGAGATTGCAGGATGGTCTGGATCAGGCTGAGAAAATCAGATCAGACAATCAACTGAACTGATCAGGCAAATTTTCCAGCTTGGTAATCTTGATAAGCCTCGTAAATCTGCTGTTGAGTATTCATCACAAAAGGACCCTGAGCTACTACAGGCTCATTAAATGGCAAGGCATGGCCCAAAATCAAGATTGAGTCTTCCAACGCCTCCACGGCTATTTTTTCTCCAGTATTGGCAAACTCGATCAAATGTCTCATGACCAGCTCCTCTCCATTAACTTTTAGCTCTCCTCTGACGATATAGAAAAAGACATTTTCGGGGGCAGGAACGACCTTTTCAAATCTCCCTCCCTTGTCCAGGTAGATTGTGCTCATTTGAATAGGAAAATTACCCTCAAATGCCCCCTTCACTCCGTTCCATTCTCCAAACAACTGCTGAACTCGCACCTTTCCTTGGTCGAGTTCGAAAAAGGGTATTTCTTCCTTTTGTAAACCTTTATATTTGGGAGCAATCATTTTCTTGGAAGCGGGGAGGTTCAACCACAGCTGAAGAATTTCCAATTCTCCTCCTTTACGCTTAAACTCCGGACTGGAAACTTCGGCATGGATCAAGCCTTTTCCAGCTGTCATGTATTGTACTCCTCCAGGTCCGATTACCGAATTTTTTCCTGTAGAATCCGAATGCATGATGTCTCCTTCCAAAATAAAGGTTACGGTTTCCATCCCTCTGTGCGGATGTGGACCGAATGGCAACCCGTGATTATGCTGGGGATAAGTCTGCAATCCATGGTGATTCAGAAATAAAAACGGGTCAATCATGGAAAGAGAGCGGGTCGGCATTGGGCTGTAGGTGACTAGATCGTCAATTGGTCGGTACTCCGCTTTATGGATTTTCTTGATTTGTCTCATGATTGGAAATAGTTGTATAGACATTTAATTGGAAAAAAGCGAAAAAAGTTTTCTTTCGATATGATTTTTACTTTAAGGTTCTGTCCAACGTCAGAATGGTATTTAAAAGGACGTTAGCTCCATTCGCTATATCCTTCTTTGAGGAGTATTCTTCGGGTGCATGACTGATGCCATCTTTGCTAGGGATAAAAATCATTCCCATCGGGGCTATTCTAGCCATCTCCTGTGCATCATGGCCTGCTCCGCTTGGAAGACTTTTGGTGGTCAACCCTAACTTTTCTGCTTCTTTCTGAATGATCTCACGGATCATTGGGTCTGCCAAGGCCGGTTTGCTTGCCACTTCTATATGGTTGATATCGAGTTGAGTTTCGCTTTTTTCGGCTAATTCCTTGGCTTTGGCTTCGATTTCCTTGTAGATCGTCCAGATTTTTTCAGAAGAAAGGTCTCTGATTTCCAGGTTGAGTTTTACTTCTCCCGGGATCACATTTCCAGCCCCAGGAAAAGCTTGAATTTTACCGACCGTCCCGACTTGTCTCCCTTCGAAAGAATTAACAATCCGGTTGACTTCCAAGATTAACTCCGCCGCCGGAAGCATGGGGTCTTTTCGCATATCCATGGGCGTAGTGCCGGCATGATTGGCCTTGCCCTTGAACGAAATCTCCCACCACTCGATAGCGACTATGCCTTCGACCACACCGATATCCAGTTTTTCATTATAAAGATTTCCGCCTTGCTCGATGTGCAGTTCCAAAAAAGCGGCTATATCACCTGGATTTCGCTTTATTTCAGGGATTCTTTCCGGATTGCCTCCAAGAAGCTTTATTCCTTCAGCCTGAGTCACTCCGGCATTGCTTACCACCTGAATCGCCTCTTGGCTCAAGGCTCCGACGATCGCCCGGCTGCCAACCACTCCTCCCTCTTCGTTGGTGAAAATGATGACCTCCAGTGGGTGATCGGTATATAGTCTGTTTTCTGCCAGAGTTTGGACCACCTCAATGGCTGCCAAAGATCCGACTGGACCGTCATAGTCTCCTCCATTTGGGACTTCGTCGATATGGGAGCCAAAAGAAATTGGCTTCATTTCCGGGTTTCTTCCTGGTCTTCTGCCAATAATATTTCCTGCAAAATCCACACTGACTTCCATCCCGGCCTTTATCATGAGCTCCTTGACGTAGTCGCGGGCTTCAACATCATGGCTGGAATAGGCAATCCGGTCGCTGCCTCCTTTTTCATTTTTGCCATAGGTGGATAATGTCATCAAAGTGGAATGCAGTCTGTCTTCATTTACTCTGAAGTCTTGAGCCTTACCTCTTCCATGGTAGAGGAAAAGGCAAGTCATAAGAAGGAGGGATATTGGTTTTTTCATATTTGGATGGCAAAGGGATCAGGAAATACAAAAAAAGTCCCTCTTTTCAGAAGGACTTTTAAGTTTATTTTAGCCAGGCAAGCTTGACTTCGTCAGGGGCTTTCATTCGGTCTGCCAATCTCATGTATCGGTCTGCCAAATTAGCGAGGTAATCCTGGGCTTTGGAAGCCAGATCATTTAGACCAGTCACAGCTTCTACTTTCCAATGGTCTACCAAATGCTGAATGATTCGTGCATAATCCCAGCCTGTATAAATACCGACTTTTTGAGTGATCTCTGAAAAATCCTTGTAAAGGGATTGTCTATTGCCTCCCTCACCCATCAGCACCGCAGGCATGACGATTTGCTTTCTCATCATCTTCTCAAAAGCAAGCATGGCACCGCTCGGGTCGATTTCAAAAATTTTGGACATAAAAGTTTTGTATGCCTTCTCGTGCCTTGCCTCGTCTCCGGCGATAGTCTTGCAGATTCTTGCCAAGACATGGTCTCCTGCTTTGTCTGCCAGTTTTCCTGTGTTTACATGGGAAATTTTGGTAGCTCTTTCCTGAAAGGAAGTATAAATCATCGCCTGATATGGGTCAGATTCGGATTTGGGGTCGAATCCATTGGAAATCAATCTATGGATGGTACGCTCAACCGCTTTCATATCTACTCTTCCTGTCAGATAAAGATATTTGTTCAACAAATCCCCGTGACGGTTTTCTTCCGCAGTCCAAGCTTTGGACCACCTCACCCAGCCAGAAGGAGAAAGCAGGCTTCTTTCATCATTGATTCCTTCCAGAAGGTTGAAATATGTCTGGTAAGAAGGAAGTGCCTCCTCAGTAATCATATTGCCTACAAGGGAAGTCAGTACGGTGTCAGGAATTCCTTCTGCTCTTTGCTGTAAAAGTTTGATGTCTTCCAAAGCTTCAGGGTTGGAAAGATCAGGAAGGAAGTCGGAAGGTTGCCAGCAGTCATCGGGGTCCACCAGGATCGTGTCTACTGCATGACCTACCACATCATCCAGTTGGGAGATCACTTCCATGTTTTTTTCCAGTTCGTAATTGATAGGTTTTGAACTCATAATATTCGGGTTACCTGATTCTCTTCGGGTTATTATCTAGAATCAATATAAAGGTAAGGACAATAAAGCAGAATCGATATGGAAAAACTCTAATCCTTATTTGAGTTTCCATGAATGGATTTAAATCTACTTGGAAACAAAAAAGGGAGCTGAATCAGCCCCCCTTTCTTGAAGAATAAGTTGGGATTAATAATCCAATTTGTAAGCCGCTACTTTGTTTTTGAAAAAAGTAGGGACGTAAACTACTTTTTCGGAAGGGTTATAGCCAATGTCGGCAGTGTTCGACTCTGCAGCTTTAGTATCCAGCATGTTGGTTTCGCCATCAGCCGAGGCAAACCAAATTTCTCCCTGCCATCTTGAGGCAACAAAGTTACCGTCTCCCATGATAATCAGGCCATCGCCTCCTGTTACTGTTGAGTTAATAATAGTAGTGGAGCCATCTGCATTCCATTTTTTCAATCCGGATCCGTCCAATCCATAGATAGTACCGTCATTGGCCACTGCTATCCCGTTGATAGAGGTATTTCCTTCCGAGATAGTGGAAATAGATCCGTCCGCATAAGCGTGAACTTTGCCTGTATTCATGTCGGTAAAGTAAACGGTTCCTTCGTGTGCTGCCACGTCATTGAGAAACTGCGCTCCCTCTATTTTCCACTTGTTTGATATTGCTGCTGTAGCGATATCAATTTCCACAAATTCATCGATGTCTGTCACGTACAGCTTTCCATCGGAAATAGCCATTCCTTTAGGAGCATTTAGTCCGGTCACCCATGCTGGGTTGATGATTTCTCCTGAAGTAGAAACGATAGCTATCGAACCTTTGCCGTCCTTTTCAAGTGGATCCATTCCTCCGATATTGGAGACATAAAGCTGGCCACTAGATTGGTCAAAAAGGACCGATTCATTGGTGATCAACTCTGCAGGAGTCTCCCAAAGGAGAGTCAGGCTTGGATTTTTTACAACTGTGCTATCTGCTGAAGCCATTTCCTCGTTGCTACCGCTTTTTGGAGCAGAGCATTGGGCAAAGGCCAAGATGGCACTTGCGAAAAGAATTCCTGATTTTAATGTGGTTTTCATTGTTTAGTTTTTGGTTAGTGTCCAGTTGTTTTGATTAAAAGAAGGTGGGGCTGTTTGCCGAAGGCGATTTGCAATTTTATCCAAATACATGGTATTGTATCGCAGTCGGGTGATGTAATTGGGTAAATTCGGATCCCCGTTCCAGCAGTGCTCGGCCCGATCACCATAAGCAACCTCTCCGGCGTAAAAAGGGTTCTCCGTTTTTTCCAAAAATTCCTCCGTTAGGTAGACTGCATTATTGAGATAGTAATTGTCCATGTCTCCGCAATAAATCCTGATTTTCCCTTCCAGTTTGGGACCTAAAGTGGCCCAATCCCTTTCCATAATGTAGCGGAGGTCGAAGTTTTCTCTCCAATAAGCGGCTACTTCCGAGTCGATTTCACCAGTGTACTTATCCCAGATTGGCTTCGGATATCCATCCTCTCCCACCGGGGAATAGACTGCCTGCCAAATATCGAATTGATCCCCGGAGCGGCTTTTTTCTCCCCCTAATGCCAGTTCCCGATGATTCATGTCTTTGACCATGGCATTGACATGTCCCAGATAGTTGCGATGACCGGGACGTGGAGTCTTTCTGAAATGCCCCTCTTTGTAATAGGCATTTTTGTCTTCATAAAGGTTGATAGAGGTGTAGGCCCTGAAGTCAATCGGATCTGGACAGGCGGCAAAGCAGCCATTGTATTCGTCTGGGTAAAAAACCTGCACAGCCAAGGCCTCCCATCCACCAGTAGACCCTCCATAGAGAAACCGGGCCCATCCTTCTCCGATTCCTCGAAACTGCTGCTCGATGTATGGGATCAATTCATAAGTGATAGCATCTCCATAAGGTCCTAGGTTGGCGGAATTCACCGCGTAGCTGTCATCGTAGTAGGGGTTGGCGTGCTGGATTTCGATGACAATGAATCGCTTGAAGTCCGGAGAAATCCATTGCTGATAGAAATCATAGGCTTCCTGCTGCTGCATTTTCTCATAGCCATAGATCCCAAATCTTGCGCTGTAGTCATCCTCTCCCAAGTCGGGGTCAGGAGGACTTGTACGGAATCCTCCAAAGTCAGATGGAAAGTGGCCATGGTAAATCATCAGGGGATAATATTGATTGGGATTTTCCTCAAAGCCTTCTGGAAGCAGGACATGAGCTCCCAAGTACATATCCCTACCCCAAAATTCAGACAACTTCTCTGATTTGATTTTGATATGCTTGATGTATTGGGTGTCTTCCGGTTCGGTGACTGCAGGGATGATCTGATCTATGGTTAGTGAAAGTGATTTTCCATTTTCCCAACTAATTTTTTGTGGGGTGGAGTAGATGTTTTTTGGAGCTCGAGCCCACTGTCTTCCCTCTCCTTGGTCCATGGGAAGCTTAACTGTGTGCCCATCAGCGCGGGAAAAAGTTTCATATTTCTGGATGAAAGCTTGAACCGTGTATTCTCCTGCAGGAATATCAGCTATACTTTCGATCGGGTATCCAAAACTCTCCATGTCAAAAACCAAAGGTTGTCCAGCTTGGTAATTTTCAAAATCCATCCCGAAAACCTGATTGGTTCCGACATTGTCGCTGATCCCAAATCGCGGTTCAGCTTCATGATTGGTGGAGAAAATGAGCAGGAGTCGGCCATCTTGCAGGTCTCCCTGTAGGGATTCATCGATGGATATTGAAATCGGGGAATCTTGGCTAGTTTGGCAGGAAGCCAAGAAAAAGAGGAGTAGAAAGAGTCCGGATAAGTCTTTCATGATTGATGGGTTGGTAGAAAGGAAATTTACACAAAATCCATCTTTTATTTCGATCCTATGGCTTTATACCCGTAGGTAAGCCAAGTATATTCTGCTTTATTAGCCATTTATGGATATTTTGTCAACCGACTTCAGAATACTTCTATTTTTAGAAGTGAAAAAAACCGCCTTATGAAAAAATACCTTAGCCTGATCGCTTTAGCAGGGATGATCTTTTCCTGCGAAACTAAAAGTCCGGAAATCGACTACACCCAACTTTCCGATGCCGAGCGCTTGGAAGTAGCCAAAGAGATAGCCCAATCCACCATCATGGTAGATGGACATGTGGACTTGCCCTATCGGATGAAAGTAGGAGGATTTACCCTTCAGCGGGAAATTTTGGATGTTTCCGTCCGTACTCCTGACGGGAATTTTGACTATCCCCGCTCCAAGGAGGGGGGCTTGGATGCTCCCTTTATGTCGATTTATATTCCTGCAGGAAACCAAGCTATGCCGGGAGCTTCAAAGGCTTTGGCAGATTCTCTAATATTGATGACTGAGAGATTGGCAGCCACATTTCCGGACAAGTTTGCCATGGCTTACAGCCCGGCCGAAATAGAGGCCAATTTTGCCAAGGGGCTTATTTCTCTTCCTATGGGGATGGAAAACGGTGCCGGGATAGAAGATGACCTGGCCAATGTCGAGTATTTCCAAAAGCGAGGAATTCGATACATCACCTTGACTCACGGCAAGGATAACCTGATCGGTGATGCCAGCTATGATACCACAGGGACTCATGGAGGCCTAAGCGAATTTGGAGAAAAGGTAGTGGCTGAGATGAATCGAGTAGGAATTATGGTGGATTTGAGCCACGTTTCGGACAATACCTTTCGCGATGCTTTGGCCATCACCAAAGTGCCCGTGATCGCCTCCCATTCTTCCGTCAGAAAATTTACTCCGGGTTTTGAGCGGAATATGAGTGACGAACTCATCCAAGCTATGGCCAAAAATGGAGGTGTGATGATGATCAATTTTGGAGGTAGTTTCATAGACTCCGCCTACGCAGCTGGTTCTGCCAAGGTCCGGGAGCATTTGGTCAATTACATGGCAGAAAATAACCTGAGCAGATCAGATTCTGCATTTAGAGCATATGCAGAAGCTTATGCTGCAGCAAACAATCCTTTCCCAACTGTACAGCGAGTAGCAGACCATATCGATCATGTGGTGAATTTGGTAGGGATTGATTATGTGGGTTTCGGGTCAGATTTTGATGGTGTGGGAGATTCTTTGCCTACTGGACTGAAGGATGTGTCGATGTTCCCCAATCTGATCGCAGAATTATTAAAAAGAGGATATTCCAAAGAGGATATCGAGAAGATCTGCTATAAAAATGTTTTCCGTGTTTGGAAAGCGGTAGAGGATTATGCGGCTCAACAAGGAGGATGAATGAAAAAAATAATTAAATTTTGATTTCCAAAAATCAAGCTATAATTTCTATGAAATCACTTCTATTTATCGTTTTTGTTTTTGTCGCCTCCCTTCAGGGATTTGGTCAAAGCCAAGGAGCCGAAAGCATCTTTGCCTCTGGAATCCAGGGTTGTTATTCAGATTATTATATTTCCTTCCATGATCGAGGTGCGTATGAGGTCCCTGATGGAGAGCATGAAGTAGTGATGGTGGTTATTAATCAGGGTAGAAGTGAATGCTATATGGCGAAAACCAATGTTCAGGGAGGAAAAATCACTCGGCCAGTTTCAGTCCAAAAAGCAGATGGCACATATGTGCCGGTCGCTAGAATGTTTAAAGCTCTTGATCAAGATTGGTTGGAAGCTCAAGACGAGGAAACTCTATATACTATCACCGATGGAATGAGTCAGGTATTTCAAACTCAGGAAAAGTATTTTGTTCGTCTATTTTTCCACACGTTTATTCATCCTGATCATGGAGGAAATAAAAAAGCACCATCAGCCAAAGAATTATTAAAATCTGGGAATTAAATCGCTGTCCAAATTTGCAAAGAGCCCTAATTAATGATTGGGGCTTTTTTTCTGCCATATTTTCTGAAAACTCACTTTGAATTGATCGAATTCGGACAAAATGGCCAGATTTTTTACTTGGCGAAGGTTTTGATCCTTGGAAATCCAGAACACTAAACCACTAACAACAATAATGGATTTCAAGCAATTCACCATTAAATCTCAGGAGGCTATCCAAAAAGCAGCTGAGTTGGCCATGGCTTCGGGCCAACCCAATATCGAGTCAGCTCATCTGCTCAAAGGGATTTTCTCCGAAGATGAGAATGTCACCGATTTTGTCTTTAAAAAACTCGGTGCCAATAAGCAACAACTAACCCAAAAGCTTGAAGAGCAATTGGGAAAACTTCCCAAAGTCAGCGGAGCCAATCAGCAGCCTTATCTATCTGGGGCAGCCAATCAGGCTTTGACTAAGGCAAAGGATTATCTTAAGACTTTTGGGGATGAATATGTCGCTATTGAGCATTTGCTCTTGGGGATTTTGGCGGGTAGCGAGGCTACTGCCCAACTGTTGAAAGATCAGGGCATTTCTGAAAAGCCCCTGATCGAAGCGATTAAGGAATTAAGAAAAGGAAATAAAGTGACTGATCCCAACGCAGAAAGCAAGTACAGGGCTTTGGAGAAATACTCCAAAAACCTGAACGAATTGGCCAAAAAGGGTAAAATCGACCCGGTAATTGGCCGAGATGAAGAAATCAGACGGGTGCTGCAGATCCTCGCTAGACGTACCAAAAACAACCCCATTCTCCTCGGAGAACCCGGTGTGGGTAAGACAGCGATCGTCGAAGGGTTGGCACAACGTATCGTCTCCGGTGACGTGCCGGAAAATCTGAAAAGTAAAACCTTGATCTCTCTGGATATGGGCTTGCTAGTCGCAGGCGCCAAATACAAGGGAGAATTTGAGGAGCGACTGAAGGCAGTAATCAAGGAAGTGACCGATTCTGATGGGGAGATTATTCTCTTTATCGATGAGATTCACACCTTGATCGGTGCCGGAGGTGGAGGAGAAGGTGCTATGGATGCAGCCAACTTGCTCAAGCCTGCTTTGGCACGTGGTGAACTCCATGCCATCGGTGCGACTACCCTGAAGGAGTACCAAAAGTACATCGAGAAGGACAAAGCATTGGAGCGAAGATTCCAAGCCGTGATCGTGGATGAACCGGATGCAGCAGACGCCATTTCAATCCTTCGAGGCATTAAGGATAAATATGAGCTTCACCATGGGGTACGAATCAAGGACGATGCGGTGATTGCCGCAGTGGAATTGTCTCAGCGATACATTTCAGACCGCTTCTTGCCGGACAAAGCCATTGACTTGATGGACGAGGCAGCCGCCAAACTGAGAATGGAGATCGACTCTCTTCCTCAAGAACTCGATGAACTCAACCGTAGAATCATGCAGTTGGAGATCGAACGGGAGGCAATTCGAAGAGAAAATAACAAAGACAAGGAAGCGATTCTGAGCAAAGAGATCGCTGAATTAGGAGAAAAAAGACAGTCCGTCAAAGCCAAGTGGGAAAGCGAGAAAGCCGTCATCATGGGCATTCAGCGCGAAAAAGAGAATATCGACAAGTTCAAACTGGAAGCTGAGCAAGCCGAACGGGCAGGGGATTTTGGCAAAGTAGCCGAAATCCGGTATGGCAAAATCGTAGAGTCTGAGAAGAAGTTGGAATCCTTTAAATCCCAATTGGCGGAAATGCAGGCTGGTTCGCCGCTTCTCAAAGAGGAAGTGGATAATGAAGATATCGCTGCAGTTGTGTCTAAATGGACTGGAATTCCTGTCAGCAAAATGGTTCAATCCGAGCGGGAAAAATTGCTTCATCTTGAAGATGAGCTTGGAAAAAGAGTTGCCGGTCAAAAAGAAGCCATTGCAGCGCTTTCTGATGCCGTACGTCGAAGCCGAGCAGGTCTGCAGGATCCGAAGCGTCCTATTGGTAGTTTTATCTTCATGGGTACAACCGGTGTGGGTAAGACCGAGCTGGCCAAAGCCTTAGCTGAATATCTCTTCAATGACGAGAATGCCATGGTCCGAATTGATATGTCAGAATACCAAGAAAGACATGCCGTCAGTCGATTGGTGGGAGCGCCTCCGGGATACGTAGGCTACGATGAAGGCGGTCAGTTGACAGAAGCGGTGAGAAGAAAGCCTTACTCTGTCATCTTGCTCGATGAGATCGAAAAGGCTCACCCGGATGTCTTCAACATCTTGTTGCAAGTGCTTGACGATGGCCGATTGACCGATAATAAAGGCCGAATTGCCAATTTCAAAAACACGATCATTATCCTGACGACCAATATTGGCTCTCATCTGATTCAGGAGCGATTTGCCGAAATGGAGGAGTGGAATAAGGAAGAGGTTTTGGAAAAAACCAAAGCGGAAGTATTTGACCTGCTCAAAAAGTCTGTACGACCAGAATTCCTCAACCGAATAGATGAAACGATCATGTTTGAGCCGCTGAACAAGCAGATCATTCGTAAGATCGTGGATATCCAATGGAGAGAGATTCAAAAACGATTGGCCGAATCCCATATTGAAATTGAGGCGACCAAAGAAGTTTTGGATTATCTGGGCGAAGTCGGCTTCGATCCACAGTTTGGTGCAAGACCGCTGAAGAGAACCATGCAGCGATTGATCTTGAATGAGCTTTCCAAGCAGATTTTGGCAGGCTACATCAAAAATGACTCAGCTGTTTTGGTTGACTTGGATGCCGACAAGCAGGTATACTTTAAGAATGTAGATGCTGCTGTCGAGGTGGAGTAAGCTAAAATACTGATCATATTTCACCCCCGGCCTCTAATAGAGGTCGGGGGTTCTTTTCACCCCCCAATCCAATCCAGGTAATTCCCCGAATGAATCACTTCAAAGTGCGCTTTAGGATAGGCTTTTGACCAAGCAGCCGGCGCTTTTGGCGATTTATTCAGGGAGTATTTGAATTCATAGCTTCGTAATTGATCACCTTCTTCTTCCACCCAATCCAATTCTTGCTGATCGTAAGTTCTCCAGAAGTAATTATTGCAGCGCATTTGAGTATAGCTCTGGAATTTCAGGCGTTCAGCTGCCAAATAATTTTCCCAAAGTTCTCCTACATCCATTCTTAGATTCAGACGATTGAAGTTCTGAATCAAGGCATTTCGTACTCCATTGTCATAAAAATACCAACGGCTGTTTTTGACTATTTCTTTTCTCAAATTTTTGCTGAATCCGCCTATTCGGTATACCACAAAAACTTTGGATAGCATATCCAAGTATCGCTCTACCGTATTTTTGGACATGCTGAGTTGACGGCCCAGCTCTTCTAGTGAGACTTCTTTCCCCACTTGAAAGGCGATAAGTCTCAGCAAGGAATAAAGCTTCTCTGAGTTTCTGATTCCGTCTACCATCAAGATGTCCTTCAGTAGGTAATCATTCATGATTTGGTAGAGATAATCCTGTTTATCTTTCCAGTCCGGATATTGGTTTAACTCCGGATAGCCTCCAAAAATGAGTCGCTCTTCACGTTTTTCCAACGTGGTCTTATAATCTTCCCGCTCCTTGAATTCCATTTGAGCTAAAGGAAAAAGGTAAAGTGTGTTTTTCCGTCCGACCAATGGCTCACCCACTTGCTGATGAAGGTCAAAAGCTGAAGATCCCGTAGCGATCACATGAATTCCCTCGATGGTATCTACGATAAGCTTTAAAGCCATTCCGATATCAGGTATGTGCTGCGCCTCGTCGATGACAAGGAGTTTTTTACCTGCTAGCAATCGGGTATAATTTGCGACAGACCTTTCCTGAACCAATGCCGCGTCTGTGACGTCATCGCCGTTTATGGTGAGTCTTTCTTCAGTTTTCCACCGGGAAATATAGTCTCGGATAAAGGCAGTCTTTCCCACTCTTCTTGGGCCGATCAGCATCAGCACCTTGTTGGGTCTTAGCTTTTTTTCAAAAACTTCCTGAATCGCTCTTGGATAAATTACCATTAAATATCTTATATCACTGAATATCAGTCTAAAATTGACTCATTCATTCAATAAATCCAAATTAAGTTGACGTAATTTATGTTAATTCCGTCAGTTATTTGACGCAATTAACGTTAATTCAGTCAATTAATTGACGCAATTCATGTAAATTCCGTCAGTTACTTCCTTTTAGGAAAAGCTAATTTATGTTTTCTGTACTCATTTTTCCCAGCCTTTTGTAACTTACTGCTTACCACCAAACCCAATCCATCATGCGTTTAAAATTCAGCCCCCTTTTCCTAGGGTTGCTTTTGCTTTTGTCACCCGAAAGTGTCTTTTCACAGAAATCCAAAAAGAAATCTGAGCCGGCTCAAGAAGTCAATTATGATACCGCACTTTACAATGCCATGGAATTCCGTCTTGTCGGACCTTTCCGGGGAGGTCGCGCTACGGCCGTGGCAGGAGTAGTTCAGGAACCTTTGACTTTCTATCAAGGCTCGGTCGGCGGAGTATGGAAAACCACCGATGCCGGTGAAAGCTGGTTTAATGTCTCCGATGGTTTTTTCGGAACCGCCTCTGTCGGTGCAATCACCGTAGCAGAGTCAGACCCGAACGTGGTCTATGTAGGGATGGGAGAAGCTCCCGTTCGGGGAGTGATGACATCTCATGGAGATGGGGTCTACAAATCAGTTGATGGAGGAAAGACCTGGAAGCACATGGGGCTTTCTGAGATCAGACAGATTTCCAAAATTGTGGTTCATCCTAGCAATCCTGACTTAGTTATCGTGGGTGGTCAGGGTAGTCCATACGGTGCGACCGATGCCCGGGGAATTTACCGATCTGAGGACGGAGGGGAAACTTGGGAGAAAGTCCATAATGTGGATGAAAATTCCGGTGTTTCGGATCTGAGCATGGATATGACCAATCCCCGGATGATCTATGCTGCCTATTGGGATCATCGAAGATTTCCCTGGAAGGTACAGAGTGGAGGCCCAGGTTCAGGAATTTACAAGTCATCAGATATGGGGAAAACCTGGACCAAGCTGACCGAAGGTCTTCCTAAAGGAGTGATGGGGAAAATCGGAATTTCAGTTTCCCGTGCCAATAACAATATCGTCTGGGCAATTATTGAAGCCGAAGACGGGGGCTTGTTTCGATCGGATGATGCCGGAAAAAGCTGGAAATTGGTCAATGAGGACCGATTGCTTCGCGCGCGCTCTTGGTATTACATGCATATTTTGGCTCATCCTACCGAGCCGGAGACAGTTTACATAATGAACGCACCCTTGGTCGAGTCCAAGGATGGGGGGAAGACATTTGTTAACCTTCGAACCCGACACGGCGATAATCATCAGCTTTGGATCAATCCGGAACATCCCCAATACATGGTCAATGCGAATGATGGAGGTGGAAATGTCTCCATCGATGGAGGCAAAAACTGGTCTCGACAGGATAATCAGCCTACTGCTCAGTTTTATCGGGTGAATGTAGACAAGCAATTCCCGTATCGCATTTACGGAGGGCAGCAGGATAATTCCTCGGTTTCCATTGCTTCCCGTGCAAATGGTTCGGGGATTGGTTGGGAGGAATTTTATCCGGTAGGTGGCTGCGAATCCGCTTATTCTGCCTTTGATCCGGAAAATCCCATTTACATCTATTCGGGCTGCTATCAGGGCATTATTACGGAGTGGAATGCCAAAACCAAGCAGGAAAAGGACGTGATGGCTTATCCTTACCAGGGCTTAGCGTCCAAGCCAGCCGAAGTCAAGTACCGCTTCAACTGGAATGCACCCATCATTGCCTCCAAGCATGATCCTTCGGTGATTTACCATGCCGGAAATGTGATTTTGAAGACGACCAATCGAGGATTAAGCTGGGAGGAAGTTTCGCCGGATTTGACCAAAAATGATCCAGCCCATTTGGATTATGGTGGAGGTCCGATTACCAATGAGGGTGCCGGCGGAGAGGTTTTTCATACCATCATGTATCTCGCTGAATCTCCGCATACTCCGGATGTCTTGTATGCCGGAGCGGATGATGGTTTGCTTCATGTCACTAAAGATGGAGGACAAAGTTGGACCAATATCACCATCCCGAATACACCCGAAGGCATGGTCAATCAGATCGAGGTATCTCCTCATGACCCTGCGACGGTCTATGTGGCCTTTACCAGTTACAAATACAATGACTTCACCCCACACATTTTCAAATCGACCGATTACGGAGCTACTTGGAACCGAATCGTGAATGGAATTGCGGAGGAAGCTTTTGTAAGGGTCGTACGGGAAGATCCTAACCAAAAGGACTTGCTTTATGCTGGAACAGAGACAGGTCTCTATATCTCTTTCAATGGAGGCCAAAAATGGGAGAAATTCCAACAAAACTTGCCCGTGGTTCCGATTAATGACCTGATGATTCAGGACAATGACATGATCATTGCCACTTCCGGAAGGGCATTTTGGGTGATGGATGATTTGAATCCGCTGTATGAACTGAAAGCTGCCGCAGACGCTAACTTCTACGTTTACGAACCTGAGGCTGCGATTCGTGATTTTGCTTTCCGTGGAAATAATCCACAAGTAGGGCAAAATCCTTATCCCGGATTTTCAGTGATGTATTACCTAAAAGAAAATATGGATTCGGTGCTTTTGGAAGCCGAATTTCAGGATATGAGTGGAAAAGTGCTACGCAAATTCACGACTGATTCGGAAGCCAAAACAGGAAAAATCAAAAAGAAGACGGGTATGAACCGACTGAACTGGGATTTGAGTTTGGATTCCTTTGAGTCAGTTAAAGGAGTATTTTCCGGAATTGGTTCTTCGGCTCAGCGAGTGATTCCTGGCAAATACAAATTGGTGATGCGCTACGGAGATAAGGAAATCAGCAAGGAAATCGAAGTAAAACCTGATCCAAGATGGACTGCTACGGCGGCACAGTATCAGGAGCAGGATGCGCAGTTGACGAGCCTTCGAGAAGCGATTATTGATACCCGTTCGATGGCTGAGGATCTACGCAGTATTCGCGCACAAATCACTGATTTGCAAATTCGAGTCGATTCAGAAAAATATGAGGCTTGGCATACTCAAGCTAAGGAAGTACTGACCGCTATCGATGAAGCAGAAGCAGAATTGATTCAGACTAAGCAGAAAACCTTCCAGGATGTGATCAACTTCCCAAACAAGCTCGATGCCGACTTGCTGCATATCTATGGAGCAATCAATGAGGGGGAGCCTCCGATCACAGAGGGTCAAAAACAACGAGCAAAAGATCTCTTGGGAGTTTATGAAAAAGTCAAAGGTCAAGTTGATGCAGTGATGGCTTCCACTCAGGCTCTGGAGAAATCCATGATTGACCAGAAGATTCCAATCTTGGGGCCGAAGAAGGATTAAGGAAAAGGGATCAGTGTTCCGGCTGTCCTGCTTCTCCAAAAACAGGAGAGTTGTAATTGAGTTTATTAAGGCTTGGGTTTGTAATCCAGGCCTTAACTTTTTACCCTTTCACCTGTTTCATTTTCATGCACGAACACTACTTCCAATGCCCTCATTGCTTTCAAGAGATTTCTATGTTGCTTGATCCCTCAGTTTCCAGGCAGGAGTACATTGAGGATAGCGAAGTTTGCTGCAATCCCATTGAGCTTCAGGTGGAGTTTGAAGAGGGAGAATTGGTCTTTTTTGAAGCTAACTCGATCGAGCAATAATGCTGTTTAAGGACACAGATAGTTTGGAAGAAATCTGGCAAGCGGTCAAGCACGAATTACATCGCGGGGCTTTGGACGTCAAGCACCCCTTTCATTGGGTTAATTTGGGGACGGTTTCTGGGGATTTTCCCTCAGTTCGTACGGTGGTGCTAAGAAAGGTAAGTGAGGAGCTTAATTTCTTTGTCTACACCGATTATCGGTCTGAAAAGTGCTCGAACTTACAGCAAAATTCCAACGCATCCCTTCATTTTTACCATCCCAAAAAGCAGGTTCAAATCCGGATAAAGACTCAGGCTAAGCTTCATTTTCAGGATGATTTGTCTAAAGAAATATGGAAAACAATTCCCGTCCACCGAAGGTCAGAATATACCGGTGCCCAAGCTCCGAGAACCCCCATTTCTCTTCCTGAAGATGGCTGGACAGTAGGTAATTTGGAAAATCACTTTTTCTGCGTTTTGGAATTTTCTCCGATGGAAATCGAGGTTTTACAGTTAAGAAAAGAAGGACATCTTCGATTGATGTTTTCAAAGGAAAAGGATTGGAAAGGGGCTTGGTTGGTTCCTTGATTTTTGGGGTGATTTTACTTTCCAGAAAGTATTCTCATCAACTCATGAACTGAAATTGCAGGAATAGATGAGGATTTAAAATCTTTAAGATTTCGGGTTATGATATAATCCACGTCTCCAATTTGCTCTGCAGTGATGATTTGAACCGCATCTTCAAAGTCCTTGTGATTTGACTTGAGCGCAGTCAAAAAACCCTTGGAAGTTACATCAGCGATCGTAATCATTTCAGCTAATTCAAGGAGAGTTTCTCGTAGCTTTTTGTCCTCTACAAACTTTTTCAAAACATAATGGGTATTGGCCAAAACGTGTGTGGAGGTGAAAAGCTCAGTTTTTCCGCCTTCTGCAAGTTGAAAAAGAGCTATTGCTTCCTGAGTAAACGGCGGTCGATTGGTCAAAAAATCAATGATAATATTGGTATCCAAAAAAAGCTTCATCTCAGGTGCTTTTCTTCTAGGCCTTTTCTCAACTCTTCCTCCCAATCAAAGTCAGCTGGGACTTCGATTTTCCCTGAAATGCGTTTGATTTTCGCTGAAATTTGAGTGGATGAGGATTTCTCGGTCAGGTTTTCAAAAAAATCCTCCACCAGACTCGAAAGACTTCTTCCGGTTTGGGAAGCATAGATTTTTGCTTTCTCAATGATGTCTTCGTCCAAAGAAAGTGTGAGCTTTTTGTTCATACGTATAAAATTAATTCTTATACGTGAAATTTTCAAGCTTAGTCCATGTTTTGATCAGACATTCCACCAATAGGTGAATTTCAGCACGATGGAGCGGTTTTTGGTATAAAATGGTGCGGGTAGATAATTATCTGTGTACACGATAAATAAGTCCGAAGCCGGCTGGAATCGCCATTGGAAGCGGGTATTCAGGTTGATGTTTTTGATCTGCTCATTGTATTGTACAAAGGCCGTGAAAAAGAGCGTGTTGGTCATCGTCACATCTACCCTAGGGCCGACCAACCAGAAATTGGTCGTATTCCAGGGCTCAGGCAGCACAATCCGGTTGTAATTGGTGCTCATGGCTATGCTGACATAGGGCTGGAATCGATAGCCCAGCTCAGTGCTGATGTTGTACCGATCCCCATCAGCGTAGTATCCGCCCATTCGAGTGGAGAAGCTGTAAGTGAATAGACTTTGAGGCTTGGAAGCATACTCGGTGCCCCATGCTCTCCAAGTGTGAGTGGTTCCTGCAGGCAGGGTTTCTCCCGAGAAATTGGTTGGGTCAAAAGGCCGTTGCAGCTTTACAAAATCATAACCTGCCCAAAGCATGAATGTACTTTGGCTTCTCCATTTGACATTGTAGGCTGCATAGGTGGTATTGTCGGTTTGTTCGCCCGTAGTATTGAAAAAGAAGGTAGTTCCCACATCCGGTCCATGGGAAAGGATCTTTTCACTTTTGGGAAACCAGCGATAACCTACCGTTGGACTGATTTTATAAAAGCCATTTCTGGGTACAAATCCTACTTCTGCGGTGTAGTTTTCTGAGACATACTCATGCTGCCAGTTCCAAGTCAGATTCCCGGAAGCATAGCGAAGATTGGCCGCATGGACAAAGCCTTCCTGAGTGCCGTCCGGACCAAAACTTTTCAGCACCATGGCCTTTCCTGTCCAAAGGTTATTGGAAGAAGCTAAATTATATTCCAGACCTACATTGCGGTTGAATTGGCTGTAGACTGGATGCTCAGATTCGGGGTCCGGGTTGTAGTTCAGGGATTGCTTGTTGATCAGGATGCCGGTGATATTTGAGCGGGCACCGACCTGTCTTTGCAAAGCCAGCACGGTGAAGTTTTGGGAAGGAAGGCCCTCTGAGTCGACGGCTCCAGTTTGCATATTCATGGCACCTATACGCCAGTCCTTGTTGATCTTTCCACTGAGTCGGGCTCCAAATTGGATTGGCGCATTGAGACCGATTCTTCTGGAGAAAAATGGCCGGATAGTGCTGTAGCCGAAGTTGGCGAAGAGGTCTCCGTTTTCCAGAAAAAACTGCCTTCGTTCGGGGAAAAAGAGCTCAAACCGATCCAGATTGGTCACTTGGCGATCGACTTCTACCTGAGAAAAGTCCGGGTTCACCGTCAAGTCCAGATTCAATGAAGAAGTCAGGGCAATCTTGGCATCCATTCCAAACTCCCTCCGATACTGGGTTTCTCCCTCCGATTCGAAATCTTTGGACACCCCTCCCAACAGGTAAGGGATCACGGAAACATTGGCTCCTGCTTCCGGAGGGGCCTCATCCCAAACCAAAACGCCCGTGTAAGCCAAAGAAGCAGAAGGAAACTGACGGGGTACGGGCGCCCAGCCTGACTTTTCGGTGGCTTTTAGATCCAGTCGGGAAAAGTTGATTCCCCATTCTTTGATGCCTTTTTTGTACCGGATGGACTTGAAAGGAATTGCCGCTTCAAAGATCCATTTGTCTTCGTAATTGCTGACTTTGGAGGTCCATTTGTTATCCCAGCTCAAATCCACCGATCCCCCATTGAACATGATTCCATCCCATTGGGCTCCGGCAGCATTTGCCCCGAAAGTGAAGCCGTTGGTCTGATCATCAAATGGGTCCATGAATAGCAGGAAGTTGTCGTTTTTACCAAAAGAGAAGTCTCTTCGAAGCGACTCCACCATGTAAGGTCCCTCCAACAGATGATGATTGACCACGATGAGATATAGATTTTGATCATCGTAAGTCATCCGGACGTCCGTCTGCACCTGTGCAAAGCTGGTATCCATCGGTGTGATCATAAAAAAATCAGAGGCCACTTCAGCCTCTTCCCAAGCTTGCTCATCCATCACTCCGTCGATCAAAATCGGAGATGTAGCCCGCTTCATGTGGAGGCGGTAGGCATCATTGATTTTTTGAGCCTGAACGAGACTATTGCAAACCAGGGAAAGGAAGAGAAGTGAAGCGGTAAATCGGAGCATAGCATTTAGCCTCCCAAAATTGAGAAAGGATGGCTTGGATTTCAGTGACAGGAGTCGCAAAAGGAAGGGTTTTATGGATTGATTTGGTAGGAGAAGGTCAGATTGATCTGGCGTCGGATAAACTGAGAGTCTCCTTCGGTGAAGAAGTTTTCGCCTTCGATGATGTAGCGGTTTCTTCGGGAATTGAAGATATCATTGGCAGTCAATATCAGCCTGCCTCGCTCCTGCATGATTTGCTTACTTGCAGAAAGGTCAATGAAAAAGATGCCTTTTCTGACTCCTTGAGCCGTTTTTTGCCGCGCATCGTAATTTGCGCGCAGCTGTAAATCCCATCCTCCATCCAAGGTAAACCTGGAAGTCTGCCGGGCAAGGAATGAGGTAGTCCTTGCCTCAAAGTTTGCCTGCACATTGCTTCCATCTATGTCAGCATGGAAGAAGTTCAGGTTCAAATCCAGCTTCCACCAATCTTTGGGTCGGTAATCGGCACTAAACTCCAGCCCAAAGGATTTTTCCCCATTCAGATTGTAAGGCAATGTGGTTGCAAACCCTTCCTCATTCACCGTTCTGATTCGCTCGATCTTATCCACCGTATTTCTAAAATAAGCAGTGGAAAACAGGGTTCCTTTCTCGAAATACTTGATGTGTCCCAGTTCGAATGCGTCGGTAAACTCCGGGTCAAGATCTGGATTACCGCTGAAGAAATTACGCTGATCGGAAAACGTCACATAGGGACTGAGATCATTGTAAACCGGTCGGCGCACCCGTCTCGAATAGCTGAGTTGGAAGGCATTTTCCTCAGAGATATTGTAAGTCAAATGAGCACTTGGGAAGAGATTGGTGTAGTTTCTGGGGTTGCGCTCGTTGGTTTCTGCTAGAATGGTTTCCACATCGGTATGCTCTACGCGAAGTCCTGCCTGATAGGTCCAGTCTCCGGTTTTGTTGCCGAGAATTCCATAGGCAGCAAGGATATTTTCATTATAGAGGAAAATATTGTCCAGTCCGGGCAAAGGGACCAATTCTCCGCTTTCGTTTTCTTCGGAGACGATGAAGTCATTTTCCATTTCCCGAAAGCTGGTCCGAAGTCCGGTTTCAAATTTGCCTTCCGAGCCAATGGGTTTGACATAATCGAGCTGAAAGAGGTATTGATTTTCAAACTCATCATTGAGAGAGGTCTGCACCAAATCCTCTTCAGGGACAGCCTGTCCATTTGCATCAAAGCGGTATTCGGTGAATAGCTGATCGGAATTTTCCCAGTAGTTCAGATAGGTGAAATTGGCGGTCAATTCATGTCCTTTTTGTCCAAAAGTCCGCTTGTAGTTCAAAGCAATCTCGGAGTTGGGCTCTTTTTCCTTTTCATCCTGCCTGCGCAAGGAATAGCCTTGGAAGTTGTCCAAGGAATTCAGGTAGTCGTCGTAGCGGATGTCGGTGATTCTTCTACCGTCAGTTCTCCTCCAGAGGTAGGAAGCGGTGAAAATGCTTTGCTCGGAGAAAAAATAGTCGAGTCCTCCCCGGATGCTATTGTTCCATCCTCGAAGCTCACCGGAATTTGCCTGACTGAGGATGAGTGTTTCCCCGTTTTCATACACTTCCTGGTACTGCTCACTGACGTAGGGTTGATAGCGTCGGGCAAAGCTGTAATTGATAAACCAGTTGATGCGGTTTTTGCGATAATTCAGATTGGTAGAAAAGCCCAGATTGAGCGGAGTGCCTCCAATAACTTCAAAGGAGCCGTTGAATCCTTGGTTGCTGTCTTTTTTCAGGATGATGTTGATGACTCCTGCCATCCCTTCGGCCTCATAGCGGGCAGAGGGGTTGGTGATGACCTCGACCCGCTCGACCATATTGGCCTGAAGCTGTCTCAGACCTGAGGAGCCTTTGAAGCTCACAAGTCCAGACGGTTTTCCATCGATCAAAATCCGGACATTGGAGGATCCGCGAAGGCTGACATTGCCTTCGGTATCCACTGCTACTGAGGGTAAGTTCATCAAAATATCCGTGGCAGTACCTCCGGCATTTGCCAAATCTTTCCCCACATTAAAAATGCGCTTGTCCAGCGAAAGCTCCATCAAGGTCTTATCCCCTTGGACGACTACTTCATCCAGTTTTTGATCAGATGCTTGTAGGGTGATAGTTCCTAAATTAAAATTGGCATCGGCTCTGGAAAGCTCAAAAACCGGACTTTTGAAGGAATCAAAACCCATAAACTCCACCAAAGCATAAAACTTTCCCAAAGGAAGGTCAATGGAAAAGCTTCCGTTGTCTTCTGTAATTCCACCTCCGATCAGACTGTCTTTTTCTGAATAGACTGCTACTGATGCAAAAGGAAGAGCTTGTTTGGAGGTTTGGTCTTGAACCATCCCCCGTAGTTTCCCTTGGGAGAAAGCATCACTGCTTCCTAACAGAAATAGTGCAAAAACGGCAAGGCAATACCGAAGGAGGCTTTTTGGGCGGTGCATAGGTTTTCAGGCTGGGAGGGCAAATGGTTAGTCTGCCAAATTAGTTTCTAAAATTACCTCGTTATTTGGGGATATAGCTTCTCTTTTTGATCAATGGCAGGAGAAAATTTTGAGTTGAAAAAAGCAGGGATCTAATAAATGCTATCAAAACTATTCAGTGACACTTACTGTCAAAAGTTAGTTCAATAATTCTTTTGCCCGTAGATTTATTCCTGTAATCAATTCAAAATCAACTATGTGGATTGCCAGTAAAAATGGGTTTGTTTCTATCGTACAGCATAGAGACAAACCAGATCAGGTGCTTTTTCGAGCTCGGGTTAGAAAGGATTTGGAATCACTTTTTCCGAAGGAAAGCATCATCGAAACTCCCGAAGCAGACTATGGCTACCGGGTCCATGTCAGTAAACAGGAAGCAGTATCTATCATTTCTCAGCAGGTATTGGAAATAGACTATCCAAATTTCAAAAATGCCATCGCTCAAAACCCGGAACAGCGGGACAAGTTACAGTCCTATCATGACATTTGGGGAGTGATGTGGGATTATGCCAAAAACCACTGATTGTCATGAAAGTAACATTTGTCATCGGGCCAAGTGGGGTAGGAAAGAGCAGCTTGATCGAGCGGGAGTATGCTGGAAGGAGAGAGGTCTTCATTTTCAACATTGCGAGGAAAGCAAAAGAGCTTTTTGGGAGCTATCAAGCGATGGAAGATGGAGATATGGAGCTTCAAGCCATCAATGCCTCCTGCAGCGAAGCATTTATGGCCTTGATGGAGGGAAAAGAAGTAGTAGTCGAGTACTACACGGATGGTTTTGATGACGGACTTTTTGCGATGACTAAGAAAGCCAAATCCCTTGGTGTGAGAATCGAGGTAATTGCCCTGACTTGTGATGTGGATGAAGCTTGGAACCGGGTTCAAAAAGCTGGATCGGCCTATTTTCCTTCTGCAAGGATAAAAGAGGATACCGAATTCATTTTCATGGGAATACTGGAGGATGTGGAGTTCAATCTGGACTTTGATCGGATTTGTGAAATCGGGGGTGAGGGAGGCACGATCAGTTTTTTCCGATTCAAAAAGGGAAGTCAGGATCGGTTTTTCTTTACTACGGATGAGAATGGGTATTTTGATTTTGAACCTGACTATGAGTTTGAGAAAAAAGAGGGGGTCAACTACATCGAAGAGTTCGATAATTTCAAGGAAGCTTTTACTGCACTCTTGGACAAATATCCGATTTTCGGTTTGGTTCCCTTGGAAGTCCATTCCCGATACAAATCTGAGTTTCGGTCGGCATATCAACACTACCTAAGGGGAAAGCAAGCCCTTCAAGCCAACCAAAAATGGAATTTCTACTTAAACTAATCGAAAGATGAACTATCAGGAAAAAGTTAAAGAGGCATTTGAAGCTTTAGAAAATGCTAAAATCCAGGTTTTTACAGCATTGATCAATGTGGCAATGGCTTCCGAATTCAAAGATATCGATGAGCTGTTTGATGAAGGAGAGCTTTTCTCATTTAGGTCCAGCGATTTTGATCATGCCTCTGATCCCAATATCCAAAGCCTTCAATACGTGGTGAAAGCCATGGAAATAGCGGAAGAAGAAATGATCGCCTGGAATGGGCTCAATAATCTGAATCTGCAAGGGAATGAATGAGAATTAGCTTTCTAATCCCACCAAATATCCGGTATAGAGCAGATAGGAACTCAATAAAACCAAAGCTTCCCAACGGTCCAGCTTGTGGCGCTTTCCAGTGAACATGGCAAAGAAAAGGAAGACCGTCCCTGCCCCCAGAATGTAAAGATCAGTGTTGAAAGAGACGTTAAATTCCAAAGGACGGATTACTGAGCTAACTCCAAGAATTAGAAACAGGTTGAAGATATTTGAGCCCACGATATTGCCAATGGCAATGTCAGCATTTTTTCGCATCGCTGCGACTACCGAGGTTGCAAGCTCGGGAAGAGAAGTACCCGCAGCGACGATAGTGAGCCCGATAATTTTTTCACTTACACCAAGGGATTGAGCCATGGAAACGGCATTGTCTACGACTAATTTTCCACCGCCGACCAAGCCCGCCAAACCTACCAAAATCAACATCCAGATTTTCGGATTGGAATAATCCTTTGCTTCCACTTGCTCTGCTTGCGGGTCAGATTTGAGCTGAGTGGCTACATAGTACAGGAACCCGGCAAAACACACCAACAAAATCAATCCATCCCAGCGAGAAAGAACCGTAGTTTCAGAAAGGAAGAAGTTGTTTGCGAGGAAAAACAAGCCAATTGCCGCGAATAGGGAGAAGGGGATTTCCTTCCAAACGGTACTTGACTGCACGGAGAGAGGGATAATCAGTCCGGATATACCCAAGATGATAAACAGGTTGAAATTATTGGAGCCAATCACATTGCCAAAGACAATATCCGGGTAGTTTCCTGATGCTGCGACGACATTGACTACCAGTTCCGGGGCTGAAGTCCCAAAAGCAACAATCGTGAGTCCAATTGCCAAGTCAGAGACGTTCTTCTTTTTGGCCAAAACAGAAGCCCCGTCTACCAGCCAGTCGGCACCTTTGACCAAGAGAATGAGACCAAGAAGCAATAGGAAAACCTGAAGAATCACGGGAGTAGAGGGGCTAAGTTCATGTAAAGCTAGCGTTAATTTTTCCTCAATTTTTCAATCCAATTGACCGTCCGGAAAAATTATTTTTTCCCAGAGAATTTAATCTCCAAATGAAAAATCCTCCGATTCGCACCGGAGGATTTTCTTACTTGAGATTTTTGAATTCAGCTTATTAAAATGCTCTTTCTTCTAAATGCTCTCCAAGTTGAAGCCTTGGTACACCTTTGCTCATCCAGTCAGGGGCAGCAGCACCTTTTAGATGATGGTCAAAGAATTCCATCATTCGGACGGCATAGTCCTTTCTGTTTTCTGTTTTGCCCAGCCCGTGATTTTCACCCAAGTATTGAACCATGATGACCGGCTTTTTCAATCGGCGGAGAGCATTATAATACTCCACACCCTGAGTGAAGTCTACCGCTCCGTCTTTGTCATTGTGCAAAAGGAGAAGCGGAGTTTGTACATTTTTTACATGGTAAATCGGGCTGTTTCGCTCATAAGCTTCCCAATTTTCCCAAGGCCCTCCACGGAATCTCCCCTGAGAAGCTTCGAAGATGGACATGTTTCCACCTCCGGAATTCCAATAAATCAGGTCATACATGGAGATCATATTGGTCAGTGGAGCACCAGCCGCAGCGGCTTTGAATCGGGTAGTTTGAGTAATCAGGAAAGAGGTCTGATAGCCTCCCCAGCTGTGTCCGTGTAGGCCCATGTTGCTTTCGTCGATCACGCCGGTTTGGATCGCGGCATCTACTGCTGGAAGTACTGCCCAGACGGCAGACATTCCCGGATCATCCAGCTTGTACACGATATCCGGAATCAGCACTGCATAGCCATTGCTGGTGTAGAGGGACGGATTCCAACCCGTACCGCTGTAGCCTGGGTTAGCCCAGTTGTGGAGGGTTTGAGATAGTTTTTCATAATAATACACCACGGTCGGGTACTTTTGTCCTTCCACGTAGCCAGCCGGAAGGAAAAGTGCAGCTTGCAGAGAGTCTCCCTTGTCTGTAACATAATCTACCAGCTTCACCCCAGATGACCAGGCAAACTTACCTGCATCAGGAGCGTTTTCGGTGATCTGCTTGGGCGCTGACAAAGAAGCGTCTGTCAAGAAAACCTGAGTCGGTACATTGGCTTTTTCCTTGGTGAAATAGTAAACGGCAGCATTTTCGGCCTTATTCAAGCCTTGGATTGCAGCATCTTCCCAAATCATCACTTTTGTGCCTGGAGCAAGTCCTCCTTTTTTCGCAGGTGCAAGCTGGGCGATTCCACTCTTCTTGGTGTTTTCTCCATACATGCGGAGGTAGGCAGCCTTGCGGAGATCTATGCCTTTTTCCTCAGGATCCAATCCAAATCGATATTGATACCGAATCTTCTGAGCTCTTCCGTTTTGGGTCAAGTTGACCGCAGTCTCTTTTCCACCCATGGGAATCTGCCAGATATCCCATCCATCCCTCAGCAGGACATACTGACTGTCGGAGCTCCATCCCAAAGGATTTTGCATGGGCTTTTCCACGTTGTGGTCATCTTCCACATCGACAAAGGTCACTGGAAGGTTTTCCGTGATATTGGTATGGGTTTTTGCTAGGATATCATACACATAAAAATGCCCATCTTTTCCATAAAGGAGCTTTTTTCCATCCGTAGAAGGCCGAGGCATAGAGGCGAAAGAAGGTTGGTAAAACTTCTCAAAGAGCGTGGATTTGGTTCCGGTCTTCAAGTCCACCAGATAGTAATCCCGATAAGCCTGCCCGTCCAGATTGCCCTGAAGCTCATAGGCCTGAATATCTGAGCCCAAGGCAAAATGCTCCTGTGGCAAAAGATTCAAATCCCGCATGCTGCTGTCCTGCAGGGCGATGTGTTTTTTGGAAGCGACATCGTACATGGCCCAGAAGCTGTAGTTTTTGTCCATGTTTTCCATCACTTGCTGACGGCTTTGAAGGCGAGCGTCATTCCAGTGCCAGATGGTCATTTCCGGCTTTTTTGCATCGCTTGATTTTTTGTCCTCTGACTTTCCGGTGTTGAGTTTTCCAATGGCTTTTTGCAGGTCGGATATGGATTTGATGGTGGTGTCAGCCATGATTTTAGCCAAGTTTTCTGCTTCAGCTGTTTTCACAGAATCTTCATTCACCTCTTTTTTAGGCTTTTCTTTTTCTGCCAAAACCAAAGGATGAATACCGTAAAACAATCGGGTCAAATCTTCAGACCACATGGGTCGGCGATTGGGGCTGATGGTGTATTTCTGATCAAAACCAGTGCTGTCTTTGGCAGGCTCGTAAAGGACGACTTCAGGATTGGAGAGGTTTTTCACCCCCAATAAAATTCCCTGATCTTGCTTGTACTTCTTGTCTTTTTTCATCTTCAGGGCGGCAAAAGCATCTCCTTTTTCCGTCCAGTTTAGACTCTGATAGCCTGCTTCGTCAGAATCCAAAACCTGAATGGAATTGGTCGCCAAAGTCAACAGGTAAAGTCCATTTCCCTGAGAATTTGCGGCATCCACAGTATAGGCGAGGTGGGTTCCGGCTTTGTTTACTGCATGCTCGCGGACATTGCCGAGATTTTGGGATTTTCCGGTGGCCAAGTGGTAGATCAACAGGTCGGAACCTTTGCCATCTCCGTTCCCGTCTTTGGGAAGGTTCAGAATCAGGTGGGTAGTAGCCTTTCCGTTGAAACTGTAGCTGCTGACGCCTTCAAAGGTTTTTTTGTCGTCCGTGCCCAGTTTGATCAAGTGCACCTTGTCTTTGAGCGGTTTGCCTTTGGCTTTTTCATTAGCCTGCTTCTCGGCAAACTTGGGGAATTCCCGGAAAGCCAGCCATTGGCTGTTATCGCTGAATTCAAAATTCCCGGAATTCGTATTTCCGATGGGGAAAGATTTTTGTCCGGTGGTATCCGAACTGTTTCTCAGAATCAGCTCTCCATCTGCTTCCAGTCCGGTAAGTACATACGCGGCCCATTTCCCGTCGGGGGAAAGTTTGAAGCCATTTCCGGGCATGGACTTCCAGGTGGCCACATCCTTCCAGGACATGGGTTTGGGTGCTTCTTGGGCAAAAGCGACCTGAACCATCAGGGCAAAAAGCCAAAGAATGAGTAGGGGTTTTCTCATGAGTAAATCAATTTGAAAGGGAAAATAGGGGATTTTTTTGGAGGGGAAGGTAGGTTTGGGATCTATGGCAATTATTTTTTGCAATTCTGTAGCATTTGTGGGGTTGGAATTCGTTCTTTGACTAAACTCATTGGAAAAAATGTACATCATGAAGTCTAAGCTATTTTTTCTATTGCCTTTTATTTTTCTGGGATGTCGTGAAAAATTCAACCTGAAAGTCGGGACTTTCCCGTATGAGAAACCAGTCAATTTATTGGATCTGAATACTCAATACGATGAAATGAATTCGGACTTTGTCTCGGACTATTTTCAGGCCGGGGAAACCTTGATTTTTTCGACCAATGCCCCGACAAAGGGAGAAAATTTTGATTTGGATGCCAGGGCAATCGGCCTATTCCAAAGCAAGGAAACGGGTACTTTTTCTTTTGACGTCGGTTCAGTTGTCGGGCAGAATGATGTGATCAGAAATCAGCTTTTTGAGATGAATTCCGACTGTGAGGAGCGGGGGCCTTATTCTGCCGGGTTTTCAGATGGGGTTTTTTACCGACTTTTTTCAAGGACCTGCGGTACAGAGACCAAGATATTCTTCAATGAGTTTGAGAAAACGGGTCCTTTTGATTACAGGTCAGAAAATCATCCGGTTTCCATCTTGGGTGAAGGCTTCAATGAGATGTACCCCAGTTTTTATGGGCTAAATTTCCGCAAAGGGGCTGATCCTGTACAGAATGGAAAGCCTGAAGCGGTGATCTTCACCTCTGATAAAGATGGACAGTTTGATATCTATGAGGTAGAAATTCCCACAGGACAGGTCTTGCTTCAGTTTTTGGAGTCTGATACGCCGAAGACAACCCGAAAGCTCTCCATTAATACCTCCTCCAATGATCACATGCCCTTTGTCTATGGGGACCTGCTGGTTTTCGCCTCAGATCGTCCCGGAGGATATGGAGGCTTTGACCTGTACTATTCCCAAAAAACAGCCAATGGCTGGACTGAGCCGGTCAACTTTGGACCGAGTATCAATTCAGCCTCGGACGAGTTTAGGCCTATTGTATTTGAGTATTATGATTTTACCAATCGCCTGATGATTTTTTCTTCCAATCGGCCCGGGGGTTTAGGGGGATTTGATTTGTATTTTGTGGGGATTGAGAAGTTTTAGTCTGATTGGATTTATGACCTTTGGTTGTCCTGCTCGAGTAGCCATCTCCATACAGGCATGACCTCGATTTTCACCCCATCAAATTCCAAGGTTAAGGATTCTTCAAGAGTGAGAATGAGTCCTTTTTTTACTTTTGCGTAAGCGCAGGTTTTTAGGACACCTTTGATTTCCCGATCTCTGGTATGCAGTTGCTCCATAGACCAGGTGACCTGAATGGGGAGAGGGTCTTCATTTTCTTTTAAAACCACAAAATCACATTCGTGAGATTGATCCGAGTAGTAAAATATCCTTTGCTCATAGATCGAGCCGTAGCGTCGATAAAGGTGCTGAAACACCAGGTTTTCCAACAACACCCCGTTACGTTCAGGTTGGATGCCAACCAAGGCATTCAAAAGTCCATTATCGATCCAATATGTCTTTTTGTCGGACTTTTCTGACTTTCCTGGAGAGTGGTCAAATCGACCGATCCGTTTGAAGAGATAAGCATCCTCGGCGTGATTTAGAACCTCATATAGAGAGTTTAATCCTACGGAATAGCCCATGGATTTGAGCTGATTGAAGTACCTTCTTACCGATACGGCCTGTCCAACGCTACCTGCGGCCAGACGAAAAAGCGATCTTAAATAGTAGAAATTGGAGAGCTGATGGTACTCAATGATGTCTCTAAGGAGCATCGTATTGTAGTATTCCTGAAGATAAGAGACGTGGAGGCCGGGCTCTGTTAAGCCGGTAAGTTCCGGATATCCACCCTGAAAAAGATACTTTTTGAAATAGGCTTCCGTGGTGCTTTTCTCCGGACCGTAAGTCACAGGCTGATGCTTGTAAAACCTGCAAAATTCCTGAAAAGAAAGTGGCAAAAGCTCCAGTGCAATACTCCTTCCCCGAAGCACCGTATTGACTTCAGTATGCAGGAGTCGGCTATTGCTGCCTGTAAAGCAGATTTTTTTGGTGTATGTCTCGCTGATCCGATTGAGAAATTTTTCCCATCCCGGAGCGGCTTGGACTTCATCGAAGAAAAAGTAGCAGTCCTCAAAATCCACCTCAGGATGCAACTCTCTCCAGGACTGAAGGATTAGATCAAGCTGATTAGGAGTAAAGTGGATACGTTCGTCTTCAAAGTTGAAATAGATCAGATGTGAGGAATTCAGTCCTTTGGATTTTGAAAGCTCCTGCATATACAGGTTCATGGCCGAAGTTTTCCCCACCCTACGAGGTCCGAGAACTGCTTGCATTTTGGGTAAGTCCACAAACAGCTTGGTATCTCTTTGCACCAATTCTTTCCTGAGTTGCCGGGTTGAATTTTCAGCGAGAATATCTTTTAAGATCTCTTTCATACTTCAAAATTAGAAAATGAAGTCTTGAAAAAGACAATAATAATAAAAATGTATTTTTCATAGATACAAAATGATAAAAAATGTCACTTTGAGAGCGAAAATTGCTTCCATGGTCTAGTTGAATCTTACCCATACTGAAGTAATACCATTTTCTTCTTGGGTATGCGACAGATTGGATTGAAATCTTGGAATGAAAGATAAGCTCTATAAAAAGGACCTTCCAGTTTTACGAAACTTGGAAGGTCTTTTTTGACTTTTTACTTCAGAATTCTACTTTTTGAAAACCACTTTTCCCCCCATCACGGTCATGGCAACCTGAGTTTTCAGGATTTCATCTTCTGGTACTTCCATAATATTTTGATCAAAAACGGTGAAGTCAGCCGCTTTTCCAACCTCGATTGAGCCTTTGAAATTTTCCTCAAATTCGGCATAGGCACCATCCAATGTGTAGGACTTCAGGGCCTGCTCTCGGGTCATTTTTTGATCACCCTCATAGCCTCCTTCCGGAAGTCCTTCCAAAGTCTTGCGAGTCACGGAGGCATAAAAAGAAGGAATCGGATCTACAGGCTCCACAGGTGCATCGGTTCCATTACAGATTCTTGCACCTGTTTGGAATAGCTTCTGCCATACATACGCTCCGTCAATGATGCGTTTTTCACCCAATCGGTCGATGGCCCAAGGGCGATCCGAACTCAAGTGAATCGCCTGCATGGCCGCAATCACACCCAAATCTCCAAATCTTGGAATATCATCCGGATGCAAATGCTGGGCATGCTCGATGCGGAATCTATGGTCTGTGGCATCTGGAAACTTGGCGAAAGCCGCCTCATACCGATCCAAAATCTCCTGATTCGCTCGGTCCCCGATAGCATGGGAGCAAACCTGAAAACCAAGCGGAAGAGCCTTTTCGGATACTTCAGTCACTACTGACATTGGCAAAGTTTCATGGCCTCGATGTCCCGGTCGGTCTGCATAGTCTTCCAGCAGCCAAGCACCCCTAGGCCCCAATGCTCCGTCGCAATTCAACTTGATCGATCGTACAGTGAGCATGTGGTCTGAGTCGATCATCGGGCCTTTTTTGTACCACTCTTCCAAAAGCTCCGGCTGACGACCGGTGAGCATGATGTATTGGCGAACGGTGAGTTTGCCTTCATTTTTAAATTTTTGAACCAAGTCGATAACATCCTGACCGGAACCCGCATCATGGAATGAAGTAATACCTTTCTCTACCAGTTCCTGTAAGGCCAAGGTCAAGGCCTCCTCGGCTCGCTCGGGAGTTTCCTCAGGGACCAATCGAGCCACAAGATTGGAGGCTCTTTCAGTCAAAACTCCGGTAGGATTGCCTAATTCGTCGGTGATGATTTCTCCGCCTTCGACTTCTCCCGGTCTCTCTCCTTTTAGGTTGGCGATTCCGGCGAGTTCCAAAGCTTTGGCATTGGCAAAAGAAGCGTGACCGGAAGCGTGACGAAGGAATACGGGATTGTCGGGGGACACCTCATTCAAAGGCTCGTTGGTCTGGAAGCCTTTTACCATTTTATCAGGCTTTTCGATCCACTTGTCCTGATGCCATCCCCGACCGGTAATCCAGTCTCCGGGTTTGGCTTTGGCAACCGCCTCGGCTACTTTTTCGACTAGTTCGTCATAGGTTTTGACGTACATCAGGTCGAGTTCCAGCTTGTTGTACCCAATACCCATCAGGTGAGCGTGGGATTCGATAAAGCCCGGAGTCATGGTTTTACCCTGCAGGTCGATTACTTCGGTAGACTCGCCAACATAGGCTTGGATTTCTTCAGTGGTGCCCACAGCAAGGATCAAACCGTCTTTTACAGCCACGGCTTCTACTTTGGGATTGGTTTCATCTACTGTGTAGATGGTTCCATTGAGGTAAACCGAATCGGCAGGATTTTCCGGGCCTGAAGTACAGGACCATAGGAAAATCAGGGAAAGAATTAAAAAGGAAATGTTTTTCATGGGTTGTTTATTCTATGTCCTAAGCTAGAGCTTTTGGAGGAGGTGGGCAAATGGGATTGTTGGAAAGGTAGAAAGCTAAAATTCAGAAATCTGAAAAATGATTAATTACCAAAAATTGGTAATTTTATAAAAAAAGGAAAAATTATGGGACGTAATACTTCAGTTTCTTTAGGGGATTATTTTGAAAGTTTCGTGGACAATAAAGTATCGGAGGGAAGATATTCGAGTGCCAGCGAGGTCATTCGTGCAGGCTTGCGATTGCTGGAAGAGGAGGAAAACAAGGTTTTAGCATTGAAGAACGCCATTCAAGAAGGAATGGAAAGCGGTATTGTAGAGGACTTTGATCCCCAAAAACATCTGGAATCACTGAAAGCAAAAAAGAGGAATGGCTAACTATCTTTTGTCCCAAAAAGCTATTGATGACTTATCAGACATTTGGGAATACACTTTCCAAACTTGGTCAGAGAATCAAGCTGATAAATATTATTTGAGCCTACTTTTTGATTGTCAAGAATTGGCTAATAACCCTCATATGGGAAAAAATTACCCCGAAATCAATTCAGAAATTTTTGGTTACAAATCGGGAGAGCATTTGATTTTTTACCGAAAATCGGATGACACTACTATCCAAATAATCCGGTTTTTACATTCCAGAATGGATTTAAAAAGGCGAATCCAGGAATGATCTTCTCGTCCTGAATTTTTCTTGTTGGGCAAGAAAAACTCTTCAAAATCTGTGTCCATCTGTGCTTTTAATCAGTGAAAACTTGCCTGCTGCAAGCAGGTCTGTGGGAAAGAAAAATCACCTCACCATTACCTTCTTCACCACCACTTTCCGATCTTCTGTTTCCAGTTGCAAAAAGTAAAGTCCCGGCTGAAGGGTTTGGGCTTGGATTTCTACTTCCCGGTTGGCGGGAATTTGGATTTCCTCTATCAGGATTTGTCCCAAAGAATTGATCAAACGCCCTTTTACTTCGGTATTGGAAATCAATTTAAATGGTCCATTGGTCGGATTGGGATAGACTTTAACCAAGAGCTCACCGTCGGATGGAGAATCGGATTTTATGGATTTCAGATAGGTAATTCCTCCACCTCTGCTTCCCAAAATTAGGTCTACGTTTTCATTAAATGCCGGATTGACCACCGAAATCCAGGTATTTCTTCCCAGTCGGAAAGGCAGATTTTGATCTCCGATTTTGACCAAGACTTCCTCCCGGACCTCCGAGTTCATCATGTCCTTGACCAGAAAAACCCGTCCTGTTTGATCCACGGTGTATAGGTCAGGTTGATCCTGAATCCGGACTGCCACACTCAGATTTCGATTGGCAGGATTGTCCTGATAACCCAGGAAATTGGCTGTTTTCAACGTCGCCGTTCGGGCTTCCAAATCTACTTCGTAGAGCGTCAGGCTTCCATTTTGCACAGCGACAAGCAGTTGGTCTTTTCCCTGATAAGGGAAAAAAGTGAGTTGATCTCCTACCCGAAGGCTTAAGCCTGATAGTGAAAAATCAGTCCAACTTGCTCCTTGACTCCGAAGTATAACCTGAGAAGGAACTCCATTATTGGTTCGTACACCAGAGATCAAAAGATAGGATTGGTTTTGTGTACTTCCGTATTCAATAAGTTGAATTTCAAGCAGATTTAGATCGGACAATCCTAGGTAATCTTCATTCAACAGTTCAAACTGATCTCCGGAATAGCTTAGTCGATACGCTTGACCTTTGACAGCTTCAGCTGATTTTACATTGGCAGTCAGCCAGAGTTCTCCGGCAAAGACATTTCCTTTGAAATAGGGTCTGACATTTTCTCCCAAATCAAAAAGTTGATCCTGTAGAATCGGGCTGATCACTCCTGTATTTTTCTCCAGCCTCACTACCGAGTTGGCGAAGTCGATGCCAAAAGGAGCGGAGGTCTCGTTGGTATTGAGGCTTACGATAATATCATCTTCAATAAATTGTCCAACATGAAATCGGGGAAAAACGGGAAAATCTCCAAATTCCGGAACCTGAGTTGAAAACGTGGTGAATCTGGGGTTTGCAGAAGTTCCCGAATTGGGAAGAAAATATAAGGTATTGCACTCATCCCGACCTAAGAGCAAATCGGGAATATCGTCCCCAGTGAAGTCCCTGTACAAAATACTATGCCCGCCGGCATGCAAAATTCGGGAGATTTCTTCCATTCTACTTCCAAAATCAAGTGGCCTCCCATCACAAGTTTGCCCAAAACTGATCTGTTCGCAGGCGCAAAATTCAAAATTACCCCAATGCCGGATTGGAAAAGCGAAGCCATCGATATCCGGGCTTCCTTTTCGCTCGACAGAGGTATTCTGGTAAAACTCCAGAAAGTCACCTACAGCAAAGTTGAAAATTACCAAATCCAAGTCCCCGTCTCCGTCTACGTCTTGTAGAAGAGGCGTGTCAAGATTGTTGGCTGGGATATTATTGGCTCCCTCGAGTCGAAGGAAGTTTTGGGCAACCGACCACGAAATCTGGTTTCCAGTGGAAGTATTGCGGTAGGCCTTGATGCCAAGAGGAGTGGAGGTAAACAAATCCTTTTTCCCATCTCGATCATAATCTGCCAAAACAAAGAATCCGCTAATATCTGCAGGGAAAAAGTATGCGAACTCGGGTCGTAGATTGAAGTTTTCCCCGCTTTTCTCAAAAACCTGAAGTTGACGGGAATTGATGTCCCAGATCACCCATTCCTCTGCTCCATCTCCCGTTAGGTCAATAGTTTGAATTTGGGCCGAATTGATTCCCTGAGAAAATGGAATTGGGACTTCTTGACCGGAAATTTGGATTTTTTTTTCCTGGTCAAACTGAAAAACCTGCTGTGCCAAACCTTCCCAAGAAAGAAAAATGAAGACTAAGGAAAGGAATTTTCGCATGGGAAACGGGAATTAGCAAACTGCAAAATAAAACGTGTGAGCTACCACAAAGATGTATCCTTTGCTTTATTTTGTGGCAAATTTCCCGGAAAAATGAACCTCGATATTCTTTACCAACTCTTTCTGAAAAGTACCGGAGTAAGCACCGATACCCGAAAAATCGATTCAGGTAATTTATTTTTTGCGCTGAAGGGCCCCAATTTCAATGCGAATGAGTTTGCGACCAAGGCCCTGGAAATGGGAGCTTTGGCCGTGGTGATCGATGAGGTGAAATATTTCGTGGAGGACGATGAGCGGTACTTTATCTGTGAGGATGTCTTGACAACCTTGCAAAATCTGGCTACTTATCATCGCAGAAAATTCAGCATTCCTGTTATTGGTTTGACAGGGTCAAACGGGAAAACCACCTCCAAGGAGCTCTTGCACGCGGTTTTGAAGCAAAAATTCAATACCCTAGCCACCATCGGCAATCTGAATAATCACATTGGTGTTCCGCTGACTTTGCTCAGACTGAAACCCGAGCACGAAATCGCGATCATCGAAATGGGTGCCAATAAGCAAGGTGATATCAAAGAGCTTTGCGATATCGCCGAACCTACCCATGGGTTTATCACCAATATAGGAAAAGCCCACTTGGAAGGCATGGGCGGGCCCGAAGGTGTACTCAAAACCAAAACAGAACTGTATCAGCACTTGAGAGAAAATAAGGGAACGGTATTTATCAACACCCAAGATTCGATCCTGTCCAATATGATCAAGCGATTCGAAACCCCGGTGCTTTATCCTGCCAAAGGGGATTTTTGTGAGGTGACTTTTCTCGAAGCTAATCCATTTGTAAAATTCTCTGTCGAAGGGGTTGATGGAGAGCATTTGACTTCGTTGATTGGTGCCTACAACTTTGGCAATATTGCCAATGCGTTGACTATAGGGAAGTTTTTTGGTGTGTCCATGGAAAAAGCGGTTGAGGGAATTGTCAATTACAAGCCCGAAAACATGCGTTCCCAACTCATCGAGAAGCGGAGCAACCTGATTATTCTAGATGCATACAACGCCAATCCTTCCAGCATGGAAGTGGCTATTCGGACTTTTGGTCAGATGACCGGGAAAAAACACAAAATGATCATCCTCGGGGACATGTTTGAGTTAGGGGAGCATGCCGAGGAAGAGCACCGAAAGCTGGGTGAAATTGTCAGCGAATATCCGATTGATAAGGTGTGCTTTACCGGAAAGTTGATTGTTTCTGCATTGGAAAAAGCTCCAAAGGCGCTCTATTTCCCTGATCCGTTTTCTTTTAGAAATTGGCTGGAAGACAGTAAACTCGAAGATTACCTCATTCTGATCAAAGGCAGTCGAGGAATGAAGCTGGAAACCTTGGTGGATTTTATTTGAAAAAGGCCAAAAATTCTTCTGGACTAATTACAGGGATTTTTGAAAGAATGTAGTCCTTTTTATTTCTTGTAATTATGGCTTGAATTTCCGGTTTTGCAGTGGCTACATGGTATTGTATTGAATCTTCAAAATCTGAAAAATCACTTTGATATGCATTTCGGATTTCCTTTTCTCCAACAGCTAGGATCCCACAAAAATTTAGTAAGCTGCCCACACTTTCAACTGCTTTTTGTTTTCCAAAAGTCTTTCGGATGATGTAAAATACGTTGGTAACAATTATTGAGCTACAATAAATGTGGATTTGACCAGCACCTGAAAGTTGAAATATAACCTTAGAATCTTCAGAGAATGGTTTTCTGTCCATTAACAAATCTAAAATGATGTCAGAATCCAAAAAATACTCAGAGACCATGCTTTTCTTTTAAGTATTCCCAACGGACATTTTCAACTTCTTCATCCGTCATGTCCTTCAAAATACCCACTAAATTTTCCAACCCCGAAGCTAGGGGTTCCTTCCCTTCTAGGATCTTTTTTACAAGTGTTGGATTCTTGATTTTTGGCTTTTTCTCCATTGATTCTGTAGAGTCGGGAATTTGATTTAATAGAGATTCAATTACAGTCGAAAGGCTTTCTCCTCGTTTTTCAGCATATTTTTTTGCTTTCTCGGCGAGTTTGTCATTGATATCTAAAATCAACTTTGTTGTCATGTGAGCCCTATTTTCAAATTAATTTAATCAAAATCCATAGTAATGAAATGGAAATCAATTCAATAAAGTTTGATGATTATTTTGTTTTTATTTCGATTAAAAATCTTGGAAGAAATAAAAACCTCGAGAAACAGCCTTTATCCGAAAGTAGAAATAAAAACCTCAGGTGTAAAAACCGGAATTTGATACTTCTTGTAGTCGGAAGAGTTCCTTGTGATAATTCCTTTTATTTCAGGTTTTTGGATTGCTGTGAAGTGTTGGATAGCATCCTCGAAATCGGAGAATCCACTCTTAATGGCTGAGAAAATTTCTTTTTCGGATACTGGCAGGACTTTACAAAACCATATAAGTTCAGTAATCTTATCCAAGGCCCCCTCATTTCCATATTGTTTCCGGAGGAGATAATGAACATTTGCTACTGTCAGAGAAGAAAAATAAATCTGGATTTCCTTATTAACTGCCATTTCAAAAATTTCATCAGCTGAAAAATTAAAAGGATCTCTATCCAGGAGAAAATCAAGAATGACATCCGAATCTAAAAAGTAACTAGAGTCCATATTTTTCCTCCAAAGCCTTGGTCAGTTCCTCCTTGTAATTGAACTCTCCTTCATGCTTTAGGCAGCCTTTCAACTTTAAAAAGCTTTCTGGAAGTGGCTTTCTTTCTTTTTTCTTGGGTTCTTCTTTTTGCTCAAAGGTGAGTAGCTTGAAGTAATTTTCCACTAGGAAAGAAAGACTTTGTCCCTGTCGGGCTGCAAATTCTTTAGCTTTTTCGATTACCTCTTTTTCGAGTGTCAAGGTTAATTTCGTATTCATTACACGTGTGGATTTTTGAAATTTAACACGTGTAATTTACCGAAAAGTTCATCTATTCCAAATCTAGAAAACCTCCATCACCCCAGCTGAGTTAATTCTACAATCACAGATTTTCTACCTTTAGCTTTCAAAATTCTTACTTCCTATGCGCCCCTATCTCGAATTTCTATCTGCCCTAGCCCAAAACAACCACAAAGACTGGATGGATGCCAACAAAAAATGGTATACCGATACAAGGGCTAGATTCCTGGAAGATGTGGAGGTTTTGCTTAAAGACATGACTGAAATTGAGCCGGCCCTCTCGGCCTTCAAGCCAAAAGATTGCGTCTTCCGACAGAATAGGGATATCCGATTTTCTTCAAACAAAGATCCGTATAAGACCAACTTCGGAGCCTATTTCTCCCCAGGCGGGAAAAAATCATCAGGTCCGGGGTATTATCTGCAGATTCAGCCCGGAAATTCCTTTCTGGCTGGAGGAATCTGGATGCCGGAAGCAGATACACTGAAAAAAATCCGAAAAGAAATTGATTACAGTGGGGCAGAACTGGAGCAGATTGAAAATGATCCGGAATTCAAAAAGTTATTTTCCGGGATTGAAGGGGAAAAGCTAAAAACCAGTCCACGCGACTACGAATCAGATCACCCTTACATCGAATACCTTAAGCTGAAAAGCTTTACAGTTTCTCACCCAATTTCGGACAAGGCAGTAGAATCCGGAGCTTTTTTAACCTTTGCTTTGGATGGTTTCCGTAGGATGAAGCCATTCAATGATTTTCTGGCAAGGGCGATTGAGGAAGTAGAAGACGGTTCAGGAATCCTGTAAACCAAAGTCTTTTACCTGAAATTCGTACTCTTCTATTGCTACGTTTTCGGGATTGCGGGGATCAGTTTGGATAAACTGAACCTGTATGGTGTCATACTCTCTGCCTTTTTTGAAGCCATTTAAGTAAAGTTCAGCGCATTTTCTGGCCAAGATTTCTCGCTGTGAACCCAGCAGTCTGGGATCTCCGTTTGCCAATTTTAATACAATAGCCGAACCCGTTTCACTGGACTGCTGAAGTGCCACATTCATGTCTTGAAAATCCCCTAAAGCACGGATTTCCTCGGATGGCATAAACCCTTCACCCATCATCATTTCCATTCCTTTAAAAGCATAATGGGCGATTTGTTCAGGTTCGCAGGAGCAGGAAGTAATTGAAAGCCAAAAAGCGGAGAGAAACAAAAACTGCTTGAATTTCATGATATCCGAATTGCTATTCCAAGCTAACAAAAGTGTGGAAGCAAAAAAACTCTTTATTGTACCCAATGACCTTTGGTTCGGTCTAATATTTCCATAAACCTTCCCTCTAGCTAGAGGGAGTCACTAGCCAACTGAGCCAATTAAAAACTCGATATACTTTCGGCTTTTTTTCTTTTTGATCTCGAGCTCCCTTTTTAAAGCGATGGAACGATCAGCTAATTTTTCCAAATATTTGATTTCCCAAAAAGGAGCCTCAGATTTCGTAGAGGGAGTCGCTCCAGCATTGTGATGTTTTAACCGGGATTCTGGTGAATCCGTCGAACCGATGTAATATTTATTGGTTTTGGGGCTAAAAAGAATGTAGACAAAGTACATAAAAGAAAAATAAAAAAGGCCCGCAGAATCTGCAAGCCTTTGGGTGGAGTCCCGAATGCTTTCGGGACGAACCGATGACCTTCCCGCTAGCTAGCGGGACGCACTAGCCAACTGAGCTGATCAAATACTCCAAGTATTTTCGGCTTTTTTTCTTTTTGATCTCGAGCTCCCTTTTTAAAGCGATGGAACGATCAGCTAATTTTTCCAAATATTTGATTTCCCAAAAAGGAGCCCCAGATTTCGTAGAGGGAGTCGCTCCAGCATTGTGATGTTTTAACCGGGATTCTGGTGAATCCGTCGAACCGATGTAATATTTATTGGTTTTGGTGCTGAAAAGGATGTAGACAAAGTACATAAAAGAAAAATAAAAAAGGCCCGCAGAATCTGCAAGCCTTTGGGTGGAGAATAACGGATTCGAACCGATGACCTCTACACTGCCAGTGTAGCGCTCTAGCCAACTGAGCTAATTCCCCATTTTATTTTCAGGATTCGACCCGCTGGCCTTCCCGAATTCCTTCGGGACGCTCTAGCCAACTGAGCTAATTCCCCATTTTATTTTCAGGTTTCGACCCGCTGGCCTTCCCGAATGCCTTCAGGACGCTCTAGCCAACTGAGTAATCCCCCAATTCGAGGTGCAAAGATAGACTGAGATTGGTTTTAAGCAAATAATTTCTTTATTCCTGAGAATAATTTATTCGGGTAAGAATACTCCTCCCTAGCGTCACTTCGTCCGTAAATTCCAATTCTCCTCCTACCGGGATGCCTCGGGCTATGGTGCTCACTTTTACTCCCGACTCTTTAAGTCTTTTACTTAGGTAAAAGGAAGTAGTGTCGCCCTCCATAGTGGCAGAAAGGGCCAGAATTACCTCTTTTACTTCTCCCTCTTCCACTCTTCTGGTGAGGCTTTCGATCTTTAGATCATCAGGTCCTATTCCTTGAATTGGAGATATCACGCCGCCCAAAACATGGAAAAGCCCTGAATACTGATTGGTGTTTTCTATGGCTAAAACGTCTCTGATATCCTCTACCACACAGATGATGCTTCGATCCCTCCGATGGCTGAGACAAATACTGCACTCTTCCTGATCAGAAATGTTGTGGCAGGTATTGCAGTACTTCACTTCTTCTCTCATGCGGGAAAGTGCCAGTGCCAAAGCTTCTGTAACCGCTTCGTTTTGCTTTAGCAAATGGAGGGCAAGCCGGAGTGCAGTTTTCTTTCCGATTCCAGGGAGTCTGGAAATTTCGGTCACTGCATCTTCAATGAGTTTGGAGGGGAAGTTCAAAGGGTTTGGAAATTAAAGGATGGCTGCCTGTATTCCTGCGTCAAGTATGGCCTCACACATAGGCTTAAGCTCAATTTTCGAGCCTTTTTTTACGGCACATTTTCCTTTGTAATGAATGATCAAGGTGCACTGCTCAGCTTGCTCGGGAGTGTGCTTGCATACTTTGATCAATATTTGGGTGACATGATCAAAAGTATTGACGTCATCATTAAAAACAACCAGGTCTGAGTCCTCCTGATCCAACAGCTCTTCCAGAAGGATTTCTACTTCTTCCAGTTCAGGTAAGGGATGGGCAAATCTGTTCATTTTGCAAAATTAAGAATATTAGACAACTTAGCGAGGTAGATAACCAGCTTTATGAATTACCAATTAGTTTTAGGGGTCATTTCGGCCTATTTTCTCCTTCTTTTTTTAATATCCTATTTCACTTCCCGGAAAGTTACAGCCGATACTTTTTTCACAGGTGACAGGCAATCTCCTTGGTTTCTGGTTGCATTTGGGATGATTGGAGCCTCTCTTTCAGGGGTGACTTTCATATCTGTGCCAGGGGAGGTGGGTAATACTAACTTCTTTTATTTCCAGGTTGTTTTGGGATATACACTGGGGTACTTTACCATTGCCAAAGTTCTTCTTCCTCTTTATTATCGGCTCAATCTGGTTTCTATTTATTCCTATTTGGAGGATCGGTTTGGCTTTTGGTCCTATAAAACAGGGGCTTTTTTCTTCATCCTTTCCAGAGCTTTAGGTTCGTCCTTGCGTGTCTATTTGGTGGCAAGTGTCCTCCAGTTGATTCTTTTTGATGCATTGGGGATTCCTTTTTGGGTCTCTGTTTTGATTACCGTAGGCTTGATTTGGCTTTATACTCACAGGGGAGGTATCAAAACTGTGGTATGGACTGACACCCTTCAGACCCTCTTTATGCTGCTGGCTGTGGTCATCACCATAGTCATGATTGGCAATGATCTGGAATTGAAAAGTTTGGGAGATTATTTTTCTGCCGTATCAGAGGATAAGCGATCTGCGGTTTTTAACTGGGATTGGAAAGCAGGAACCAATTTCTTTAAGCAGTTCATTTCCGGTGCTTTCATTACCATCGTAATGACTGGGCTTGATCAGGATATGATGCAAAAAAACCTGACTTGCCGAACTATCGGAGACGCTCAGAAAAACATGTTTTGGTTCACCATTATCCTGGTTGTTGTCAATCTACTTTTCCTTTCCTTGGGAATCCTCCTATACCTCTATGCAGAGACCAAGGGTATCGCCATTCCAACCAAAACTGATGAGCTTTTCCCCTTTCTGGCAACTCAGGAGTTTTCAGCCTTGGCCGGAGTCGTCTTTGTCCTTGGGATCACAGCAGCGGCCTATTCCAGTGCTGACTCTACCTTGACAGCTTTGACCACTTCGTTTTGCATAGACTTCCTCGAGATTGAGAGAAAATATGCACCTGAGAAAAGGGTGGGTATCCGTAAAAAAGTCCACATCGCATTCACAGGATTGATGTTTCTGTTGGTTTTAGCCTTTTATTGGCTCAATGATCAAAGTGTGATCAATTCGGTTTTTATCATTGCAGGCTATACCTACGGTCCGCTTTTGGGGCTGTATAGTTTTGGGCTGTTTACAAAAATGAAAGTTCAGGACAAATGGGTGCCTTACCTGGCTGTGGCAGCTCCAGTATTGACCTTTGTCATCAGTTCCAATTCAGAAAAATGGCTTTGGGGCTACAAATTCGGCTTTGAAGCTTTAATTTTAAACGGAGCCTTGATGTTTTTGGGACTATTTCTTTTCCGAAGGAAAAATTAAAACCCCAACTCCTTTTCGGGGTCCCAGAATATTTTCTCAAAATCCTGTACCTGATCATTTTCTACTCCCACGCCGTCGGCTTCCAATAATTCCTGCATTCGGGTTGGGCTGCCAAAGTGATGCTTCCCGGTCAGGAGTCCTTGCCGGTTGACCACCCTTTGAGCTGGGATATCGGGTTGGGTATGGGCAGCATTCATAGCATAGCCTACCATCCTTGCTCCGCTTTTCAGTCCCAGATAGTTGGCGATGGCTCCATAGCTTGTCACTCTTCCTTTTGGGATTTCTCTCACGACTTGGTAGACGAGATCAAAGTAATTGGTTTTGTCTGCGCTCATGATTCCATTTTAGAAGGGTTTGATCGATTTTTTTGATCAATTGCGGCTCAGCAGATCTTTCGGAAGACTTCAAGGGAAACTGGAAACGAAGAAGTAGAGTCTCAGATTTCCTCTCGAGGATATGAAGATTGGCACCTTCCGAGATGACCAATTCTGGGTGGGATTTCAAAGGTTGGCTGAGTTCATTTTCCAGGGAATTCAAGTCCAGATGAGGTTGATTGGAGAGTTCAAAGTCGAAAATGACCTGATGCGTGTTGTTTTTGGAATAGTTGGTCACATCCGAAGAGAGAGCCATACTATTCGGAATGAGTACGATTTCCCCCGAGTCATTTTTCAGAACAAGATTGATCAGCGTAATATCCCGGATAAATCCGGTATGTCTCCCGATTTGAACCTTGTCTCCGATTTCCAATTGATCCGAAAACATCATGATCAGGCCGTTGACGATATTGGTAATATAGTCTTTGGTCAAAAGAGCAATGGCCGCAGCCACGATAGTGATACTGGTCAGAAATTCCAATGGACGGATTCCAAATGCCAACATCACCGAGATCAAAAGAGCGAGCACATTGAGCAATGTGGCTATCCGGTCTATGCCCAACACAAAGTTTGGCTGCACCTTGGCTTCTTCCCTGTGACGGAGATATAGGCTAAGTGTGATAAATCTGCCTAAGGAGATAATCAAGTTGGAACTCAATCCGAAAATTACAGCCCGGAAGACATAGCCAAGGATTACAAATTGCTCGAAAACAGGACCCAAAGGACGCTCAGATTCGTAGAGAATCTCAAAAATGATCAGAAGAACCAGCTTGATGGCGAAGTTTCTTCTTCGGGTATTTTCGCGAATCCGAATGGTGGATTTGAGTTTATTCATGCGTCAAAAGAAAAATAAAGGCTATTTTTAGCAAATATAGAACTGATTGATTCATAAATGAGAAATATACTTGTAACCGGTGCGGGGGGATCCTTGGGGTCCGCAGTGGTAGAAAAATTCAAAAGAGAAGGATATCAGGTGATTGGGTTGCTACGGCCAAACAGTGGAGAAGAATCAGAAGAATCCGATTACACCTATGAAGTAGATGTGACGGATGAGAACTCCGTCTCCGAATTTGTCAAAGAGT
Organism: Algoriphagus taiwanensis; assembly: GCF_036245645.1. Taxonomy (NCBI): domain Bacteria; kingdom Pseudomonadati; phylum Bacteroidota; class Cytophagia; order Cytophagales; family Cyclobacteriaceae; genus Algoriphagus; species Algoriphagus taiwanensis. The sequence goes on along the minus strand of NZ_BTPE01000012.1, from coordinate 37,824 downwards.
ACCAGATGCAGTACGGAGAATTGGATGCTGTGGCGATGATCGTGGGAGGATTTGCGATGGGATCTATTGAAGAAACTACCCAAAAGGATTTATTGGATATGTTTCATCTCAATTTTTTGAGTGCTTTTAATATAGTCAAAGGATTTCTTCCCTTAATGAAAAAACAGCAAAATGGAACCTTCCTGTTTGTAGGAGCAAGACCTGCTTTGCAGCCGGCAGATGCCAAAGGAACTTTGGCTTATTCCCTGAGTAAAAAGATAGTCATCTCCCTTTCTGAAATCCTCGCCGAAGAGGTGAAAGGAACGGACATTCGTACGCATGTTTTTGTACCGAGTATCATCGATACTCCGGCCAATCGGGAAGCTATGCCGGATTCGGATTTTTCCAAGTGGGTGAATCCTGCCGATATCGCAGAAGCGATGCATTATGCTGTAAATACTCCATCTTTGCGCCAAATGACATTCAAACTTTACGGAGGAGTTTAACCCAATGAAAAAAAGAATAATCCTAAGCCTGTTTTTTGTGGTACTGATCCATTTTGCATCTTTTTCCCAAACAGAAGAACAGCAGGTGGAGCAGGTCATCCGAAGCCTATTTGAGGGAATGAAATCCAAAAATGCAGACCAAGTGGCCATGGCATTTTCAGAGGATGCACTGATGCAGACGGTGATTGCAAAGCCCGAAGGCAGCGAAGTGGGAAGTAATTCTGTAGCTGATTTTGTGAAAAGAATCGCCACTACTCCTGAAACCACTACTCTGGATGAACAAATTCTCGATTATCAGATTAAGGTGGATGGCACTATGGCTTCTGCATGGACTCCCTACCGCTTCTATGTCAATGGTAATTTTAGCCACTGCGGAGTCAATTCCTTTCAGCTGGTCAAAAAAGCCGAAGGTTGGAAAATCGTATATATCATAGACACCCGTCGCAAGGAGAATTGCGACTGATTGTATGAACGAACTGAAAATGAAGGTCTATCAGGCTGCGATCGCATCTCTGAAAACCAAAAGTGAGCTGCTCTCCGAAGAGCGGGCTAAGATTATTGAAAGCATTCTTGAGGAAGAAAAAAACAGCGCCGGTGACAAGTACGAGACCAGCCGGGAGATGATTACCCAAGACCTCAACTCACTTGAAAAACAAATCCAGCAAAACAAGAATGATCTGGATGAGCTATATCGGCTCTTTTCAATCAAAGAAACACCTCCCACTGTACAAGAAGGAGCCCTGGTCAAATTGGGCTCGGATTGGTTTATGCTTGCAGTCAGTATAGGTAAGATCAATACGGAGGAAATTGGTGTCTTTTTGATGAGTAAAAACTCCCCACTGGGATCAATATTGATCGGAAAGAAAAAACTCGATCCGGTGGATTTTAGAGGCAAAACCCAACGGATCGAGGAGCTATTCTGATTTCAGTTAATCTTCTTTAGGCACAAAGCTCATCAGTTCCTTTGCTCCATCGAGCAGGGTGAGCTGGTCTTTACCGACTTTGAAGTTTTTAACCTGACTCAATGCAGCCATAAATTCGTCCTCTCCATTGCCAGGACAGGCTTTTTTGGTCATTGCTCCGGGGTCAAGCTTCAATTCTGTTCCCTCCAGAGAAAAGCCTCCGGAAAAGTTATTGCAGCCGGCAAAACCTGCCAGTCTTCCTCCCTCCAAAAAGCTGAGGCTGGGAACCCCCTGCGAAAATTTACTGAGATCAAGGCCTTGGCCAAGTAGGGTGTTTAATGCCCAAGAATTGCCAGTTAGTAAACTTAGCGGATTCAAAGAGCTACTGCTTCCACACCCTCCAAAGGATAGAATAATAATTCCCAGAAGAAAAATTCGGATTGTTTTCATGGCTTTCTGTTTAGGTTAGGACAAAAATTAGTGAAAATTTTCTGAATTCTCATTTGCCTTTTTGGCCAATAATCTTTGTTTGTTTTATCAAATGATTACTTTTTTATGATATTTTATGTAAAAAATGCAGAAAAATCGACTTTGTTTTTCGATTCTTTTGGCCAAACCGTTTTTTCGCTGTAGACTTGTCAAGTCAATTCACCGGCATATGGTATTTGCAGCTTCACATACATCCTTTTTTTGCTCCTTCGAGAACAGCGAAATGGCTGCTGCGTTTTTTATTACCAATACAGGTATGATGACTACGATGATTACGGGGTGACCCGTTATGATCTTTGAGTACCCGCCCCCAAGGCCATTTTAGGCCAAATCCAAGTTTCCAGCAATCCCTTTTCCTATGAAAATCATCAAGTTTGGAGGTTCGTCCGTAGCCAATCCTGAAAACATCCAAAAAGTCTTTGCCATTCTGCAAAGCAAGCTCAAGCAGCATGAAATAGCCGTCGTTTTTTCTGCCTTTGGTGGAGTGACGGAGACACTTTTGACCATTGCCAGACTGGCTAGAGAAGGCGATCAGGCTTATTGGGACATGCTTCAGACGCTCGAAGAGAAGCATCTCGATATCGTCCGACAACTCATTGCGGTGCAAAATCAGTCCACGGTGATGACTTATGTCAAAGTTCGCTTCAAGGAATTGGAGGATTTGTTTCATGGGATTTTCCTGATCAAGGAAAATTCTGCACGGACACTGGACTATGTAGCCAGCTTTGGGGAGAGGCTTTCTGCTTTTATTTTGGCAGAAGCTATGGCTGGCAAAGGGATCAAAACCCAGTTTGTCGATGCGCGGGATGTCATTCGAACCAATGACCGATTTGGTCAGGCTCGGGTGGATTACGAAGAGACCAATCAGCTGATCCGGGATTATTTTTCCAAAAATCCCGGAGTAAAAATCATTACCGGATTTATCGCATCTACTGCCAAAGGAGAGACCACTACGCTTGGAAGGTCAGGGTCGGACTATACTGCAGCCATTTTTGCGGGAGCATTGGATGCGGAGGATTTGGAGATTTGGACTGATGTTTCTGGGGTTTTGACCTCTGATCCGAAGTTGGTTTATACCGCATTTACCATTCCTCAGCTGAGCTACAACGAGGCCATGGAGCTTTCGCACTTTGGTGCCAAAGTGATTTTCCCGGCGACTATGCAGCCGGCGATGAAGAAAAACATCCCGATTTACATCAAAAACACCTTCGAACCCGAAAATCCGGGAACCCTCATCAATGGAGAAGTAAGCCATGGTGCTTTGATCAAAGGAATCAGTTCCATGTCCAATATCTCCATCGTGACGGTGCAGGGGGCAGGATTGATCGAGGGAGGAGCTACAGTCAGTAGGGTTTTTAAAGCTTTGGCAGAAGCCAAAGTCAACATCGTGTTGATTTCTCAGGCTTCCTCAGAGCATAGCATCTGTTTGGCCATCAAAACTCAGGAGTCTTACTTGGCCAAGGAAGCGATCGAAAAGGAATTTTTCTACGAAATCAAATCCGGGGAAATGGATCACGTTTCCTTACTTCATGGCTTGGCTACTGTTGCGGTAGTGGGTGAAAATATGAAGCAAAACCCGGGAGCTTCCGGTCGTATGTTTCGTGCTTTGGGGCAAAATAACATCAACGTGGCCGCCATCGCTCAGGGAAGTTCGGAATTGAATATCTCGGCTGTGATTCCTCAGCCTGACCTTCAAAAGGCTCTCAACGCTTTGCATGAGGCCTTTTTCCTTTCTGAAAACAAAGTGCTACACGTCTTCTTGGTGGGCACAGGATTAATCGGAAAAGCTTTGATGAAAATGATCGCTCATCAGCAACACAAGCTTTTGAAAGACAATGAGCTTGATGTGCAGATTCACGGATTAGCTAACAGCCGATATATGGCTTTCCATGAGGATGGTTTTGATCTCAAGCATCCCCATGAGTTGAGTGATAAAGATCAACCTATGGATTTGGACAAGTTTATCACTCAGATGGAAGAGATGAACTTCTCCAACTCAGTCTTTGTGGATTGCACTGCAAGTCAGGATGTGGCGGATACTTATGCCCGGATTTTGGAGGCCAAAGTGGCTATCGTAACACCAAACAAAAAGGCAAACTCCTCATCCATGGACAATTATCGTGCGCTCAAGCGGATTGCAAAGCGTCGCGGAGTCAAATTCCTTTACGAAACCAACGTGGCGGCAGGTCTTCCGGTCATCAATACCTTGCAGGATTTGATGCTCTCAGGTGACAAAGTGATCCGTATCGAGGCCGTGCTTAGTGGCTCGATGAATTTTATTTTCTCTGAACTTGAAAACGGAGCGCCATTCTCCGAAGTGGTGAAAGTTGCCAAAGAAAAAGGCTACACCGAGCCGGATCCTCGAGATGACTTGAGCGGCATGGATGTGGCTAGAAAAATCCTGATTCTAGGGCGTGAAGCGGAGCAGGAACTTGAGTTTGAAGATATCACCATCCAGAGCATGGTGCCGGCTGACTGTCAGCACGCCAAAACTGTGGATGAGTTTTTTGAAAAGCTGAAAGGACATGACGCTCATTTTGCCAAGCTTCTTTCTGATGCCAAAGCGAAGGGAGAGAAACTTCGGTTCATGGCCACATTGGAAGACGGAAAGGCCAAAGTAGGCTTGAAATCTTTGCCGGAGTCTCATCCATTCTCCAGTTTGAAAGGAAGTGACAATATGATTCTCTTGACGACGGATCGTTACCATGACCGTCCGATGATCATTCGCGGACCGGGTGCCGGAGCAGATGTGACTGCCGCCGGAGTATTTGCAGACGTGATTCGTATCGGTAACTATACCCGAGAGTAATGAAGGCGGTCAGAGCTTTTGCCCCGGCCACCGTTGCCAACGTGTCTTGCGGATTCGATATTCTCGGATTTGCCATCGATGCGATGGGTGATGTGGTGGAAGTGAGGGAGAGAAAAGAACCCGGGCTTCAGGTGGTTTCGATCGCCGGAGATGGAGGCCGATTGCCTCTCGAAGCGGAGAAGAACACTTGCGCGGTGGCCATTCAGGCCATGCTGGACGAACTCGGAAAAGAGGTCGGAATGGAAATTTACCTTGAAAAAGGTCTTCCTCTCGGGTCCGGCATGGGTTCTAGCGCTGCCAGTGCAGTAGCTGCTTTGGTAGCCGCTAATCGCCTTTTGGGTGAGCCTTTTGAGAAAAAGCAGTTGCTGCCTTTTGCTATGGCAGCGGAAAAAGTCGCTTGTGGGGCAGGACACGCAGACAATGTCGCTCCTAGTTTGCTTGGAGGTTTTGTGCTGATTCGGGATTATCATCCCCTCGATGTAATCAAGCTTCCTGTGCCTGAAGGATTACATTGTACCTTGCTCCATCCCCATTTTGAGCTGAAAACCTCTGATTCCAGGTCGGTTTTGAGAGACCATGTGTCTTTAAAACATTCCACGATTCAGTCAGGAAATGTAGCCGGATTGATCGCGGGCTTGTTTCAAGGAGATTTTGAATTGATTGGAAGGTCCTTACGAGATGTGATTGCTGAGCCTTATCGAGCTACCTTGATTCCCGGTTTCTATGAAGTAAAAGAAGCTGTAAAAACTGCCGGAGCGCTCGGAATGGGGATTTCGGGTTCAGGTCCCACGCTTTTTGCCCTTTCCAAGGGAGAAGGCAACGTCCAATCCATCATCGATGCGGCTCAGCAAGTGTACGATTCCATCGGACTCGGTGTGGATGCCTATCACTCTGCCATCAATACCCAAGGAGCATTTGTTCTAGAATAACCCAAGCCATGCAGTACTACAGCACCAACAATCCCAATCAAAAAGTATCCCTTTCCGAGGCTGTCATCAAGGGGCTAGCTCCAGACAATGGCCTGTACATGCCAGAGCGAATTCCGGTTTTGCCAAAGGAACTGATCGAAAGGCTACCTGAAATGAGTTTTCGTGAAATCGGATATGCCGTGATCGGAGCTTTGTTTTCGGAAGATTTGAGTGAAAAGCAGATTCATGAACTCGTGGATCATACGCTGACTTTCGATGCGCCAATCGTGAAAGTGGAGGAAGATGTGTATAGTTTGGAGCTGTTTCATGGGCCAACCTTGGCTTTCAAGGACTTTGGAGCGAGATTTTGCTCCAAACTGATGAGTATGTTGGTGGGCGAAAAAAGCCAAAAAGTCCGAGTGCTTGTGGCTACTTCTGGGGATACAGGGAGTGCGGTAGCCAATGGTTTTTTGGGAGTGGAAGGAGTGGAGGTAATTATCCTTTTTCCGAAGGGAAAAGTCAGTCCGCTTCAGGAAAAGCAGTTTACCACACTCGGTCAAAATATCACGGCATTGGAAGTAGATGGGGTTTTTGATGACTGTCAAACGCTAGTGAAACGGGCTTTTTTGGATCCGGAATTGAATCAAAAACTTCTGTTGACCTCTGCCAATTCGATTAACATTGCCCGCTGGATTCCTCAGTGTCTGTATTATTTCTATGCCTATTCCCGATTGCCAAAGAATGGCAAAAAGGTCGTTTTCGCAGTTCCCAGTGGGAATTTTGGAAATATCGGAGCTGGAATTTTAGCCCAACAAATGGGTTTGCCAATCGATCGCTTTGTGGCAGCTACAAATGTAAACAAGGTAGTTCCGGAATATTTACATGGCTCCCCCTTCCAAGCAAAGCCCTCGATTCCGACTGTGTCTAACTCCATGGATGTAGGGAATCCTAGTAATTTCCCGAGGCTTCAAGCGCTTTATGGAGGAGATGAGGAGCTGTTCCGTGAGAAGGTGAAAGGTTATTTCTACTCGGACGAACAAACCGTCGAGGCAATTCAGTCCGTCCAACCCAAAGGCTACACCCTCGATCCGCATGGGGCAGTGGGATACTTGGGCTTGAAAGATTTTATGGCCGAGCATTCGGGCTGTATCGGGGTCTTTTTAGAAACTGCCCACCCTGGCAAATTCCGGGACGTAGTGGAGGAAGCATTGGGTGAAAAATTGATTTTGCCTGATCGTTTGGCCGCTTTTCTGGAAGGTGAAAAAAAGGTGATCCCGATCGGGAAAAGCTTTGCCGAGTTTAAGGGGTATTTGGAAAGGTTGGATTGAAATCTAGGTGTGATAGCATCAAATGATACTATCAAAATTCATTCAAACCAACTCCCAAGGCTCAATAACAGGGATTTGGCTAGGCTTGAAGTCTTTTTTGTTTCGTGTGATGATTCCTTCAAGTCCGGGGATACTAGAAGCACAAAAATGCTGAACTCCATCTTCCAAGTCTTTAAAATCTGATCCTAAGGCTTGTTGAATATGCACTTTTTGAGTCGGTTGTATTTCCAAAAAATTGATCAATCGGCTGATTTTGTTTCTACTTTCAACGTCTCCGATTTCCTTTGAAATGATGTAATAACTGGTCAAAATCGAATTTTCCGATGTCCAAAGTTCCCATTTTTTGAGACGGGATTTGTTGAGGATTTCCAAAGCATATTTTCCAAATGGATGCCGATTGCCCAAAAAGTCCAATAGGATATTGGTGTCTAAAAAATATTTTTTCATTCAGCGTGTTTTTGGCTTAAAATTTCACGAATTGCCTCTTTTTCATTTAGTTCCGCAGGTAAGTTGACCGAACCAAAAAGCCCTTTAAACTCTTCTGGAATATTTGCTTGCTGCAATTCTGCCTCAGAAATTTCTTTCTCCAAAAATCGCTCGACCATTTCTGAAAGGCTTTTTCCAGAATTTCCAGCAAATTCCTTTGCCTTTTCGATCACTGATTTTTCGATCGTCAAAGTTAGTTTGGTCTTCATTACACGTATATTTATCTCCAATATACGTGTAATCTCTGTTTTTGATTCTCTTGGTGAAGAAAATTTAGAAAAAGCTTCTTCCTTCACTATTTTCAACCTCTATTTCAAACCTAATCTAACCATGCGTCAATCAATCCCTTACCTCAGTTTGCTGATCTTTGCAGGAATCGCCTGTACCCAGCCAAAGGAGACCACAGAGGTCCCCAAAGCCGACACCACCGCTACCAAATTTGCTCATGCTCCATTGGTAAAGCATATCTATACTGCCGATCCATCTGCTCATGTTTTTGAGGGCAAAATCTTCATTTATCCTTCGCATGACATCGAATCCGATGTGGCCCAAGACGATATGGGTTCCCATTTTGACATGAAGGATTACCATGTTTTTTCTATGGAAAGTCCAGGAGGAACGGTTACCGATCATGGAGTTGCGCTGAAATTGGAAGATGTGCCTTGGGCTGGTCGTCAGCTCTGGGCTCCGGATGCTGCTGAAAAAGACGGAAAATATTACCTCTATTTCCCTGCCAAGGACAAGCAGGATATCTTCAAAATCGGGGTGGCGGTCTCAGATCGCCCCGAAGGACCATTCACTGCCGAACCGGAACCCATCGCGGGAACTTTCAGCATGGACCCCTCCGCTTTTCAGGATGGGGCCGAGTATTACCTTCTTTGGGGAGGAATCTGGGGCGGACAGCTTCAGTGGTATGAAGATCAAAAACTGGTCGAAGGACGAAAAGGCCCAACAGACGGAATTCCAGCACCTGACCAAAAGGCTTTGATGCCTTACATCGCCAAGCTTTCAGACTCCATGACTGAGTTGGCTGAGAGGCCAAAGGAAGTCCTGATTTTGGATGAAAGCGGTGAGCCGATCAAAGCTGGAGATACTAATCGACGGTTTTTCGAAGCTGCCTGGATGCACAAGTACAATGGAAAGTACTATTTGTCCTATTCCACAGGAGACACGCATTTTATCGCTTATGCGATAGGTGACAATCCCTATGGCCCCTTCACCTATCAAGGCAATGTACTTGAGCCGGTGGAAGGCTGGACGAATCATCATTCCATCGTGGAGTTTGAGGGGAAATGGTACCTCTTTTATCATGATACGGAGCTATCTGGAGATACCCCGCTTAGAAATATCAAAATGGCAGAGTTGACTCATCTTCCAGATGGAAAAATCCAGACCATCAATCCCATGAAATAATGCAAAAGCCGGATCAATGAACTCGCCCCCAATAAGTGTCTGACTTTTTGGGGGCACATCGCAAATCCGGTTTTACTTTTAGGTATCAAAACACTTGACTTAATCTTCCAAGTCTAATACGATCTTAAGATTCTCATTGACTTTTTTCTGTAATTCTTTGGGAAGGGTTCCGATCTTCTTGATTAACCTCCGATTATCAATCGCTCGGACTTGGTCAATCATAATGTCACAATTTTGTTTGAGATTCGACTCACCTGCAGACAGATGAACTCTCAGGATTTTGCTTTCCAACTGGACATTGGTAGTAATTGGACAAACCAAGGTACTGGGATGAATTGAGTTAAGGAGGTCAGATTGAACAACCAAAACTGGTCGTGTTTTGCCAGGTTCAGTTCCAAATCTTGGGTCTAAATCAGCCAACCAGACCTCAAATTTTTTACCATTCATTTTCCTCAAGTTGGTCAAATTCCTTCAAAACCTCCATAGAATCCACACCCACAAGCTTGGATTCAGCAGCCAATGTTTCTGCTAGAAGTTTCCTTTTCTGCACTTTATTAAAAAAATCTAGCGCTTCATTGATATACCTATTTCTTGAGATTTTCATTTGCTCAAGAACTTTTTCGGTTTCATCAAAAACCGCATCATCAAGTTTTAGGGAAAGGGTCTTCATATCGATAAAGTATATGATAAAAGTATATACTTTTTTAAAGGAGAAAAAATTTATGAAGGAGATTTAAAAATGACCTGAATTATTTTTTCCTCTCAATCGTATAACTCACCAAGTCTCGAAGTGAGGTTTTATAGGTCGAATCGGGAAATTCACTCAAAATCTCCAAGGCTTCCTGATAAAATGCATTCATTCTGCCTTTTGCATAGTCCAATCCTCCACTCTTCTTGACAAAATCAATGACTTCATTGACTGCTTTTTTGTCTTCTGATCGATTTCGTATGAGATAAATGATCTTCTTTTTGGTCAGCCAATCGGTATTTCTCAAGGCATAGATCAACGGCAGCGTCATCTTTTTCTCCTTCATATCTATGCCCACAGGTTTGCCGATTTCATCTTCGCCGTAGTCAAAAAGATCATCTTTGATTTGAAATGCCATCCCAACTTTTTCCCCAAACAGACGCATTTTTTCGATGAAATTTTGCTCACTTCCCACGCTGGAGGCTCCTACTGAGCAACAAGAGGCAATCAGACTGGCGGTTTTTTGGCGGATAATTTCATAGTACACTTCCTCATCCACATCGAGCTTTCGGGCTTTATAGCTTTGTAAAAGCTCTCCTTCGGACATTTCTTTGACTGCATTGGAGACAATTCTTAGGAGGTGAAAATCCCCATTATCCACACTCAGAAGCAAGCCTCTGGAGAGCAGATAATCCCCCACCAAAACAGCGATCTTGTTTTTCCAAAGTGCATTGACCGAGAAAAATCCCCTTCGGTAGTTGGCATCATCCACCACGTCATCATGAACCAAAGTTGCTGTATGAAGCAATTCGATGAGTGCGGCACCCCGATGGGTGGATTCGTTGATCTCCCCACACACCCCCGCCGTCAGAAAAACAAACATGGGTCTCATCTGCTTGCCTTTTCTCTTCACGATGTAGTTTGTGATATGATCAAGCAGCTTGACCTTGCTTTTCATAAAGTCCCGAAACTTGTGCTCGAACTGAGCCATTTCGGTTTCGATGGGGACTTGGATTTGTTTGAGGTCTGGTTTCATTGGGGAAAGGTGCCGTAAAAATAACACGGATTCCGGCTCCTACAAGGGTTTAATTGGTATCTCCAATTCAAACAAACAGAAGAGCAAATCGTTCAGGCATTTTTTGTAATTTGTAAGTGAAGAGTTTTATCCACCCAAACCCACCTGCACTATGAATAAGATTCGAATTGAAATCAAATGGGGCTTATTGTTCATTTTATCCGGTTTGATCTGGATGATTTTGGAAAAAAGCCTGGGCTGGCACGATGTCCATTTGGAAAAGCATGCTACGTACACCTTGTTATATGCTCCTATAGCCATTCTGATTTATGTTTTGGCACTCATAGACAAAAAGAAAAATGACTACCAGGGGAAAATGACTTATGTCCAGGGGTTGATTTCAGGGATCGTTGTGACTGTCGTGGTGGTGGTTCTTACCCCACTCAGTCAATACATTACTCATACTTATATCTCTCCGGAATATTTCCCAAACATCATTGACCTGTCCGTCCAGCAGGGACATATGGATGAGGAGGGGGCCAAGGCTTATTTCTCTTTAAAAAACTACATCTTCCAGTCCTCTATTTTCGCAGCATTTATGGGGATTTTGACCTCTGCAGTTGTCTGTATTTTTGTCCGCTCCAAAAGCTGATATCAGCTTTACCCCAACGGTTCGTTTGGGTAAAGCCTTTTCTTTATCTTTGAGCGCTTTCCTTTTAAACCAGCATTTCCCTTGGAGGAGAACTATATCAAACATCGCTACGATCCTATTCTGCCCAAGCAGGCGGAATGGCCTGTGGTCAAGCTTGCCCGAGAGCGGAAGGAATTTGTTCAGCGAGTAGCCGAGCGAGCAGAGTCAAGAGTATTGGAATTAACGGGGAAAAATCCGGAGATTTTAAAGGAAGAATTGGAGACGACACTTTACCGGGAAAAACTCCGTATCAAGCAAAATCCATGGGTAGTGGATCCGGATGATGAGTATTCCTTTTGGAATGAAGTAAAGCACTCGCTACTTCAAATCAACTCCGAATCGAAGAAATCGAAAATTGCCAAACTGGATGCTTACAAAGGGGTACTTCATAAGATTACCTCAAGATATTCCAATGAAATAGCCTCCAATTTTAAAGCTTCCCATTACAAATTTACTCGGAGTGTAGTCACTTTTGGCTTCTCCAGACTGCTCAATGCAGCACGGGTGAAGGGATTTCGGTCCATTTTCAGCAACCAATACACTCTGCAGGATAAAATTCAGATTACCGGACAGACAGACCAAATTCGGGATTTGGCCACCAAAGGAACCATCGTGATGGTGCCTACCCACTTTTCCAATTTGGACTCTATTCTGATCGGATGGATTATTTCAGTTCTGGGTATGCCCCCCTTCATTTATGGGGCCGGGCTCAATCTGTTTAATATTTCCATTTTTGCCTATTTCATGAATGCCCTTGGGGCCTACAAGGTGGACCGGAGGAAGAAAAATCTGCTTTATCTGGAGACGCTGAAGACCTATTCCAAAGAAGCCATTCAATTTGGGTGTCATAGTCTTTTTTTCCCAGGAGGCACGCGCTCAAGAAGTGGAATGATCGAGTCCAAACTCAAGCTGGGTCTACTCAGCACAGCTTTGGAAGCTCAGCGGACCAATTATCAAAATGGCCATACCGATGTCTCAGGAAAGATCTTCATTGTCCCGGTGACGATCAATTACCATTTTGTGCTGGAGGCGCCAAGTTTGATCAGTGATTACTTGAGTATCACCGGACAGGAGCGCTATTACAAGGAAAACGATGAGTTTTCTACCTCCTACAAAATATCCAAGTTTCTGGTGAAGTTTTTCACCAAAGGTTCCGACATCTCAGTTTCTATTGGGAAAGCCATGGATGTTCTGGGCAATTATGTGGATGAGGAAGGAAACAGCTTGGACAAAAGAGGTCGTATCATCAACACCCAAGACTATTTCATTTCTGATGGAAAGGTAACTGTAGATCATCAGCGGGAAGAGGAATATACCCACATGCTTGGCAAACGCATTGTGGAGGAATTTCACAAAATCAATCGGGTTTTTAGCTCCCATTTGGTGGCTTTTGTAGCCTTTGAAATGATCAAAGCTCAAAACAGCAAATTGGACCTGTTTGATCTGATTCGATTGCCTGAGGAAGATATCGTGATTCCATATGCCGAATTCAAAAAATCCTGTCAGCTGGTTTTGGGTAATATCATGGAATTGAAGGAAAAGGGGAAAATCGGGGTTGCTCCCCATATGTACAGACCAATGGATGAGATTATTACCCATGGTTTGGACAATGTGGGAATGTATCATGCCAAAAGACCCCTATTGACCAATAAGGATGGAGACATCGTCACCCAAGACATGAGCTTGCTATATTTCTATCACAACAGACTTCACGGATATGCCCTCGAAAAGCTCTTCTGATACCAAAATGATCGGTGTGATCGGAATGGGTAGTTTCGGCACTGCCATTGCCAATATGCTGGCGGAGAAAAATCCTGTCTTGGTCTACGCCCGCAAAGAAGAAGTGGTGCGAGAGATTAATGAGACTCATTCTACCTCAGGAAGAAAGGTGCATCCGGAAATTCTGGCCACTTTTGATCCGGAGGAAATTTGCAGCAGATGCAATATTCTTTTTTTTATGGTGCCTTCAGGGGCCTATTTTGAGGTGATTCGAAGGTTCGCCCCTTTCCTGTATCCTTATCATCTGATTATTCACGGTACGAAAGGTTTGGCTTTGAACCTGGAAGAGGGACAAACCCTGGAAAATCTGGAGAAGCTCAAGCGAGAGCAAATTTTGACCATGAGTGAGGTAATTCTCCAAGAGACAGTTGCTGTGAGAGTAGGTTGTCTGGCAGGACCTAATATTTCGACTGAGCTGATTCTTGAGCAGCCTGCCGCCACCGTGATTGCCAGTCATTACAATGAGGTGATTCTGGAAGGACAAAGACTCTTGCGCTCTGAGCGATTTCAAGTGTATGGGAATTCAGATATCATCGGGGTGGAGTTAAGTGGAGTTTTAAAAAATATCATCGCGATAGCTGCAGGAGCCCTTGCCGGTCTAGGTCTAGGTGAAAATGCCAAAGGATTGCTTATTTCACGAGGTATGGTGGAAATGGTACATCTCAGCAAAGCCTTGGGAGGAAGCGTCCAGTCGGTTATTGGTTTGGCAGGTGTAGGAGATTTGGTCACTACCTGCAATTCGGTTCATTCCCGAAACTTTACAGTCGGCTATCGATTGGCAAAAGGGGAACCGCTTTCTCAGATTCTTAACTCCATGGAAGAAATAGCGGAAGGAATCAATACCATCCGAATCATCAATGCATTCATAAAAACGGCAGGTCTTAGAGCTCCTATTACCGAAAATCTCTATCGGGTTCTTTTTGGGGATTTACAAATCGAAGAAGCATTACAATTCCTGATGAAGTACCCATTTAGTGTGGATGTGGACTTTGTGTGAGAATTTGACGTATTTTATACTATGGAAATCCGCTATCTTACTAAGGATGAGAGTAATAAAATTCGAGAAGAAGAATTTTTAGCTTTAAAGCCGGAAGAGCGATTGATGGCTTTTTTGGAACTAAGCCGAAGGGTGAATCGGCTTTTTCCTTCCAAACTAACTTTTGAAGAGCGAACTAAAGGCAATTTTATTTTGGAGAGAAAAAAATGAGTCAGATTTGGAAAGAGACCATCGCCCAGTTTATTGAGCTAGCTAATAAATATGATGTAAAAATGATCCTCATTGGAGGTGGTGCGGTTAATTTCCATGGTTACCAAAGACATTCTGCAGATGTCGATTTTTGGATAAAAGCTGATGAAAATAATCTTGACAAATTAGCATTGTCTTTTCGGGAAATGGGGTTTGAGATCGATGAGTTTCCTGATGAAATAAAAGAGAGAACTAAAAACATTTCGGTAAAATTTTCTCCAGATGATTTAGACCTTGAATTAATCACTCGGTTTGAAATTGGAAAAACATTTGACGAAGCCTATGCTACTTCTGAGCTAGTTACTATAGGAGATAAAATCTTGAGAAAATGGAGGGTTTTGTCTTTTGAAGATTTATTGGAAAGCAAAAGAAGAGCTGCAAGACCAAAGGACTTATTGGATATTGAGCAGCTTAAATTGAAAAAAAAAGGAGGGTAATTCCCTCCTTTTTCCTTATGCAGCCGGTAAAAGTTTTACCAGTAACCCTGGTCCTTCCATGACTGCATAGATATATCCATCCGGACTTTGGGCTACTTGTCTCACCCGGCCTATTCCCGGGAAAAGTTTTTCTTCTCCGGTAGCTCTCGTTCCGTTCATTTCTACTCGGGCGATATGGGTTCCTGCCAAGGCAGCTACCAAAAAATTCCCTTTCCACGCTGGATATTTATCAGAAGTTACCCTAGTCATTCCGCAGGTGGCTATGGAAGGAGTCCAATATTTGACTGGCTGCTCCATCCCTTCTTTTTCGGTGATATCCGTAATCGGAGTTCCGTTGTAATTGATCCCATAAGTAATCACCGGCCAGCCATAATTTTTCCCTTTTTCCAGAAGATTCAATTCATCTCCTCCCCGAGGACCATGTTCCACTTCCCAAAGTCGGTTGTTTTCCAAATCAAAATACAAGCCCTGAGGGTTTCTGTTGCCGTAGGTCCAAATGGATGGGATAGCTCCCGGCGTGTTTAAAAATGGGTTATCTGCTGGAATTCGGCCATCATCGTGAATTCTATGAATTTTTCCATGTGAGTTTTTTAGGTCCTGAGCATTGTTTTGGCTTCCTCGCTCACCGTTGCTGAAATAGAGGTAATTTTCCCTGTCAAAAACAATCCGACTGCCGTAGTGTGTGCCTCCATTCCAACCGGGAGTGGTGACGATTAGCTCTTCTAGGTCGGTAATAGCGTTTCCATTGAGTTTGAATCTTGCAATGGTGGTCGCTCCTCCATTTCCTACAGGCTTAGCATAGGCAATGTAAATCCAGCCATTTTGGGCATGATCGGGATGCGTGGTGATATCCAAAAGTCCTGCTTGGCCTGAGGCATAGATGGCCGGTAATCCTGTGACTTTTTCTCCGGTAAACTTATCGTCCTTGAAAATCAGAATTTCCCCTTTTCGCTCTGTGACGAGCATTCTACCATCTGCCAGCCAAGTCATTCCCCATGGATTTTGAAATCCGGAATACAAGGTGTCTACCTTCACGGTCATTTTCTCTGTTTGGGTAGAAAAATCAAAATTTGGAAGAGGAGCGGGTTGAGTTTCAGATTCTGCAGGCCCGCATGCAGTGGCTGTTGAAAAAAGAACAAAAGTCAAAATTCCCATCAAATACGTTTTCATCCTATTCATACGCTTTGTCTTTGCTTCCAAAGGATAAACGAAGGGAAAGTAAAAGCAGTTTGAACAGAAGGGGATTTTATGTGAAAAAGTAAAAAAAAGGCCTTTTGAAATCTCCAAAAGGCCTTGCTTGACTTGAATTAGAATTACCTGATTGGAAGCAGTTTGATCAAAAGACCAGTAGCCTCTGTGATGGCATAGATATATCCATCAGGACTTTCAGACACTTGACGAACTCGTCCTATATCCTGAAGTAGTTTCTCCTCACCTACATAGGTGGTACCATTCATTTCTACTCGGGCAATATGCTGCTTAGCCAGTGCAGCTACCAGAATATTTCCTTTCCAGGCTGGATACTTATCAGAGGTCACGAGGGTCATGCCGCAAGTTGCAATAGATGGAACCCAATAATGTATCGGCTGTTCCATTCCCTCCTTCTCCGTGATGTCGGTAATTGGCGTGCCATCATAGTTTTGACCGTAGGTGATTACTGGCCAACCGTAGTTTTTACCTTTTTCGATGAGATTGAGTTCATCTCCACCCATGGGGCCATGTTCTACTTCCCAGATTCTGTTGTTGACTTTGTCATAGACCATGCCTTGTGGATTTCGGTTTCCATAGGTCCAAATTGAACTGATATTCCCCAAAGAATCAGTGAATGGATTATCTGTTGGAATAGTACCGTCATCTTTGATTCGGTGGATTTTCCCGTGCGCATTGTTAAGGTTTTGCGCATTCATCGGGATGTTTCCTTTGTCTCCGTTGGAGAAATAGAGATATCCGTCATTATCAAATACGATTCGGCTACCAAAGTGACGACCGCCTTTCCAAGATGGACCGGCTACGATTAGTTCTTCCTGATTGATGGCGTTATTTCCATCCAACTTGAACCTCATGATCGTGGTCGCCCCTGTGCTGTCCTCAAAATGCTTGGCGTAGGCGATATAAATCCAGCCGTTTTCCTCATACTTTGGATGAATGGCAATATCCAGGAGACCAGCCTGATTGACCTCATGAACTGGGGGTAGACCTTGGATTTTTTGTCCGGTAAAAGCATCATCCTGAAAAACCAGAATTTCTCCTTTTCTCTCAGTAATCAGCATTTTCCCGTCGGGTAGCCATGTCATTCCCCAAGGATTTTCCAGCTCAGTATAGAGCGTGTCCACCTTGATCAGGAGTTTGTCAGTCTGAGTGGCATAGGTTTCATCGATCGGCTCTTCGGCAGCCTGCTTTGGGGCGCAAGCAAAACCGATGAAAAGAAGGCCCGATAAGATGCTAATAGGTAAATAAGATTTTTTATTGAGCATATTTTCGAAAGTTTTATGCTTGCAAATTAAGATTTTGGATCGGGAAAGAGAATTAAATTTTGCTCAACGGACAAGAATCTCTTTTTCCTTGGAAGATGCTTGGATGAGGTTTTGGACTTGTTCTACCATTGACTTGGACCCGATGATGAGTGGGGTTCGTTGATGAAGACTTTCAGGTTGAATATCCAGAATTCTTCTATATCCGTCAGTAGCAGCGCCGCCGGCCTGCTCGATAAGGAGTGCCAATGCATTGGCTTCGTAGAGTAGTCTGAGTTTTCCACTGGGGTTCTTTTGGGTGGAAGGATAGAGGTAGATGCCTCCCTTGAGTAAATTTCTGTGAAAGTCGGCTACCAAACTTCCAATGTATCGTGACTGGAGCTTTTCGGCTTTGCACTGTCTGATGTAGGTTTTGATTGCCGGGTCCCATTCCAACTCCAGACCTTCATTGATGGAATAGATTTTCCCATCCTCTGGAGCTTGCATGTCCGGGTGAGAAAGAAAAAATTCCCCGAGGCTATTTTCATAGGTAAACCCATTGATGCCACAGCCGGTCGTGTACACCAGCATGGTTGAGCTGCCATAGAGGACATAGCCTGCTGCCACCTGCTGATTTCCGGGCTGCATGATATCCGCCTCAGTGATAGGACTTCCGACAGGGGTTT
Organism: Algoriphagus taiwanensis; assembly: GCF_036245645.1. NCBI lineage: Bacteria > Pseudomonadati > Bacteroidota > Cytophagia > Cytophagales > Cyclobacteriaceae > Algoriphagus > Algoriphagus taiwanensis. Next base: position 20,012 of record NZ_BTPE01000012.1, on the reverse strand, counting down.
TCCTTCGGTAGATAGAAAATATGGTCCCTATGCTGATATTCACATCGATATTGGAGCTGCCGTCCAAGGGGTCAATGGCAACCACATATTTTCCTGAATTATTCTTCAAATCAATCACAGCATCCTCTTCTTCGGAAACTATGGCACAAACTTCGCCACCTTTACTAAGGGCCCGCATAAACCGGATGTTAGCAATGACATCAAGCTTCTGCTGCTCTTCACCCTGAACGTTGGTTTGTCCAAAAGCTCCTCCGATATTAGCCAAGCCTGCACGATTGGTCTCCCTGTTGACAATCTTGGCTGCAAGCGCAATATCCCGAAGGAGTTGTGAAAGCTCACCGGAGGCAAAAGGAAAGTCACTTTGCTTGAGCTTGATGAATCGGTCTAGGGTGATTCCTACGGAGTAGGCCAGATTGCTTTGATCCGGCTGATATGGTAAAATTTTCATTCTTGGAAAAGTACAATATTTGGGTTTGCATTTTCGAAAATTAGATAATATTCTTCATGGCAAAAAACTTCATTTACAAATTTGGTGGTGCTTCGGTCAAAGATAGTTCTGCAATTGAAAACTTATCAAAAATTTTGCGTAATCGATTGCGGAATCAGCTCGTGATTGTAGTATCAGCTATGGGAAAGACCACTAATTCTTTGGAAGAGATTATCTGGAAAAAAATGGGGAATGAAGACTTTTCTCAAAATTGTTCAATTTTGAAGGGCTTTCATCTAAAAATCTGTCAAGAAACTTTCCCCGAAGAGCATCCGGTTTTTACTCTTTTGGAAAACCTTTTCATTAAGCTTGAAAAAGATCTCGAAAGACCGCTTACCCAGCAAAACTATGACGAGTTCTATGATCGGATTGTAGGATATGGAGAGTTGATTTCTTCCCGAATTGTGGCAGAATATCTCTGTCTTCAGGGGCAAGTGGTGGTTTGGAAGGATGCGCGCGAGGTGATTCATACTGATTCTGACTTTCGCTTTGCCAAAATCAACTGGGAAAAGACCAGAATTCAAACCCGAGCTCAATGGATTCCGGTTTTGAAGCAGTTTCCCATTTTGACCCAAGGATTTATCGGTTCTGATCCAAAAGGTAGACCGACTACTTTGGGAAGAGAAGGCTCGGATTTTACAGCTGCCATTTTGGCTACGAGTTTGGATGCTTCATCTGTGACCATTTGGAAGGATGTCCCGGGAGTGCTCAATGCAGATCCCAAGCTTTTTCCAAATACCCAAAAATTCGAGGAATTAGCCTATCCTGAGGCAGCTGAAATGACCTACTTTGGAGCCTCTGTGATTCATCCCAAGACGATCAAGCCCTTGGCTAATGCAGGGATCCCCCTGTTTGTCAAATCTTTTCTGGAGCCTGATGCCCCGGGAACAAAAATCCACCAAGATGCTCCATCCCAATCGATTCCTACCTTGGTGCTCAAAAAGAATCAGGTGTTGATCAGTTTCAAAGTCACGGATTACACTTTTATTGAGGAAGGACATATTCATCAGATTTACGAGCAACTCAAAAAACTAAAGCTCAGGGTCAATATGCTTCAACTCTCTGCGATCAGTGTATCAGTGGTAATTGATGCGCAGGTATTTAAATTGGAACAGCTCTTGGCGGCCCTGAAAAGTACTTTCGAAATCCGCTACAATGAGGGACTTGAATTGCTGACGGTATTGCATCAAAAACCGGAAGAAATCCCTGCTTTGTTGGATGGCTATGAAGTTTTGCTGGAGCAGTCTACAAGAAATACCTTTCAGGCCGTCAGAAGAAAATCGACTATCTGAGCTAAGTTTCCTAAATTCAGCATCTATCAAACACTGCCCTCATGACCACCAGAAGAGAATTTATCGAAAAAGCCAGCTTATCCACTTTAGCTGTATCCTTGCCTTTTGCTTCATCCTTTTCCTCATCCCCTAAAAAGCAGGAAGAAAAAGTCCTGAGAGTGGCTATTATGGGATTGGGCAGCTACGGGACTCGCGTGGCCGAAGCGATGAAGGATTGCAAAAGGGCTAAGCTCGTAGGCGTCATCAGTGGCACCCCTTCCAAAATCGAAGCTTGGCAACAGAAATACGGCATTCCAGCCAAAAACTGCTACAACTACGAAAATTACCATCAGATCAAGGACAACCCGGATATCGATGCGGTCTATGTGATCACAACCAATTCTCTTCATAAACCGCATTCCATTGGCGTGGCTCGTGCAGGCAAGCACGTGATTTGTGAAAAACCCATGGCTCTCAATGCTGAAGAGGGAAGGGAAATGATCCAAGCTTGTCAGGATGCAGGAGTTCATTTGCTGGTGGGATACCGGATGCACTTTGAAGCTAAGACGCTGGAGGTGATTCGCAGACAGCGAGCCGGTGATTTTGGAAAAACTCTCTTTTTTCAGGGACTGAGCGGATTCATGATCGGTGATCCTAAGCAGTGGAGGCTGAATAAGGCCTTGGCAGGAGGAGGTGCTATGATGGATATTGGAATTTATTCCATCAATGGAGCCAGATATATGCTGGGAGAGGAACCCATTTGGGTGACTGCTCAGGAAGTCAAGACGGACCCGGTTAAGTTTAAGCAAGGAGTGGATGAGACGATTACTTTTCAGATGGGTTTTCCCTCCGGTGCTGTAGCCTCCTGTCTTTCTACCTATTCCATGAATAATCTGGATAAGTTTTTCCTCAACGGCACCAAAGGTTTTGCAGAAATGCAGCCATCGACCGGTTATGGTCCTATCCAAGCCAAAACCAATCAGGGACCGATTGAGGCCGAGCATATCACTCATCAGACTACCCAGATGGACGAGATGGCGGCGATCATTTTGGATGGGAAATCCCCAGTGGTGCCGGTAGATGGAGGGGAGGGGCTCCGAGACTTGGTCATCGTCGATGCGATCTATGAGGCAGTACGGACCGGAGCAAGAATCAGCTTGATTTGATCAGCGGGGATTGGGTTCGGGATTTAGGTCGAGTTGCATAAAAACCAGATTCAACCATTTCCCAAACTTAAAGGCGACTTCCGGAAATCTTCCGACCTCCCGAAATCCGAGTCTTTCATGAAAGCGATAGCTACCGTGATTTTCGGAATCCATCCCTGCAATCATGACGTGGTAGCCTTGCTTTCTGGCCAGCTCGATCAGTTGCCTGAGCAAGGCAGTACCCATTCCTCTGCCTTGAGTTCCTGCTTTGAAATAGATGGAGTGTTCGATGGTTTTGCTGTAGCCGGGTTTGGCTCGGAACTTTCCAAAAGTAGCGTATCCACAGACCTGCTTTTCTGATTCGCAAACCAATACAGGTATTCCATCGCGTATTTTTTCTAAAAACATATCCCGGATGTCCTCCAAAGTCTTGGGAAAGTAGTCGTAATTGAAAGAAGTATTCAGGATCGAATCATTGATGATTTCTAGGATTGCTGATGAATCCTCTTCTTTAAAAGACCTAATCTGAAAGCTCATGATCCGAATCGATTGATGATTTTTTCAATTCCTGGCAAATAAGCCGTCCCAAAAAGATTGAGATGAACCAAAAGAGGGTAGAGGTTGTAAAGGCTCATTCTGCTTTCAAAATCGGGCTCCAAAGGTAAAACAGACTCATAAGCTTCGTAAAAGCGGGAGTCAAATCCGCCAAAAAGCCTGCTAAAAGCCAAATCCATCTCCCGGTGTCCGTAATAAATAGCAGGGTCGATCAGGCAGGGTTTTCCATCATTTCCGCAAATCACATTGCCGGACCAAAGGTCTCCATGAAGCAGAGAGGCTTTTTCCTTTGGGAAAAGCATATCCAACTTGGGGTAAATAGCTTGGAATTTTTTGAGAAAATCCAAGGGAATCAATCGGTCAAAATAAGCCTTGCCAAGCATGGGTTCCAGCCTTTGCTCGATGTAAAAGTCTACCCAATTATCATGGAATTGGTTTTTTTGCGGAAGGGAGGCAATGTAATTGTCAGATTCCAGTCCGAATTGTTTTTTATTGTTCAGATGGAGATGAGCCAGTCCCAATCCCAAATCTTCCCAATAGTCGACCTGATGCCTAGAGCCCTGAATGTATTCCGACAGGAGGAAGTTGTAATCCTCTACCCGTCCAAAACCATAAATCTGAGGTATTTTCAAAAAGGTAGATTTTCTCAGCAGTCTAAGACCTTCTGCTTCTTTGGACAGGACATCTCTTTCGTGGTCGAAATTTAGCTTGAGAAAAAATACCCCTTCGGAGGTTTTGAGTTGAATGCCCTGATTGTGATTTCCTGCAGCGATAAGTTGGGCGGACTTGAGCTGGGCCAAAGGCCCTAAAACTTGAAAAAGTACTTGTTCATAGATTTGGTACTGATCAAGCATAGAGTTGATGGGTCTCTTTTACTTTTTCCAGAAAGCCATCAATGGACTGGTCCAGAATCTGGAAGATATCTTCAAATTCCTTCTCTCCTCCATAATAAGGATCAGGTACAGGTAGCCCCTCGTGTCCTTCCACAAAATCCCGCATCAAATAGATCTCCTTGTTGGGGAAGTTGAACCGCTTTTTCATTTGATTGAGCGAGTTGAGATTACTTTCATCCATGGCAAGGATGTAGTCATATTCTCTAAAGTCGGTCCGGTTGACTTGTCTGCCTCTGTGGGAAATTTTCAGCCCATTATTTTGTGCACATCGGATGGTCCGGTCGTCGGGCAATTCCCCAATATGGTAGTCCGAAGTGCCCGCACTGTCTGACTTAAAATGGCTGCTCAGACCCAATACCTTGATCTTATGCTCAAAAATTGCCTCTGCCAGAGGCGATCTGCAGATATTTCCAAGACAAACAAACAGTACGCTAATCATTTTACTCTTTTGGCTAGGTTGGAGAGTTTATTTCAAAGGAGGCATTGAAAATAGGGAATTTCAAAGGCAATTGCACCAAAAGAATCCTATTTATTTGTCTCTCTACTGCTACTTTTTCTTTGATCCAAAATCCGGTTAATCTTTTGGAATATCTACTTTTACCAAATGAAGACCATTTATGGAGCGGTAATTTGGCTTTTTTCGGGCCTACTCCCTTTGGCGGCAGTTTTTTTGCCCAAACTTAAGCACTTTTTGCAGGGAAGGGATGCTCTTTTTTCAAATTTGAAAAAATTCAAAAAATCCAATCCCAATCCGGTGATTTGGGTGCATGCGGCTTCTTTGGGAGAATATGAAATGGCAAAGCCCATTATCTCAGAAATCAAGGGAAGAAGGCCTTTGCAACCGGTGGTGGTCAGCTTCTTTAGTCCATCTGGGTATGATCCCAGTATCAAGAAAAGTCAGCCTGGTGTGGATTTCCTTACCTATTTACCTTTAGATAGAAAAAAATGGGCGGAGGAATTTGTGAGAATTCTTAATCCTAAACTGGCTATTTTCATCAAATACGATTTGTGGTTTTTTCACTTGGAGGCTTTGAAGAAAAGAGGAATTCCCTACTTCCTTGCTTCAGCAAATTTCCGTTTGGACCAATCCTATTTTGGCATATTTGGAAGTTTTTTTAGGAAAAATCTAGAGGGAATGCGCTGGATTTTCACCCAAAATGAAGAAAGTGTAAGCTTATTGGAGAAATATGGAATTCGGCAGGCCAGCAGGACAGGCGATACTCGGTTTGACCGGGTAGCTTCTCATGCCAGCCAACCCAAATCCTTTCCCGAATTGGCGGCGTGGATCGGGGTGAAGCCTGTCGTTGTGGTAGGCTCAGCTTGGGAAGAGGATATGAATTTGTTGATTCCATTGATGAATGAATGGCCTGATTACCGGTGGATTGTGGCACCGCATGACATCAGTCCCGAACCTATGGATCAATGGGCAGGGCAATTGATCCTAAACTCATCCAAATATTCCCAATGGAATCCCCATATGACCAATGAAGTCCTCTTCATTGACAATATTGGCATGCTTTCCTCTCTCTATCAATTTGCCTGGGTGGCTTACGTAGGCGGGGCTTTTGGGAAAGGCTTGCATAATATTCTGGAGCCCTTGGGCTTTGGGGTACCGGTGATATTCGGAATAGTGAACAAAGCCTCCAAGTTTCCCGAAGCTGAGGAAAGTGAAAAACAGGGTTGTGGATTTTCGGTAAATAGTTCGGAGGATTTGAAGTGGATTTTTGCTCAGCTTCAAGAACCGGATTTTCACAAAAAAGCACAAGAAGCAGCGAATTCATGGGTGACATCCAACCAAGGGGCTGCCAAAAAAATTGTATCCAAAATTCAAGAAATGACCGAACTATGATCCAAGGCAGAGTCATCAAGTCTACCGGTAGCTGGTATATCGTGCAAACGGAAAACGGGCCTGTTTCTGCCCGGCTAAAGGGGAAGTTCAAACAGAAAGATCTCAAGCTGACCAACCCTATCGCTGTAGGAGACAAGGTAGAGATAGAAAAAGAACCAGGTCAGGACTCTGTGGTGATCAGGGAAATCCTTCCGAGAGAAAACTATGTGATACGAAAGTCCACCCGGAAGCAGCATCACAGCCATATTATTGCCAGCAATATAGACCAGGCTCTGTTGGTCATTACTATGAAAAACCCACGAACGTCATTTGGCTTTATTGACAGGTTTTTGGTCAGTACGGAGAGTTTCAGGATCCCTGCTTTGCTTGTAGTCAATAAGATGGATCAACTGGAGGGCGAAGATGAGGAGGAGTGGCTTCAGGATATCCATGAGATTTATGAGCCTTTGGGCTACCCTGTTTTGGAAGTTTCTGCTTTGAAGGATAAGGATCTGATGGAGAAATTTTCTCCCTTCCTCCGAGATAAATCCACCCTGATCGCTGGTCACTCAGGTGTAGGGAAGTCTACCTTGCTCAATGTTTTGGTCCCCGAGGCCATGCAGGAGACCAAGGAAGTGTCGGATTACAGCGCCAAGGGAGTCCATACCACGACTTTTGCAGAGCTATTTGCCTTAGAGGGCGGAGGGGATTTGATTGATACTCCTGGGATCAAAGAGTTTGGGATTCTGGATATCGAAGAGCATGAGCTTTCGCACTATTTTCCCGAAATGCGGGAATACCTCGGTCAATGCAAATACAACAACTGTCGGCATGTGAATGAGCCGGGTTGTATCATTCGCCAAAAGTTGGAGGAGGGCTACATTCATCCGTATCGGTACAAGAATTACCTCAATATTCTCCAGGAAGAAGATACTCATCGATGATCTTCTTTGAATCCAAAAAGAATTGGTCTATTTTTCAATTTTGAAAAACACATGAGCATCGTACTCAATCATAAACAAATCGGCCAAAAACTCACCCGAATGGCCTATCAGATCTTCGAAAGAAATATTCATTCTTCGGGTTTGGTCTTTGCAGGAATTTCTGGGATGGGGATGGTATTGGCCCGCCTGCTGACTGAGGAGTTGGGGAAAATCTCTCCGCTTTCCATTGAAGTCATTGAGGTTTTGTTGGATAAAAGTCATGTAGCCGAATCTGAAATTGAGATATCTCCTGAGATAGAATTATCAGGCAAGACCATCATCCTGGTCGATGATGTGCTCAATACGGGAAAGACCTTGGTTTATGCCATGAAGCCGTTTTTGGATTTTGAGATCCAAAAGATGGAGATCGCCGTGCTGGTCAACCGAAGCCATGGTTTATTTCCCGTGAGGCCTGATTATACCGGGTATGAGCTTGCCACCACACTCAACGAGCACATTCAGGTGGATTTTTCTGAAAATCAGTATTCCGTTCATCTTCACTAATTCATGTCTGTTCATTCTTCAGCTTCTGTCAAGCGAATCACCACTCATACCCTTCAGGAAATGAAGCAAAGGGGAGAGAAAATCTCCATGCTTACTGCCTATGATTTCAGCATGGCCAAAATCGTCGATGCGGCCGGGATGGATATCATTTTGGTTGGGGATTCCGCTTCCAATGTCATGGCAGGCCATGAGACTACCTTGCCCATTACTTTGGATCAGATGATTTACCATGCTTCGGCTGTAGTTCGTGCTGTAAAGCGATCCTTTATCGTGGTGGATATTCCGTTTGGTAACTATCAGGGGAATAGCTCAGAAGCCTTAAGGTCTGCTATCCGGATCATGAAGGAATCCGGAGCTCATGCTGTCAAAGTGGAAGGTGGTTCAGAAATCAAAGAGTCAGTTTTGAGAATTCTGAGTGCAGGTGTTCCGGTGATGGGGCACTTAGGGCTAACTCCTCAATCCATCTACAAATTCGGAACCTATACCGTACGTGCTAAAGAAGAGGCCGAAGCCAAAAAGCTCCTCGAAGACGCCAAAATCCTGGAAGAATGTGGCTGTTTTGCTCTAGTTTTGGAGAAAATACCCGCCAAATTGGCTAAAAAAGTGTCGGAATCTCTATCCATCCCTGTGATTGGAATCGGTGCTGGGCCTGATGTGGATGGACAAGTCTTGGTCATGCATGACATGCTGGGAATCACACAGGAATTTAAGCCCAGATTTCTCCGTCAGTATGCAGACCTCCAGGGAGTCATGATGGAAGCCTTTCAGCAATACATCTCAGATGTGAAGAGCAGAGATTTTCCTTCGGAAAAAGAGAGTTACTAAAAAAGGAGACTTTATTCCGATTTGATAAATCCATATTGATTATTGGGAAAAAAAAAAGACTGTTCACCTCTATGGAGAACAGTCTTTTTTGTCCTTTTTAGCCATTACTTCTTGGCTTGACTACTTTCCTTTACTCTCAAGTCAAAATCACTCAATACATTCATGTAGTTAATAAATGCGTCGTATGGAGTGTCATAAGGGCTAAAGTACTGATGCACAGATCCATCAGAAAAGAACTTGGTGCACATGTAGTAGAAGTGATCCGAAGTCTGAAGGTAGCCCCAGTCCCGCTGCAATTCAGGGTCATCGATGGCTTTGACCTTTTTTTCGATTTCATACAATCGGTCGAAAGCTTCATCCTGCAGGTCATTGCCTAGCCAAGCCGTCAAATCTCTTTCTTCATCTGCCCATGAAATAGGAGTGGGTACATATATTTTGCCTATTCCAGGCAACTGGCGAACCACTTCCGATGGGGTGGAGAAGGAGAAATCAGAATGTCTGAAAATTGCCTCCGGCAAGTGCCTCATAAACTCAAAGATCCCCGTATCTGCCCATTGATGCTCTCCAAATGTCTCGTAGTCCATGAATAGATTGACTACTTGCTCTTCTTTTGGAATTGCATTGAGCCAAGTGACAAATTTCTCTGTAGTGAGAGGATAATCTGCCCAGGTCTTGTTGCTGAAGCGGAAGGCAATGTCATCCGATAGGCGAAAGTTCTTTAGCAAAACTTTCAAATTGGGCTCCAATGCATTGGAGTATAGGTAATTTGGGCTTTTCCATCCCAAAATATGCTTTGCTCCTTCAGTCAAAATAGCCTCGTAGCCCAATTCGTAAACCATTTTACCGATTTCATCTGAATAAATCAGCTCGGTGTTTCTGAATACTTTCGGGGTGTAGCCGTTGAATAGTTCTTTTATTCTGTCCTGATGCTTTTTTACCAGAGCAGTGAATTCGTCTTTGCTTTTCAGGGCAGCCAATGCATGCGTGTAGGTTTCATTCAGTAGCTCTACATGCCCGGTGGCCACCAGTTTTTGGAAGCTTTCCAATACATCCGGAGCATAAGCTTCCATTTGGTCCAGGAATGTTCCTGATATGGAAAAAGCCACTTTGAATTTACCATTATACTGATGGATCAAATCCATCAAAAGGGCATTCATAGGCAAATAGCATCTCTGTGCTGCCTTTCGGATTACGTTTTTGTTCAGATAATCGTCCCAGTAGTAATGATCCTCACCTATATCAAAAAAGCGATAGGGCTTTAGTCGGAAGGGCTGATGCACCTGGAAATAAAAGCAGACGGTTCTCATGATTGTTGGGCTATAGTTTTTTCGTAAACAGTAATCAATTTGGCGGCGACGTGTTCCCATTTCAGCTTTTTGAGCTCTTCACTGCCTAATTCTTTGAACATCTTGGAGATTCCTTCATAATGAAGCAAGGCAAAAATCGCATCAGCCATCGCATCCACATCCCAGAAGTCGATTTTGATTGCATTTCTCAAGACCTCGGCCACTCCGGACTGCTTGGAAATGATAACCGGGGTATTGTGACGTACGGCCTCTAAGGGTGCGATACCGAATGGTTCGGATACCGAAGGCATCACATAAACATCCGAAATGGCATACATATGGTCCACGTCGTCCCCTTTCAGGAAGCCTGTAAAATGGAACTTGTTGGCTATTCGAAGTTCGGCCACACGCTGAATCATCCGATTGAGCAAATCTCCAGAACCTGCCATCACAAAGCGCACATTGGGATCTCGGTCAATTACCTTTTTCGCAGCTTCCACAAAATATTCAGGACCTTTTTGGAAGGTGATTCTACCCAAGAAAGTCACAATTTTTTCAGGGACTTTTTTCTGATAGGCCGATTTGATAATGCTGGCATCCAAAACCGCATTGTGAAGGACGGAGACTTTGTGGGCAGGCACTCCGTATTTTTTGATGACAATATTTCGGGTCAATGCACTTACTGCCAGTACGTGGTCCGCGGCGTGCATTCCGGCTCGTTCTATTTCATAGACCGGTTTATTTACCGACTCACCGGATCTATCAAACTCAGTAGCATGCACATGGACCACAAGTGGCTTTCCGCTGATTTCTTTGGCAGCGATTCCCGCCGGAAATGCCAGCCAATCGTGTGCGTGAATAATATCGAAATCACTTCGGTCTCTTGCTATCTGAGCACCAACCAAGGCGTAGCGAGAAACTTCCTCCATTAGGTTTTTTCCGTACTTTCCGCTGAACTCATACTTGTTGGTAAAAATACTTTCGTCCACATCCACTTTGTCATGAATGGCATAGTCAGTGAATTTCTGATATTCCTCTGGCCCCAGATAGGGAACCAAAAAGCTACTTACCTCCAGATAGGTGAGGTTTTTCCAGATTTTTTTGAATTTCTTCTCTCGGTAATTGATGGAAATATCACTTCCATTGACGAAATCAGCCAGATTTTCCTCATCTCCCCATAATTTTGGCACTACAAAAATCACTTCCTGATTATGGTGGTTCATACCCTTGACCAAGCCATAGCAGGCAGTGCCTAATCCTCCAGAAATGTGAGGGGGAAATTCCCACCCGAACATCAATACTCTCATAGTACCCTTACGTTTTATTGACTAAATCCATCATTCGAAGCAGTTCCGCAATACTCCAGGCTTGGGAAATAGATCCCTTTGGCCGATGGGGTGCATCTCCATCGTAAATCTCAGCCACTGTACCTACTCCGTACTGGGTCATCACCCCGTCGAAGCTTTTGATTATTTTCTGAATGAAATGCTTGGAGGCCTTGCCATGTAGCTTCATATACCCTTCCACAAAATGACCGAGTGGCCAAGCCCATACGGTTCCGTTGTGATAGGCGTTGTCACGGCTGATCTGATTGCCAAAGTAATAGCCTTTGTATCCCGGATCGTCAGGCGAAAGAGAGCGCAGACCCCGAGGGGTAAGAAGTTTGGATTTGGCTATTTCCAGAATCTGATCGTTTTTCTCTTCGCTTAGCATAGTATAAGGAAGTGAAGTGGCAAACACCATGTTGGGGCGGATAGACCAGTCCTTTTCTTCTCCATCTACTACGTCAGCCAAGTATCCGTAATCCCAGGACCAGAATTCCCGATCAAAGGATTCTTTCACTTTTCCCGCCAGGGTCAAATAATCTTTGTCTCCAGATAGCTCATGATAGAAGCAGAGCGCATTGTACCAAAGCGCCTGAATCTCCACTGGGCAGCCCTTTCTCGGGGTGACCGGCCCATCCGGAGTGATCGCGTCCATCCAAGTCAGAGCGATCCCGTCTTGGCCGCCCCAAATCAGGCCGTTTTCCAGCATGTGGATGTTGAATTCGGTTCCGGCTTTGTATCCTTCGATGATCCCTCTAAGCTTGTCCAGATAGCGGGATTTGACTGTCTTTTTGTCTCCAGTGAAGAAGATGTATTGCTGCAATGACCAGAAAAACCAAAGAGGAGCATCCATGGATGTCATATTGGTATAGTCTCCGCTTCCAATATTGGGGAAGAGCGGTCCTTTCAGGTCTTTGGACATCGTGTCCATGATTTCCAGAAAGGTCTCTTTGTCTCCCATGGTAAGGGTCAGGCCCGGGGCGGCAATGAAGGTGTCCCTTCCCCACCATCCAAACCATGGATATCCGGCAATGATTCTCACCTCTCCGTTTCTTCTTCGGATAAACTGCCCTGCGGCATTCTTTAAGCAGTTTTCAAAGTTGTTTCGGGGAATTCGTCTGGCGATTTCCTTTTCGAAGGCGTTTTGGCGGGTTTTGGGATCGGCTTCTGTAAGCCCTGCTGAAAAAATGACAGACTCACCTTTGGTAATGTCAAATTCAAAGTATCCCGGAACAAAAAGGTCTTCTTGATAATCATAACCTCGCTCCCTTTCCTGAATGTATTCAATGTTGTAATACCAGTCCGGAGAAGAACTGAAGGTGTTCTTTTTGGAAAGCTGGAGAAAAAGCGGGTCGTATTGAGGGTAAAGCTGAAATTTCAGCCCGTTAGGGACTTTTTCTGCTGTTTTGTTAATTTCATCATTGGCCTTCATCAAGGAGTGATAGCCTCTGAAAGCCAGAAATGGCTGAATTCTAATCTTAGTAGGTGAATGGGCTTCCAGCAAGGTGTATCGGATCATGACACGATCCCGGTTGGTATCCAAAATGAGCTCTTTTTGCAAAACGACTCCGCCCACTCGATAGGTGAGTTTAGGTATGGGTTCGGAATCGAAATCTTCTAAGTATTTATGCCCTCTCGGCGAATAATTGCCGGGGAATTTGCTGATTCCCAGATTAAAACTAGCCCCATGCTGAATTACTGTCTCATGAACCGTAGATAAAAAAACATGGTTTTGGGTGTCAATTTGTGGTTGAGGGACCACCAAAAGTCCATGATATTTTCGGGTATTGCAGCCGATGATGGTTGTGCTGGTATAGGTTCCCGAGCGATTGGTCCGAATGATCTCTCTTTCAAGAGAATAATTTAGGTTGACTAATTGGGTCTTGTCAAAATGGATATAACTCATAGCGAATTATTGTAAGAAGCTAAAAATAGAAGTTTGATCGGATAAGAAAAACTAAAGACAAAAAAATAAAGGTTATGTTTCCATAACCTTCTTTTTAATCAATGTAGCGAGTGAATCTTCTCTTTTTGGATCTCTTCAAAGTTGCGGATAGACTCCTCGAATTTGAGCAGATAATTTTGAACCTGCTTGATGTTCACCGGCTTTACTTCCGGGAATTTGGGAGAGGATTTGAACAAAGTAAACATCTCAAATTGGTTTAGTTTCTTCTGGAGTTGTCAAATCTTGTGCCAAAACAACTCCACTATATACAGCAAAACCCCTCGATTTGAGGGGTTTGGGTGAAAGACCGGGTTCGAACCGGCGACCTCTGGTGCCACAAACCAGCGCTCTAACCAGCTGAGCTACAATCACCGTGTAATCTGTCCCCTTGAGGTTTTTCTCATTGGGTGTGCAAAAGTAAGTAGATACTTTGTTTGGCGCAAGCGGCTCGAGTCTTATTTCTAAAAAAAGTTAAATCTAATTCCCGATATCCTTTGGGTTCAAAGCTTTTTGTCGGACTTGTCCAAAATCGTTCACCAAACGTTCATTTTTAACAAATGTCCTGATCTGGATGCAAAAAAAATGGCCTTTTGCTTCAACCGCCGAATTAAACCCTAAGCTCAAACTAGCTAAGATATCCGAGCATCGAGGGTAATCCCTTCCTATTTGCCTATATTTGAGGCAAAATGCAAAAGTCTTTTTCCCTTCATACCCGGATTAGGATTTTTATTGATCACCTAACCCTACACCCATGAGCGATGAAACTCCCGGCTTTGATGGATTTAAGCTGAATAAGCAACTTCTTGAAGCAGTAGCGGAGGAAGGATATACCCAGCCCACCCCGATTCAGCTAAAGGCAATTCCATTGGCACTGGCCGGGCACGATGTGCTGGGTATTGCTCAAACCGGTACAGGAAAGACCGCGGCCTATATCCTTCCGGTACTTATGAAGGTGAAATATGCCCAAGGTATGCATCCCAGAGCTTTGATCTTGGCGCCCACCCGTGAGCTGGTCATGCAGATCGAGGAAGTGGCTAGGCAATTGGGGAAAAATACTGATTTGAGGATTGTCAGCCTGTATGGGGGAATCGGTCCCAAAACTCAGATTGAGCAGATCGAAGCGGGTGCTGACATTCTGATTTCTACTCCGGGTCGTTTTATGGATATCTACCGGAAAGGAATCATTCATCCCAAAGAGTTGAAAACCATGGTGCTGGATGAGGCGGACAAGATGATGGATATGGGGTTTATGCCTCAGATTCGGGCAATTCTGGAAGTGATTCCAAGCAAGCGTCAAAATCTTTTGTTTTCGGCAACTTTCTCAGGACGGATTGAGCATTTGGCAGCTGAATTTCTGGAGTTTCCAGAAAGAGTAGAGGTTGCCCCTTCTGCAACTACAGCTGAGACGATTGCTCAGGTAAAGTATACTGTGCCCAACATTAAGACCAAAATCAATCTGCTGGCTCACCTGCTGGAAAATGAAGAAATCAGCCGTGCGATGATTTTCACACGAAGCCGTAAAAATGCGGAAGCCGTGTATTCTTTTCTTGAGCGGAAAAATTTCGGAGAAATCCGGGTCATCCATGCCAATAAGGGGCAAAACACCCGAATCAATTCCATGGAGGATTTTAAGGCGGGAGATGTTAGGATCTTGGTTGCGACAGACGTCGCTTCCCGTGGATTGGATGTGACTTTAGTATCTCATGTGATCAATTTTGATGTGCCATTGATCTATGAGGATTATGTGCATCGAATAGGACGAACAGGCCGTGCAGAAAATGAGGGGAAAGCGATCACTTTTGTCAACCCTGCTGAGACCTATCACTTTGAAAAAATCGAGGAGCTCATCCGAATGAAAGTGGAAGAGTTCCCTATTCCTGAAAAGGTGGAGGTGCCTCCAACTCCATTTGAGGAAAAGCAAGCCTACGAGCGTGAACTGGATAAGCTCAAGCAGCGGGACAATCCGGATTACAAAGGAGCTTTCCATGAGAAAAAGGCTCAGCCGAAGAAGAATATCGGAAAAGGTGAAAAAGTAAAGGCAAAGAAACATGGCAAAAAGCCTAACCGAAATCAGCTTAAGACTAAGAATCAGAAGAATAGGGGGAAATAAAAAAAGGCCTTGAATTTAGGAATTCAAGGCCTTTTCTAATTGCAGATTTATCTGTCTGTTCTAGTATTTGTTCCATCTACCGGAGTTCGCTGCTCTCTGTTTGCCAAATCCCAAGCGGTGTGGAATATCAATTGGGCTCTTTTGGTCATCAAAGGAAATTCGATCTTATCCACAGTGTCCGTCACCTGATGGTAGTCATCGTGTACCCCGTTGAAGAAAAAGATGACCGGGATATCAAACTTCGCAAAGTTGTAGTGGTCTGAGCGATAGTAGAATCGGTTAGGATCGTCCTCCGCATCATAGCGGTAGTCCAAGATCAGATTGGTGTAAGTGATGTTGTTGTATTCGTTGATTTTCTTCAGGTGAGAAGAAAGCATTTCCGAACCAATCACATAGACATAGTCCTTGTTTTCTGCATTTTGGTATTCGTAATCAATCCGACCAACCATGTCAATATTGATATTGTTTACCGTGTTGGCAATGGGGAAAATTGGATTTTCTGAATAGTACTGAGATCCCAAAAGGCCTTTTTCTTCACCAGTCACATTAAGGAACAAAATACTTCTTCTAGGTCTATTACCCTCTTTGGCAGCAGTAGCAAATGCCTCTGCAATTTCCATTACGGAAACGGTCCCTGAACCGTCATCATCGGCACCGTTGAAAACTTCTCCTGTGGAGCTTACACCCACGTGGTCGTAGTGTGAAGATATTACCAAAACCTCCTCTTTTTTATCGGTTCCTTCGAGGAAGCCCATCACATTGACTGCATCTACCGGGGTTTTGGTTTTGACGACTTGATAGGTTGCTTTTTGTGAAGCGATAGATTCCGGATTGGATTTGGCAGCTTCTTTTAGGGTTTCTACTGGAGTGGCAAAAAGCTCAGCCATCTTGTCGGAGCTTACCATAAAAACCGGTCTTTGCTTGATTTTCTGGTCGAAACCGATTCGGCCTCTGCCAGCCAAGGTCTTGTATCGGTTGGCAATACGGTCAAAGTTGGCTTGTCCTTCCATGGTCACGATCACGATGCCTGCTGCACCCGCGTCCATTACTTTGTTGACCAAGTCATTACTTCTGACTCCAACAGCCCAGAGGCCTACCAATTTTCCTTTGACATCTACTTTAGCGAGATTTTCGTCAGTCACCAGGCCGAGGAATACCAATTCTCCTTTCGCCGCTTTGGCCATATTTCCATCTCCGGTGAACACGAAGTCCTCATTTTCCACCAATTTATTTTTACCTATTTGTAGGGTCACTTTGGTGAAAGCATTGCTGACCAATGGGACTGACTGAAAGTAGCTACCATCGGCAGGACCTGTTAATCCGAGGTTTTTATAAAAATCAGCCAGATAGTTAGCGGCGATTTTACCTTCTTCGGAGCCTGTATCCCGGCCTCTCATTTCATCAGAGGCAAGGTAGGTGAGGTATTCTTTCAAGTCTGCTTCGGTGATTGTATTGGCATATTTCACCTGAACGGGATTTTGTCCAAAAGCCGAAAAGGCCATCGCAAGCGCCAGATTGGCACTTAAAAACCATTTTTTCTTCATAAAATTCAGTTTAGGCTGCTAAGCTATTGATTTTTTTAAGTGGCAAATAAACCGTTTATCAATTCCTCTGGTTTCCATGTAAATATTTAGCAAAAGCCAAATTCATTTTCTTTCAAGAAATGGTACCTTTGCACCCATAAAATCAGGAAGTTTCCAGACCCAAATAGAAAAAATCCTACCGTTCTTTATGAAGATTAATCTTACCAATGCTGTCAAATTTGAGAGCAGACACAATGGCCCGACCGAGGCAGAGATCGCAGAGATGTTGGAAAAAATCGGGGCCTCATCCCTTGAGGAATTAATCAATCAGACTGTCCCTGAATCCATCCAGTTGGAGCGTCCTTTGGACCTTCCTAAAGCCAAGCTAGAATCAGACTTCCTGAGGGATTTCAAAAAGCTGGCCTCCAAAAACAAAGTGTTCAAATCCTTTATCGGACTGGGTTATTATGACACCTTCGTTCCGGGAGTGATCTTGAGGAATGTGTTGGAAAATCCGGGATGGTATACCGCTTATACTCCCTATCAGGCAGAAATCGCTCAGGGAAGACTGGAAGCTCTGATCAATTTTCAGACGGTAGTAAGTGAACTGACAGGAATGGAACTGGCCAATGCCTCTCTGTTGGATGAAGGCACAGCTGCGGCTGAGGCTATGACCATGCTTCATGCAGTGAAGCCAAGAGAGAAAAAGACGGCTAACCGATTTTTTGTAGACGAAAAGATTTTTCCTCAGACTAAGGCACTTCTTGAAACAAGAGCAGAACCGATCGGAATTGAGCTGGTTTTTGGATCAATTGATCAATTGGATGTCACCGATCCTGAATTATACGGAATTCTTTTCCAATATCCGGATGCGGATGGCGCAGTAAGAGATTACTCAGCAATTGTAGCTGCTGCGAAAGAGAATAAAGTCCTGACAGCATTTGCTTCCGACCTTTTGGCTTTGACTCTTTTGACCCCTCCGGGTGAAATGGGAGCCGATGTCGTAGTAGGATCTGCACAGCGCTTTGGAGTGCCCATGGGCTATGGAGGTCCTCACGCAGGATTTTTCGCTACCAAGGAAGAATTCAAAAGACAAATTCCAGGCAGAATCATCGGCGTATCTATCGATAAGGCTGGTAACAAAGCCTATAGAATGGCTCTACAGACCAGAGAGCAGCATATCAAAAGAGAAAAAGCCACTTCCAATATCTGCACAGCACAGGTGCTATTGGCAGTAATGTCTTCCTTCTACGCAGTCTATCATGGGCCAAAAGGATTGAAGGATATTGCTTTACGAACTCACGGTTTGGCGAAAATTACCGCTCAGGCTCTTAAGCAGGTTGGACTTCAAGTAGGTGAGCAGCCTTTCTTTGATACCATCGAAGTAAAGATGAATGAGGTAGCCCTCGAAAGAGTGAGAGGTTTGGCATTGGGAGAGAAAATGAACTTCAGATATGAATCCGATTCCGTTTTCATTTCTTTTGACGAAACCAAGACCTTGGAAGATGTCAAGACCATTGTCAATATTTTTGCAACCGAAGAAGGAAAGCATACGCTAAATCTGGATGAATTGGTCAGCAACCTGAGTTTGGAGCTTCCTGAAGCTCTGAGTAGAAAGTCGGATTATCTGACTCACCCAGTATTTAACAGCTTCCATTCCGAGCATGAAATGCTCAGATACATCAAGAGACTGGAGGCAAAAGATCTTTCCTTGGTTCATTCCATGATTTCCTTGGGATCATGTACCATGAAGTTGAATGCAACTGCGGAAATGATTCCGGTAACCTGGCCTGAATTTGGTCAGATTCACCCATTTGCTCCAATGGATCAGACATTAGGGTATCAGGAGCTATTCACCAATCTTAGAACTTGGTTGACAGAGATCACTGGTTTTGCAGATACCTCCTTGCAGCCTAATTCCGGAGCGCAGGGTGAGTATGCTGGTCTGATGGTGATCCGTGCTTATCATATCAGCAGAGGGGAAGGCCACAGAAATGTAGCTTTGATTCCTACTTCTGCTCACGGTACTAACCCTGCATCTGCTGTGATGGCTGGCATGAAAGTGGTTTTGGTGAAGTGCGATGAGAAAGGAAATATCGACTTAGCTGACTTAAAGGAAAAGGCAGCTGCTCATGCAAACGACCTTTCAGCCTTGATGGTAACTTACCCTTCCACTCACGGGGTATTTGAGGAAGCCATTCAGGAAATCTGTGCTACGATTCATGAATTTGGAGGTCAAGTGTACATGGACGGAGCCAATATGAATGCTCAGGTGGGTTTGACCTCTCCGGGAAGAATCGGAGCAGACGTATGTCACCTGAATCTCCATAAGACATTTTGTATTCCTCACGGTGGAGGTGGACCGGGTATGGGGCCGATCTGCGTTGCAGCTCATTTGGCACCTTTCCTACCTGGAAACCCATTGGTAAAAACAGGAGGAACCCAAGCTGTGTCGTCCATTTCAGCAGCTCCTTATGGAAGTGCGAGTATTTTGCCAATCTCTTATGCCTACATCGCTATGATGGGGGGAGATGGGTTGACTAACGCGACCAAGATGGCAATTTTGAATGCTAACTACATCAAGGAAAGATTGGACGGACATTATCCAATCCTTTATACCGGAACTAAAGGACGTGCTGCGCACGAAATGATTATCGACTGCAGAAGCTTCAAGGAATTTGGTGTAGAAGTAGAGGATATTGCCAAGCGATTGATGGATTATGGATTCCATGCTCCAACGGTTTCATTTCCTGTGGCAGGTACGATGATGATCGAGCCAACTGAATCTGAGACCAAAGCTGAGTTGGACAAATTCTGTGATGCATTGGTATCTATCCGGGAGGAAATCCGAGAAATCGAAAGAGGAGAAGCAGACAAAGAAAATAACGTACTGAAAAATGCTCCTCATACCGCCACTATGGTATTGGCAGGTGACTGGAACCTTCCTTATTCAAGAGAAAAAGCAGTATTCCCATTGAGCTATGTGAAGGAGAATAAATTCTGGCCTACTGTCCGTCGGATTGATTCTGCATATGGGGACCGAAATCTGGTTTGTAGCTGTATTCCTGTGGAGGAATATGCCAACGAATCGGCTTTAGTCTAAGCTATAAAGCAAAAGAGCTGACTTTAGTGTCAGCTCTTTTTTTGAATATAATTTTCAAATCGATCTAATGGTCAAAAATAGTTGGTGAAACACCATCTAATCATCTGATAATAAATTATTTACAAGGGCCTTATTGAAACCAGTTTCAATAAGGTTTTTTTGTTTCATGAAAACTTCAAAAAAAGCGGTGCTGGGCCTGTGGGTTTCTTGACTCAATCAAGTGGGGAAA
>NZ_BTPE01000011.1:0-185325 GCF_036245645.1 Algoriphagus taiwanensis | reverse complement strand
TGTTTTCCCCACTTGATTGAGTCAAGAAACCCACAGGCCCAGCACCGCTTTTTTTGAAGTTTTCATGAAACAAAAAAACCTTATTGAAACTGGTTTCAATAAGGCCCTTGTAAATAATTTATTATCAGATGATTAGATGGTGTTTCACCAACTATTTTTGACCATTAGATCGAAAAACAAATGATAGAAGAATCGCACATGCTTTTAACTAAGAAGGTCTGATTTTGGTGCTTTCAAATAAAAGAAAAATTGTCTCCTGACTTAAAAAGTATAATCTCCCGCTCAAATATTGGGTTTTTTATCCCCGTTGCCTTATCAAGACTAAAATCAGAAAGTTTTTAATTATCGGAACTGAGGGTTCGAAAAGCCTTCAAGTTATCTTGGTTCGAATTAAGGTTTTGCTGAAGCTTTCTGGAAAGAAAAAAGACGTTGGCTTGCCCATCCGAACTTTCAAAACCCAAAGTCATCTCCAACTTATCGGCTATTTTTTTACACAAGGGAAGCCCCAAACCCGTGCCTTTTTCGAGCTGTGTTCCCCGTGTACTTTTCACTTTAAACTCAAACAATTCATGAGATACATGTTCCGGGATCACTTGACCTTCATTTTTCACTTCCCATCTAAAGTCAGTCGGACTGATTATTAATTTGATTTCTATCGTTGCCTTTAGCGGAGAGAACTTTATAGCATTGTCCAAGAGGTTTTTGAGGATAATTTTTATTTCATTGACTTCTAGGTCTACTTGCTGGTCTTCTCCGATGAAATGGTAATGGATCAATTGATTCTTTCTTTGAGCTTGAACTTCCATGGTAAGCCCAATCTCTTTGGTAAGCTCAAAAACACTCACCTTTTCTAAGACCACTTCCCCTTCTTCCATCTCAGAAATGACCCAATTGAGGGTATTGTTTAGGACCTTGCTCAAATGAAAACTCTGTCCTTTGAGGTCGTTCAGCACATTTTCTAATTCTTCCTTTTCAAACGCTCCCCTGTCTACTAATTCCAAGGTGGCACTTAGAGTGCCCACGGGATTTTTCAAATCATGAGAAAGTAGAGCCAAGAGTTGATTCTTCTTTGAATTGAGTTCTTCAAGTTTTTCTAAGGCCCTGTTTTTTTCCTCTTGAATCTCAATCAATAACCGATTTTGGTTACTATAATTTTTGATAAAAAGATGAATACCCAAAAAAGAAAAGAGTCCTGTCCATAAAAGAGTAATCCAATGGTCCCAAAATAGATTCTCCAAACTTTGATAGTGAGGAACTACAGTAAACCATTGGCTGATTTCACCAAAGAAAAGCAAACTAACTATGGTAAACCCAAAAAGTAGCCAAAACCCTTTTTGCCAACCGTCAAAAAAAATGGCTGTCACCACCACAAAAATAAAAAAAGCATACAAAGAGGGCCCCATGTAGCCTTCGTTATGAAAGTAATTGAGGATAATGGTCAAATATCCTATGAAAGTCAAAACATGCATAATAGGAGCATGATACCCCTTCTTCCTCATTATATAATAGCCAATGACAAAGGGTAATGCCAACACAATTTTGACCAAAACAATGAATTGATTTAATCCCAAGAAATAATCGGAAACTCCTAAAAACAGCATTAGGAATCCAGCCAAAAAAGCGAATATCTCAGACATTCGATTTTGTAGCTGGTATAGATTACCCGCCTGATCTACCGATCTAAAAAAAATCATACTCTCAACCCATGAATTTTTGATTTTCAAAACTAAAACTATTTGGTGAACTTCAAATTTCCTAATCCAATAGTTTTTTCATAAATGTCAAGAATTTAAGCAGTTCTGAGAACTAACTCTTAGAAAATAAAGCAATTCTGTTACCCTCTGTATCAAAAAATACTGCCATGTATCCGATTTCTGGAGATATCTGCCTTTTGGGAATCATCACCTCTCCACCTGCAGCCTTTATTTTTTCCAGTTCCAAGGCGCAATCCTCACAGGAAAAATAAACCAATGGCCCGGACTCTCTACTGGGATGATAAAATTGCTGATGAAACACAAGACTGCCACCGGCACCTCCAAGGCTTTCATCCCAAGGAAACCATGCCATAATCAGGCCTCCCATATCTTGCTTCTCAAGTTTACAATCGAATACGTTTTGGTAAAATGCGATGGCCCGGTCCATATCCAGAACCGGAATTTCGAACCATCCTACAGTGACGGATTTCATGGTGTGGGGAGTGAGGTTTTCTAGTTATTGTGTTTTTGGTTTTTGAAAGGTCCCTAATCGACTGGTCCTAGTCGATAGACTGAAAGCTAGGATAAAATCTATTTCAACTCGAAATACATGTAACTATCGGAGTTATTATCCAGATTTTTATTTTTAAACTCTACGATTGCGTATCCCGTCTCTTATCCTCTGCCAACTGAACCTACTAAGAACCAAAATCCAGCTTTCTACACTCTTGTCAATTTGATAGGATAAGTCTTCCCGGCATTCCACTGGCAGACATAAATGTTTTCATCCTGATCAATACAGACGTCATGACAATGCTTGAATACCGGTTCCTTTTGTACCATCAATTGTAACTCCCCATTTCGGTATTCAGGGGCTGTTCCTCCAGGATTGGAAACCACTTTATTGCTTTGATCCAGAATAGTCACAAATCCCGAATTATCGGTTTGCTCCAAATACCTCAATCTTGACCAGCAAACCCCTGCGTAGAGATTTTCTCCATGGATGACAGGACGACAAACAAATGCCCCGGGAAGGAAAATCGTCTCGATGTATTGCCCATCCAGAGTAAATCGCTTGAATGAATTATGGCCTCGGGAAGTGCATAGCAAGGTGGGCTCTTTGCCTCCTCTGGAATCGACAGCTATTCCATGAGCTGTACTGAATTGGGCATCTCCCTGTCCTGGCCCACCGAATTTCCGGATAAACTTGCCGTTTTTATCATACTGCAAAAAGTACTGAGATCCATATCCATCGGCGATATACAAATCTCCATTGTGTCCAATGGCAGTTTCGGTAGGTACCCAACGCATTTTCTCATCATAAATACCTTCCTTAATCGGAGAGACCACTTCGGATACAACTACTCCATTCAGGGTAGTTTTGACCACACGACCTCCGTTGTCCACCACCCATAAGTATTCGGCATCTCCTTCATCTACCAAAGAAAGCCCGTGTGCACGATCTAGACCCAAAGTCCAGGAATCCAGGAGCTTTCCGCTTTGGTCGTAGATAAGGACATTGTTTTTTACCTCATCAGTCAGCAGAATCATCCGACCTTTTCGATCCATGACCATTTCGTGACAGTTGACCACAGGATATTTATCCGGGTCCAGATTCCCCCAAGTAGGGTCAATTTTGTATTTGAAATCGCCATGACCGAGTATTTGGTCTTGGGCTGCAAAAAGTGAGAGATTGGGTTGGATGGTCATAGCAAGTCCTGCAAGGGAGGTGTTTTGGATAAATCTTCGTCGGGAATTCATAAGCCTGAGTAACTTTTTGAATTTAGGGAAAAAATGATGGAAAATAGAAAGGAATCCTGCAGGATAACTTGGTTTTTCCTAGATTAGAGTGTCTTTAACCCAATGACCTATGAAATTCAAAGCCTTATTCATTTTTATTATCCTATTCAGTCCTATGGGGCTAAAAGCTCAAGAAATAGCTCTTCAGTTGTATTCTCTCAGAAACCAAATCCCTTCTGACCCAGCAAAATACCATAAAATGGTAGCAGATTGGGGGATTCATGCTCTGGAAGGAGGCGGAGGATACGGAATGTCGGATTCCGAATACCAAAAATTACTTGCAGACAATAATCTCCGTGTGGTAGGAGTCGGAGCAGATTACAACAAGCTCAAGACCGACCCTCAAGCTATCCTCGCAGAAGCCAAAAAATACGGGGCAAAATTCGCCACTTGCTATTGGATTCCCCATCCAGAGGGACCTTTGAGTATGGAATTGGCCAAAGAAGCAGCAGCACTTTTCAATAAAGCCGGAGAGATGTTTGCCAAAGAAGGAGTCACCCTTACCTACCATCCTCATGGTTATGAATTTAAAAACGCCGGAGATGGAGTCCCCATGGATTATCTATTGGAAAATGCAAACCATTACAAATTCAATATGGATGTGTATTGGGTGAAAATGGGAGGTGGAGATCCACTGGCAATCATGCAGGCTTATCCGGGCAAATTTCCCCAACTGCATCTGAAAGATAGGAAAAAAGGAACCCCCGGATCGGAAGACGGACATGGAGATGTGGAAACCAATGTGGTATTGGGTACAGGAGATATTGACATCGCAGGTCTCATTCGGGAGGCGAAGAAGCAGGGAACTGCCTATTTGGTGATTGAGGACGAAAGCTCAAGATCTGTGGAGCAGATTCCGCAGAGTGTTGCGTTTATTCAATCGATTCTTAAGGAAAAATAATTCTCCAAATCAATTCTTTAATAGATTTAAAGGCCGATTCCAAAGACTGTTTTTGGAGTCGGCCTTAAACTTTATACATCAACTCAACCCTCTTTTTTTTCCCAATGAAAATACTATTGTTCGCTCTTTTTACCATAACATCAGGGATTGCTTTTGGACAAAACAATCTTCCTTGTCAAGAAAAAGAAATCTTTTCTCCCTTACCAAATCATGAAATGGTAGGATGCGAAGACCGGGAGTTTGACTCCTTCCCCATTAATTTTCTGGATGCTCAGGGCAATCGAAATCAGGAGACCAAGGAAGGTCAAAAAATCGTCACCTATTACCGTTGGCAAGGAAACTGGGATGATCGCCCTTCCAAAGCGATGATTTTTAAAAATTACCAAAATGCGGTAGAAAAACTTGGAGGAGAGCTTTTGTATTCAGGAAGCGCTGCCTACTTCTACTTTGAAAAATCAGGAAACAAGTATTGGATGGAGGTTAATTCGGATGGAAGCGGGGATTATTCTGTTACCCTCATCCGGGAAGATACCATGACTCAATATGTCTCTTGGACAGCAAAAGAAATTAACAAGGCGATGGCTGAGGATGGTCAAGTATCTTTTTATGGGATTCTTTTTGATACCGACCAAGCGACACTTAGACCTGAATCTGAAGACACCTTAAAAGAAATTGCCACTTTCCTAAAAGAAAATCCTCAAATCAAAGTCTATCTGGTAGGGCATACTGACAATACGGGAAACCCCGAACACAACCTTTCCCTTTCTAAAAGGCGAGCAGAGGCAACCGTCCAATACCTTATCCAAAAACACGAAGTACCAGAATCTCAGATAAAACCAGAAGGTGTTGGTGAACTTAGCCCCGTTGCTAGCAATCTCAGTGAGGAGGGAAAAGCCAAAAATAGACGGGTAGTGATGGTCTTGAGAAAATAAACCCGAAGTCTTTAACCTCAATTATGATCTCCCTCCAATTTGAAAGTAGCTTATTCTGGATTCCATTGACCACAGGATTGATTTTCCTGTTGGTTGGAGGGATGATGAAAAATTACCCTCCTGAAGAAATCAATGGGCTTTATGGATTCAGAACTCGTCGGTCCATGCAAAGCCAAGAAGCATGGAATTTTGCCCAAACCAAGGGAGCCGATCAAATGATTTTGGCAGGGAAAATTGGTTTGCTTTTGAGGCTGCTGGGCCTTTTTATCCCATCTACCGGGAAATGGGACCTTTTTCTTGGATTGATTTGGGTATTTGCAGCATCCGGAGGAATGATCTATTCTGTCGAGAGAGCACTCATTCAAAAGTTTGAAAAGCCCAATAAATAAATCTGTATATCCCTTTTCTTATCCGTATCCAATTAA
The DNA here is from genome assembly GCF_036245645.1 of Algoriphagus taiwanensis. Taxonomy (NCBI): domain Bacteria; kingdom Pseudomonadati; phylum Bacteroidota; class Cytophagia; order Cytophagales; family Cyclobacteriaceae; genus Algoriphagus; species Algoriphagus taiwanensis. Next base: position 179,573 of record NZ_BTPE01000011.1, on the reverse strand, counting down.
ATTCTTTTACCGCTTCTATGGACTGTGGACCGTTGGATTTGGACTATTTTCTGAAACGGTAAATCAAATGATCCAAATACTGGCTTGATTGAGGATAATCGCATAAATAAATTCTCCCAAAGGAAAGACCTCGGACTATTTCAAAACATCCTTTAATTTTAAAGGTTAGCAGAAAAACATAACCCAAACTCAAATGAAAAAACAAAAACTATTTCTTCTTGCATTTGCGCTATTTATTAGCTCCACTTTTGCGGCAATGGCCCAGCTTCAGCAGCCTGCGCTTAGCCCAGCTGCTTCTGTTTCTCAGGTTGTAGGCTTTACCAAAATCAGCATTGATTACTCTTCTCCTGCTGTGAAAGGAAGAAAGATCTTCGGAGAGATTGAAAAATACGGAGTTACTTGGAGAGCGGGCGCCAATGCCCAAACTATCATCGAATTCAGCACAGGAGTAAATGTAGGAGGTAAAAACCTAAGAGCAGGCAAGTATTCCATCTTCATGACCCCAACAGAATCCGGTGATTGGACCGTTCACCTAAACAGCAAAGCCGCTTCTGTTTTTGCTTACATGAAAGATGGCAAAATCGACGAAGAAGCTGTGGCAAAAGACGATGCCGTATCTTTCAAGGCGACTACTGAGCGAGGTGGAAATACTGAAAGACTGCAGTATCACATTTCTGCAAATGATAATAAGGTCGCACACATCACCATGGCTTGGGAAGGAGTAAAAGTTACTTTCCCTGTTGATACCCAAGTAGATCAGAAAATGGACCAATTCAAATCCCAATTCTGATTTTCCCTACCTCATTAAAAGAATCCTGCTTTTTCCGCAAAGCGGGATTTTTTTTTGAGTCAGGTTTTCCGAAATGTCTAAATTTAGTTTCCCAACTTCTACGGTAAATGAACAGTCCCTTAATTTCTGCCCAAGGTCTACTAAAAATCCAGGATCAGCCAGACTTGGTTTTGGTGGATGCCCGATACAGTGCTTCCCCACGACAAACTTTTGAAAAGGGCCATCTGAAAAGAGCAAAGTTCATAGACCCGGACAAAGAATTGGCTGATATCAAGGCTGATTTGGCTCTTGGAGGCAGGCACCCTCTGCCCAAGGCGGAAGATTTTTGCAAGGTTTTGGGAGACTTGGGAATAAATCCTACTAGCCACGTAGTCATCTACGATGATCAAAAAGGGGCAAATGCTTCTGCACGGATGTGGTGGATGATGAGAGCCTTGAGCCACGAAAAAGTGCAGGTCCTCGAAGGGGGGATGCAAGCTGCGGTCAAGGCAGGATTTCCAATCAGTACACAACCGATCCATCGAATAAATGGGACGCCCTATCCGGGAAATGAGTGGAAACTGATGACAGCTACCATGGAAGAGGTACAAGCCAAAGCTTGGGAAAAAGACCACCTGATCATCGATGTGCGAAGTGAAGAACGATACCGGGGGGAATTTGAACCCATCGACCTAGTGGCTGGACATATTCCCGGTGCGGTCAATGTCCCCTTGACAGAAAATATGGATTCGGATGGAAATTTCCTTTCTCCTGAAGAACTGAGAGAAAAATACCTTCCTATCCTCGAGGAAATTCCCAATGAGCAAATCATCGTCCACTGCGGCTCAGGTGTATCCGCTTGTCATACTCTTTTGGCACTGGAACATGCTGGCTTAGGCATCCCTAAGCTGTATGTGGGCTCCTGGAGTGAGTGGAGTCGAAATGACAAACCCATTGGAAAAACTCTCAACTTGGATCAGTGAAAGGAAAACCTGAGAAAAGACCTCAGACTCCATCTGAGGAAAAAGCCAATACCCTGACTCATGGTTTGGGAATGATCTTGGGAATCGTCGGGATAATTATCCTTTTCAATCAACCCCAAGATGGAAAAACACTGATCGGTACCTTGGCTTTCAGCATAGGTGTGGTTATGGTCTATGGATTCTCTACTGCCTACCATGCCGCCAAAGACCCGATCAAAAAGTCCCGTCTTCAGGTGATGGACCATGTATCGATTTATTTCCTGATTTCTGGTTCCTATACCCCCATGGTCTTAGCCATTCTCCAAACCGACAAGGCCATCCTTTTCCTTTCCATCATTTGGGGCTCTGTATTGGTTGGTACTTTTTTCAAAATTTTCTACACCGGAAGATTCAAAACCCTGTCTGTGGTCATCTACCTGACGATGGGCTGGTTGGCTATTTTCTTTTTCAATGATTTATTGGAAAAACTTTCATTCGAGACGCTTTTCTGGATAGGGTTAGGCGGTCTGAGCTATACCCTTGGCGTATTGTTTTATGTAAAAAGTGAGCGGCTGTATTTTCATGCCATCTGGCATGTGTTTGTACTTGGGGGTACAGCAGCTCATTTTGTAGCTGTATATCAGCTGATTGCTCAATGAGATTAGCCTAGAATTCTACAAGAGGTTAAAAGGAGTTGGAGGTATTTTTTTATCTTCAAAAGGCACCCAAACTCCCTCTATGAAAGTATCGTCCCCGCTTCCTACCCAAAGATTGGTCTCCTTGGATGTTTATCGAGGATTGACCATGTTTTTACTCATTGCGGAAGCCGCCTTGGTTTACGATGCACTTTTGGAATTATTCCCGGAGGGGCATCTTCTACATTCTTTTTTCATCCAATTCACTCACCACGAATGGAATGGGTTACGATTTTGGGATCTGATCCAGCCCTTCTTCATGTTTATAGTGGGAGTAGCGATGCCCTTTTCTCTCAACAAGAGACTCGCACTGGAAGAGGATAGAAGTAAAGTGACCGTTCATATTTTGAAGCGCTGTTTGATCCTTTTCCTCTTTGGCACAGGCCTCCATTGCATCTATGCCGGAAAGATGGTGTTCGAGCTTTGGAATGTATTGACCCAGCTTTCTTTTACTATTCTGGTGACGTATTTCCTTTTGGAAAAAGGATGGAAGATTCAATTGGGAGTATCATTTGCTCTTTTGGCCCTGACCGAAATCCTGTATCGCGCTTACAATCCCGAAGTTCCCTTTGAGCATGGAAGCAATTTTGGGAACTACACGGATCAGTTGCTTATGGGAAAAATCAACAATGGGGGTTGGGTCGCAATCAACGCCATACCTACTGCAGCACATACCATTTGGGGAGCGATTTGTGGGAATTTGCTTCTTTCTGAAAAGTCTTCCCATGAAAAAATCAAAATCTTTTGCATCGCCGGAATCCTAGTATTGTTGATTGGCTACGGGTTGGATTGGGCAGGAATCACACCGATTGTCAAGCGCATCAGTACGGTTTCCTTTGTGTTCGCTTCCGGAGGTTGGGCCTTGCTTTCCCTCGCATTTTTCTATTGGTGGATAGACATCAAGAATCGAAGAAAAGGAATCTTCCCTTTTCTGGTCGTTGGAATGAATTCAATTTTCATTTATCTCTTTGCCGAGATCCTGGGCAGATGGATGAATAAAATGGTGGGTATTTTCACCACCGGAGCTTTTGGATGGCTAGGAATCGAGGAACATGGCTTGTTTCTGATTGCCTCCTTTGGAGCTCTTGCTGCCATGTGGGGATTGTGTTATTTTCTTTACCGAAAGGGGATATTTTTTAGGATCTAAAAAGTTTAAAGCTCAAAATGTAAAAACAAACCCTCCAAGGGATCAAAACCCTTGGAGGGTTGAAATTCTATTTTCCAAAACTACCCGAATCCACATCCTTGATAAACTGGATTACACCGGGGAAAAAGTGCTCTGGATCATCGTATTGGCTCAAATGACTCCCATTGGGGCATAGTAGAAATCTCCCGTTGGCTACCTCCTTGGACATCCATTCCATATGTTTCGGGTCCATGGTATCGTGGGTTCCTCCGACCACCAAAGTCGGAACAGTGATGGATTTCAACTGATCCCTCACATCCCAGCCTTCTAGACTCGCTCCCGGAGTAATCCCAAATTCGCTGTAGCCTTGCATGTACACATACACATTGGGGTTGACCTGCTCCAATGTCTGATTGATTTCTGCAGGCCACTGATCCAGAGGCATCCGCAACACATGAAGTGGGTAATGATGCTCCATCAGCAGCTCCATGTACCGGGGATTTTCGAAGTCCATGTTTTTCTCTATTTCCATCAGCTCCGCAAAAACCTCCGGAGGCATCTGAGGACCCAAGACTTCCTTGGCGTATTTTTCATATTCATCCAGACTTGACATCATATTGCAGATGATCAATCCCTTCAGATTATCTTGATGCCGGAAAGCATACTCCATGGAGAGCATTCCACCCCAAGATTGCCCCAAGAGGTAGAAGTTGTCTTTATTGAGCCCCAAGGCCCTCCTTACTTGCTCCACCTCATCCACAAACCGCTCAATCGTCCAAAGGGTAGAATCCTCCGGCTGATCGGAATGGGCCGAACCCAGCTGATCATACCAGATAAATTCAATGCCTTCCTGAGGAAGGTAATCTTTGAAATTCCCGTACTGCAAATGGGACATTCCTGGCCCACCATGCAAAAGCAACACCTTCATCGAAGGGTTCTCTCCCACTTTCTTGGTAAATACCCTAAATTCTCCTTTGGGAGTTTGGATCGGAATCATTTCAACTCCTTCTTCAAGATCTACTGCAGTCGAGTCTGATGCGATTTCTTCCGTTTGGGTAGAGGATTGGCAGGAAAATAAGGTCACTGCGCATACCAAGTACAGGAAAATATATTTTCTCATGTTGAATAAAATATTTGGTTGATTCCAAGTTAGCCGAAAGGAACTTGGAATTCAAATTTCCCTAATCAATACAAGTCTCCTCAACAAAAAAGCCCAAATCTTGCGATTTGAGCTTTCAATTTCAGACTTCTGATTTCAGCTTTTATACCTTTTCTACCCAGTCCACCCCAGTGTCTTTCCAAGCCCTGTCGCGAGCAGAGTCCAAGACGGCTTCACAGACCTTCTGTGTCTCAAATGCATCCCGGAATGTAGGATGGCAAGGCTCCCCAGACTGCAAACTGTAGAAAAAGTCGGCCACCTGATGGATAAAGGAATGTTCATAGCCAATGGAGGTTCCCGGAATCCACCAACGATGCATATACGGATGATCTCCGTCCGTGATGTGGATTGATCTCCAACCACGAACCTTTCCTTCGTCGCTGTGATCAAAGTATTCCAACCGATTCATGTCATGCAAATCCCACCGGATGGAAGCATGTTCGCCGTTAATTTCCAAAGTGTAAAGAGCCTTATGTCCTCGGGCGTAGCGGGTAGCTTCAAAAAGTCCCAAGGAGCCATTGTCGAAATGGCAATGGAAAATACATGCATCATCGATCCCCACGGCTTGTTTTTTACCCGTTCCTTGATGAACTCGCTCTTTGACGAATGTTTCGGTGACAGCAGAGACGTCTTTGATTCCTCCATTGATCCACATGGCGGTATCGATGCAATGGGCCAGCAAATCACCGGTCACGCCAGAACCAGCTGCATCCACATCCAATCTCCACAGGGCATCTCCTCCTTGAGGGAGATCAGGATTGATCGTCCAGTCTTGAAGAAAGTTGGCTCGGTAGTGGAAAATCTTACCCAGCTTGCCAGAAGCTACAATGTTTTTAGCCAAAGTCACGGCCGGAATTCTGCGGTAATTGTACCAAACGGTATTTTGAACGCCTGCTTCTTCCACCGCTTTGACCATACCTTCCGCCTCGGCTACAGTTCTCGCGAGCGGCTTTTCGCAGAGGATCATTTTACCGGCTTTGGCAGCAGCAATGGCGATTTCAGCATGGGTATCATTTGGGGTACAGATATCCACCGCATCGATATCGTCTCGCTCGATGATTTTTTTCCAGTCCGTCTCATAGGAGGCATAGCCCCATCGCTCCATGAAAGCTTTAGCGTTAGCTTCTCTTCTGGAACAGCAAGCCTGAAGGACGGGCACATATTCGTATTCGGGGAAAAAGTCTGCCAAACGCTTATAGCCATTGGTATGGATTCGGCCCATCAGTCCTGTGCCAATGAGACCTACTCGTATTTGTTTTTTATTACTCATGATTGAAAGATTTAAAGATTGGAAAATTGAAAGATTTTTAGCGTTGGAAGGTTGCAAAGTGGTAAAGTTGAAAGGTTACAAAGTTAGATGGAGCCCAGTGGCCAATTATTTGAATTAATCTTCGACTCATCTCAGCCCCTCGTAATTCGTAAATCTTACTTCGTAATTCTTTTCAGCTTTCTGCCTTACAACTTCATCCTTACCATCCATGTGCTTCTCGGACTTTGACCATTGCAGCAAGGATATCATTCCATGTTTGCTGCTTTTCCATCACAGCATTAGGGAACATACACCCATCCCAACAGATATGCTGGAAGGCTTTGGTTAGGTTGCCATTTTCATCTCTTAGCCAATACCCTGCATCATGGGCAATATCCAAAACACCATTTGGGTCGGTAGCCTGACAGTGACGGCCCGTCTTGTCATGAGATCCTGAGCCGAAAACAGAGCCATCGTTTTGTGCCACATGGAAATCAATGGTCCAAGGGCGAAGGGCGTTAGTCACCACTTTCAAAGCGGATTTTACCGCCTCTCTATCCTTGATGTCTGCATCAGCAGACAGGATTCTATGCTCTGGAGCATTGTAGCCCATGGTGTACAGGAAGGTATGGGACATATCCGCCTGGAAACCGATATTAGGCCGATCCACCATTTCCAGAAGCTCTACCATATGCTTCCAGCTATGCATAGCTCCCCAGCAGATTTCTCCCTCTGCTGCCAATCTTTCTCCAAATCCTGCCGCCACATCACAGGCCTCTCGGAAAGTCTCTGCGATCAGCTTGGTGTTTCCCACCGGATCTTTGGCCCAATCAGAAACCCCTGCCGCAGAATCTATCCGGACAATTCCGTAATGGCGAACGCCCAAATCCTTGAGCTTTTGGCCAAATTCACAGGATTTGCGGACCATTTCCACAAAAGTCTTTCTCTGCTCAGCCGTTCCCATAGCCGAACCGGCCCAGATAGGTGCTACCAAGGAGCCTACGTTGAGGTTGTGTTTGGCTACTTTATCGGCAAGTTTTTTAGGCTCGTCGGGATTATTGAGATCAAAATGGGGTTCCAAAAGCCCTACATCGATCCCATCAAATTTTACCCCGTTTACTTCTGCAGCTGCGGTCATAGCTAACAAAGAATCAAAAGGTATCACCGGCTCGGAATCGGGGCCTTTGCCCACCAATCCCGGCCAAGTCGCGTTGTGGAGTTTAGGAAAGTTGTTCATGGTTATTTGGGATTTGAAAATTGAAATATTGAAATATTTGAAAATTGCTTCGAGTAAAGGCTAGAAGCAGGATGTAATCCATTAAGGTTTACATTACCACAAGATCCGGATTATCCGGACCGAAATGCTTCAGCATTACGATTGGATCAGTTTTGGAAAGGTTGGTGATTTTTACCCCTGCTTTGGCAGCGTCTTCAGACACGAAGTATTCATCATGGGTCAATTGACCAAATCGAATCAAGGCGGGAGTCTCGATATCCCAAACGCCCATTTTGCCATAGCCTTGCATCATAATAAATCCATAGGCAGCATTGTCCTTAATCACCACAGTCTGGCCTGGATAGACCGTCAGCTCTTTGGCACTATAATCTCGGGACCGATAGCAAATCCAATTTTCATGGTACCCTGCAGCATGCATTTCCTCCACAGCATGAACTGGCTTGGGCTCCATGTAGTGATTATCCATCAGGTTGGGGTTAACATTCAAGTCCCAATCGATCATTTCCACTAGGAGCTCATAATCCCCCCATCGGTTTTTCGGAGTGGCATTCCAAAGCAATTCTTCCGGAATAATCGCCTCATTGACCAGACTTTGGTACATGGCGAAGATATCAGAAGCTTTTTGCGGCTCGTAGGTGCAGAGTGAACCCGGCGCATGAAGCATTCCCGGAGGCACATCCCAACCCGTACCCGGCTGCAATCGGAAAGCCTGAGAGTAGTTGGTGATTTTGTTATCTCCTTTACTGAAGTTTTTCAGACAATCCAAAATGATGTCCTTGGTTGTCCCCGGAGCGATCCCAAAGAAGGTATAGGGAAAATCCCCTCCATGATTATTGACCTGAGGAGGAAAATAATAGGCCTCGGGTTTCCCATTTTGTCCGGTCAATGCGCCAAACTCATCACTCGGGTGGATATGGTGAGGTAAGGGGCCCATGTTGTCAAAGAATTTGGAATACATCGGCCAGGACTTGTATTTATTCCAAAGCCTTGACCCGATAATCTGCGCACCTAATTCATCGATGGCATCTTTAAGAAGAAAGAGCTCCGTTTTTCCTCCCTCTTCGAAAGCCACATGGCTCAATCCTTCATTTTTGGAGGTCAGGGGGCCATTTTGAGCAGGGGTAGTGGAAGCAAACCATCGCTCGTCGATCCCTCCACGATTTCCTCCCAATGCATAGTAATCATCTGGATGAAGCTTGATTCTTCTTCCGGGTACACAAAAGGATCTCGGTACCCAAGTTGGGGTTAATCTTAGTATTCCTTCGCCCTGTTCTAGGGCCTTCTTGGCTAAACTCATCGTATTGGTTATTAGGTTATTGAGTTGATTTTTATTGGAAAATTGAAAGATTGGAAAATTGAAAAATTAACCCCTCTTTCCCTATTCATCATTTTTAATTTTAAACTTTAAACTCCTTTACTTTTTGGCCTGTCAATACTTCCAATCTAAGATCATAAGTTCGGCTTTCTCCGGGTTCAAGTAAAATCAAGGTTCCGTTTTCTCGGGCAGCAGCCTGACCAATCGGCGGATGTGTAGCCGGTTCCAAAGCTGTGACATATTCATTTCTTCCCCAATGCTGCCAATTGATCAACCAAGGCATCTGTTTTTTGGAAAAGGAAATCTTCAAGGCTAAGCCTAATTGGTCATTGGCATAGCCACAAATCACCTGATCTTGGGAATCTGCTTTAGGATCAATAAATGCCACATCTTCTCCAAATCCGGCATGCGCATCCATCGGGGCCGCACATCGGGTAAACTCATATTTCCGGTTGAAATCGGTATTATTCGCGTCCGTAGCTTTGGGTTTCTTTTCTCCTTTCCAGACGATCCTCGTGCCCTCATCAATGAGTGGCCAACCGCAGTTGATATGATACAAAAGCATATGAGGAGCAGGTGCGTTTCCTCTGTTATTTACCACATCTTTGATCCGGATTTCTGGATTTCCAAGGGTTCCTGAGATGCTTCTGTGCATTTCCAGACTAGGACCAAAGGTGGTCGTTTCCCGCACTTTGGCCACAATTTCAAAACTCAAATCCCCGGAGAAAATATCCGGCTGCTTGATTGAAATCAATTCTGCGGGTGTATTGGAATAGTTGCCATGCAAACCACGGGAACCTCCTTCATCGGTATTGGGCGGACCGGCATTGGAAAGACCACAGGTAGTCAATAAACCTCCTCCGAAGGTCCTCAACCAGTCGATCCCTTGATTGGAAAAAGGCTGTGGAGCTGTCAACCCGGCATGGGAAATCCAAGCCAAGCTGTTTTCATTGAAAAACGCATCCAAAATATCCATTCCCCGGTCTAGCACTAGCTTGTAACGAAGCCCAGTTCCGGTATTGACCCAGGCGATCCGAACTCCTTTTCCAGCCCCATTGTCCAGAATGGAGGTTTCTATTCCTCCGATTTGCTGGGCATTGGAGAGTTTATCTTTCCAGATTTGGGGATTTCCGAGGTTCATTTTGGGTAGTGAATTGAAAAGGTAACCTATTAAAAAGCCACTCTGAGACTATCCTGCCCTATATGGGTAAGGGAAAATAGACAGGCTTTAAGATAGCTAAAAGGGCAAATTAAATTTTGCCATTGGTAAAAAAATAAAAGGCACAACCAAGTTTATGTCAGTTGTGCCTTTTTCCATGAAAGCTCTATTTTATAGCTTCTTCAACTGAATATTCTTAAACTTAATAGTCATCGGAGGACCCACATGCATCTGCATTCCCATCAGCCCCTTCATCATCCGGTTTTTTTGATCCTCATCGTGGACTTCGCTCATCAGCGTACCATTAACGTAGTGCTTCAGGATATTTCCTTTGGCTACGATGTGGATGGAATTCCAGTCTCCAGATTTAATCAAACTGCCCAATTCAGCCCGGTCACCTAAATCCTCAACCAGATTCAGTCCTTGCCAGGCATTTCTCGCAACAAAGTCCCGTAGATTACTGATACTGTCGGGTTGGGAAGTAATTCGGGTTTTCTGTCCCCGATAGGCCAAGGTAGTTCGCTTTCTTTCCTCATAATTCTGTCCTGTGTAGCGATTTCCCCCATCAATGTCTGCCTGATAACCTCTCAAGGCATAAGGTACTTCGGTAAATCGATCGCTGCGATACTGGACTCCGGAGTTTCCGGTTTCGGAAATCCAGTAATCCATCTTCAGCTCAAAATCACCCAATTCACCACCTTTCCAAATAATGAAAGTATTGGCTTTAAGGGGATTTTCCGCTGTAGTTTCTCCATGAATAGCCCCATCGCTCACTTTCCAATAGGTCGGATCATATTCCCAACCCTCTAGGGACTTTCCATCAAAAATGGCAACAAAATCCGCTGATTTAGGATCCGAATATCCAAAACTAAAGGCCTTTCCAAGGAGAAAAGCGGCCTCTCCCCAGCGACTAACAAGTCTGTAGGAACTTAATCCAAGAGAAACTACAACTGCTGCTCCCAAAAGAATCAGAAAAGATTTTTTGGGAATAAACTTGATTTTCATTTCTGTGCTGTTGCTTTGTTTTGAAATACTTCGTGATCAGGATTGCCTGAGGAAATCAAATAGGCCATCAAGTCCTTCAGCTCCTCTTCATTCAGTCTGTTGATCAGACCAGGCATCATAATCGATACCTCGGCATTTTTCTTCAGCACCACGGAGCTTTTTGCAATGGTTTTAATGTCATTGGGTGCAAATGGATTTTGGGAGATATAGTAGTTCTGATCATCCTCATCATTGAGCTTACCCACGATCGATCCCCCGTCTTTGAGCTCTAAAACGGTCGCATGATACTGGTCGGAGATGGTTTCGGATGGATTAATGGTTGCCACCAAGATATCTTTTGGAGAAAAGCGAGTACCCAACTGAGTCAGGTCAGGACCAATCGCGCCACCTTCACCCTGCATGGTATGGCAGGATTGACACAGAGTAGCTGCATACATAGCTTTCCCTCGGACAAAATCCCTTCCGCTCAAATCTGCCATCAAAGGCTCAGCTTGCTCCACAGTCCATCTTCTTCCAGGACCTTCTGGCTGGATGCCTGGCTCTACGATATCATTTCCACTGGAGGAAAGTAATTTCCCACCGGACATTTCATCATACTTTTCAAAATCCCTAGACTCAACGGTTGCCAAAGCCATCTTTCTTGCCCTGTCCAAGAAGCCCACATAGCTTCGGCCTCCTTTGTAGTTGGTCAGGGCATTTTTCACCCAAGCAAAGTATTCATCCCGCTGAGCGGAGGTCCATCCTTTGTCTGCTCCTCCCAAAACGGTAGCATAGAAAGTAGCTTGGGCAGGTGGCACATTGGCCAGCATATTGGCAATGTCCATCCCGTATTGGGGATTTCTGAAAATCAAATCTGAGGAAGCGGTAAAGGTCTTTTGGTAATCAGGATCATCCTTGGCTGTCTTCAGAAGAGCCAGCGTTTTTTCTACTGCACTTGGAGCATCCAAATGAACCATCAGGATAGATAGCGAACGATCAAGCATGTTGTCATTAGCAGGGAAATTAGGATCCAAGTAGGCCACCAATTGCTGCTTGACGGGTTCTGCACCTTTGTCATAGCGGTAGAGAATCACTTCGATAGTCCGAAGCAAGTCCTGCTTGTCTTTTGCCGACAGCCCTTTGTAATCGATCTGCATCAAGCTATTAAGCATGGCGGCTGCATCTGCGTCAGTAGCATGATGGGCCAAGGCCAAAATCGCATGAATTTTTTTGGCGGGATCAGGTTCGGCAATCGCCTTATCTTTCCAAGAAGCAACCGGCTGATGTTCCAATACCAGTCTTGCGGCGTATTGCACGTATCGGTCGTCATGACCCAATTGTGCCCAAGCTTTTTCCAAACCATCTGCTGGAGCCCCTGAGACGTGGTATTTTTCCAGTTCCCGTCGGGTTTTAGCTTCCTGAGGAAGGTCTGCTTCGGTCATTGGTGTATAGCTGTCCAGCTCTCCGGTGTAATACACCCGGTATAGGTCTGATTCCAATCTTCTTCCTCCTGTGGCAAAATACATAGCCCCATCCGGGCCAATTGCCCCATCTGTCAGTGGAAGCGGAGAACCTGAAATGAATTCCTCAGCAGTAGCATCGTAAGTAGCACCATTTGGAGTCAAATGAATGGCGTAAATCATCCCAAAGCTCCAATCAAAAGCATAAAGGGCTTTTTTGTATTTGCTAGGGAATTTGGCATCGTAGCCAAACATGGCATTCACAGGAGAACCCTGGCCAATATTCAACACAGCGGGAAGATTATCCGGATAGTTTGGAGACCATTTAGAGTTACCTGTTCTCCAGCCAAACTCCGCTCCACTGGTCACGTGATTGATTCGCGTAGGTCGGTACCAAGGCATTCCAAAGTCCCACTCCATATCTGCATCGTAGGCGAAAATATCCCCCACTTCATTGTAATCGAAGTCAAATGCATTTCTAAAGCCAGCTCCAATCAGTTCCCAATCGGTTCCTTCTGGGTTGATTCTTGCAATCCATCCTCCCGGAGCCATTCGATTGTTGGCATGTCCACGTGGATCTTTGATCAAAGGGAACAGATTGTCCTCCTGCCAAACCGGAGGCAAGCGATAGGAATTCATCTCTGGCACATCCACATGGTTGCCTGCAATCAGGTAAATGCCTTTTCCATCTGGTGTCACTCTCATGCTGTGCGGACCATGTTCACCTTGCTGCCCTTTCAGTTCCCGGATTTGGGTGACAGTCTCAAACTGATCATCTCCATCCAAATCCTGAATTCGGTACAAACCCGTAGGCTGACTGAAGGTCTCATTGGGATTGTGGTTGACCATGACATAAAGGCTGTTAAAAGCATACAGCAAGCCCTGTGCATAGCCCATACCCACTTGAGGTTCGGACACGTTACCTACGATTAGTTTCTCCACCTTGGGTTTGACTGTAGAATCTGATCCAAGGGGTGGCAACTCTAATCTGTAGAGAAACCCATATTGATCTGAGGTGATCATTCGGCCTTTGTCATCAAAGGTCATTGCCACCCAAGAGCCTTGATCATGCTCCCCCGGGCTGTAGAGCAGTTCGGCTACGAAGCCATCCGGCAGTTTGAGTTTATCAATCTTGGGATTTCCGGTAAGCTGACGCTGGGATTCTTCTTTTTTTGCACAGGAAAAAAGAAGAACCGATACTCCCAGGACTAAAATGAAGATTTTGGATAATCGATTTAGAAACATAGGGTTAAGGATTTATTGCTTTCAAATGAGATAGCCACTTTTTCTCAAATTGGGAATAATTTGACGGAAAAAGGAGCCATTCACAAAGGCTATTTACTATTTATCACTTTGCTGACTGTCCTGCTATATCTGCCAAAAAATAACCCGGCTCCATTGCAAACCCCCTTTGAATTTGTTTGGAAACCGGGCTATTGGAATTGAAGAAAACCAACTTAGAAATGCGGCGTTAGGTCAGCTTCCAGAGATGGATAAGGGTAAAACTTATCCAGTACAGTGAAAGCATTGCTTGGTGGTACAGACCCCGGAACGGGTGGATAGTAGTAATCCAGAGGATTGGAAATGATTCGCTGACCATAAGGGACGATGATTTCCTGGATTCGGTCTGTTCGCATGATATCAAACCAGCGCTTGTTTTCGAAGGCCAGTTCCACCCTCCTCTCTTTGAAAATTGCCTCACGGACACCTGCTTGTCCTGAAGCCGTGGAAGCTCCCAATCCTGCTCTTTGTCGGACTTGATTGAGAAGATTTACTGCTTCTCCACTTTTTCCCTGTTCATTTTGAGCCTCTGCCATCAGCAACAATACCTCTGCATAGCGATAGACTGGCCAGTTCATCCCATGGTTGTTATGCTGAACATGGTTGCTCTGGAATTTTTTGATGTAAGGATAAACTTTGTCATCTCGGAAACTGGCCGAGAGGAAAATGTAACCAATGGAGGCTTCTTCTCTCAAATCCCCTTCTTCATAGGCTGCTATCAAGTCAGGGGTAGGCACTGCAGGACCTTCTCCACCGAGTTCTTGTGGATTAATGGTGCCCATGATCGGAGCCAATTCAGTAATGGAAATCGGTCTGGGCATAAATTGGTACATGAAATTACCCTGAAGCCCTTCCGGTCCTTCTTTGAATTGGACCTCAAAGACAGACTCCGCGTTGTTTTTATTATTTACACTTTCCGAAAACGCCATTTCGTAAGACGGCATCAGCATGTATTCACCCGAGGAAATGACGGGGGCCAATACCTGCTCGGCTTCCGACCAACGCTTAAGATAAATGTAAACGTCTGCCAGCAAAGTCCTTGCAGAACCTTGGGTGACTCTGCCTGGCAATTGCTGAGATTTTTGTGGCAACAATGGAACCGCCTCAGTCAAATCGGTAATGATCTGTGCAAAAACTTCTGCCTCTTCCGAAAGCGGCAAAGCAGACTCCTCACGGGTGGCTACCGGCTTCAGGTGAAGAGGTACCTTGCCAAAATACCGAGTCAAGTGAAAGTAGGAGAATGCTCTCAGGAATAGAGCCTGACCTCTTACATTGTTCTTGGAGCTTTCATTGAAATCTACCGCATCTATTCTGTCCAAGACTTGATTGGTCCGGGCGATGATCAGGTAGAGATTTCTCCATGCATTCAGGACATGGACATTTGGGGTAGTCCCTCCGGATATCGGCACAGCAAAGTCGGCCAGATTCTGATGGTTTTCTGTGGCACCAAAGAGGATGTTTCTCCCATAATACAGATTGTCGGAGTGCAATTCACCCAAAAGCCAAGCTCGATCGTTGTAATATGGCCGCAAAGGAGCATAGGCAGCATTGACAGCCTGTACAAAGTCCGCTTCAGTCTGGAAAAAGGTGGCCGAACTCAAGGAGGTCTCAGGCACCACCGTCAGGAAGTCTTCGCAACTGCTGAATACAAAAGCCAAAGACAAAAGGAATACATTATATTTTTTCATGTTCTTTTTCATTTTTAGTAGGTGATCAAATACATGGATCCTTATCAGAAATTAATATTGGCACCGAAAGTAATCGTACGAGGTACAGGATATGGAGCCAAATCCACTCCAGGGCTGAGATTACCTCCATCACCCTGACCGTTGTTTTGCATACTTACTTCAGGATTAGATCCACCCCAGTATTTGGTAAACACGAAGACATTCTGTGCAGAAGCATAGATTCTGGCTGACTTGATGGCCTTTGGTAGCTTTGTGAATGTGTAGCCCATGGTGATATTTCGGATGGTAAAGAAGGAGGCATCCCAGACGAAATTACTGTTTGGCCAATCCCGCTCAACTCCTGTCACTACCCCACCTCCGACTGTTGTGCCGAAGATACCTTCACCTGGATTTGACGGAGACCGGAATCTATCCCCAGCTCTTCTTACCATATTGAACACCCCATCCAAATTAGCTGTGGAGAAAAGGTGTCGCATATACAATTCATTGCCGTGAGAGCCTGAACCGATGATGCTGAAGTCCCAATTTTTCCAGTTTAGGTTATTGGTGATACCATAGACAAAGTCAGGGAATGGATTACCGATGATCGTTCTGTCGTCATTATTTCCGCCAAAAGTGATTACACCATCCCCATTGACATCTTCAAGCTTGATACTTCCTACGGTGGATCTTCCCGGAATGATGGGAGAGTTGGCCAAATCCTCGGCATTCTGATAGTTACCCAATTTGTTTAGCCCATAAAATTGGGCAAAGGGCTGTCCAACCTGAGTGATGTGAAAACTACCAAATACCCTGTCAATTCCGTCTGCCAAAGAGATTACCTTATTTCTGTTGAAAAATATATTGGCATTGATCGTCCACCTCAGTGCACCGGTGGTTGGGGTTGCATTCACGGCAAATTCATGTCCCCAAAACTTGATCTCCCCGATGTTGTCATTGAAATTGGTGAAACCAGATTCCTGAGGAATTTGAACAGCGAAAAGCAGGTTGGTGGTATTTTTCACGAAGTAGTCATAGGTGAATGAAATCCTATCATCCAAAAACCCTAAATCAAATCCGATATCAAACTGGGCCGTAGTCTCCCAACCCAAATTGGGATTGTCCAAGGTAGTCACAGCGGCACCAGGGATGACATTGTTTCCAAAGGCCACGTTTACGGTGTTGTTCACCAAAGCATATTGAGTAAAGTTACCGATGTTGTTATTTCCTGTGACACCAAAACTCGCTCTCAACTTGGCAAATGAAAGAGTCTTGTTATTGGCAAGAAAATCCTCGTCGGAAAGCACCCATCCTGCAGAAGTGGATGGGAATACCCCCCATCGATTATTAGAGCCAAATCGGGAAGATCCATCTCCCCTCACCGCTGCTGTAAAGAGGTATTTTCCTTTGTAGTTGTAAGTGAATCTGGAGAAAACCGAGGTCAAAGACCATTCCTGCACATCATTTCTTGTGCCCCCACGATTGATATTGATTGCTCCCTGAATAGTAGGAAGACGATCGTCTGCATAAGTATCTGCCTGAATTCGCGTAAAATCACTTCGGAATCGCTGATTGGCCAGACCGGCAAGAAACTCCAGGTTATGGTCATTGATTGAAGTTCTATAAGTCGCGATATTTTCATTGAGCCACGAGAGGTTATTTGCATTTTCTCTCACCGAAACAGCCACTGTAGGAATGGCCACATTAATTGCCGATGTAGCTGTAGAGGGGTTGAAAGTGAAGAATTTGGAGGTATTTATTTCCGTATTGAAAGTTGTCTTCAATGACAATCCCTTGATAGGCTTCCATTCCAAGTAGGTATTGGCCAATACATTCAGCCTAGTGGTCTCATTGATAATCTCTTGAGCTGAACGAACCCAGTTGGGATAGGCAAAAATGTTACCCGTGTTGCCCGGGAATCGATTAAAAAATGTCAGCTCACCTTCCTCATCATAGATCGGCATGACCGGCCAAGTATGCAATGCATTGAAAAGAATACCTGTGCCCCTTGTACCGTCTGTCCTTGGCGTATTGTCATAGACATAGTTAGGAGCCACATTAAGACCGAGGTTTACTTTGTCTGAAAGCTTATAGTCTGTATTCAGACGTAATGAATACCGCTGAAAATCAGTATTAATGACAACCCCTGTTTGGTCAAAAACTCCCAAAACCACCGCTGTATTCATCCGGTCTGTATTTGATGTCACGGTCAGGTTGTAGGAAGAAATCGGCGCTGTCTGAAGCAAAGCATCATACCAATCGTTGTTTTTATCCCGGTATTCTGCAGGATTTTGGAATTCAACAGGTACAGCTTGACCTGCATCTTCAAAGTACTCCTTCTTAAACTGGGCAAATTCTTCCGCATTCATCATTTCCAATCTTCCCTCCATTGGCACATTCTGGAAGCCTGTAAATACGTTAAGGTTGACATTAGTCTGCCCTGCCTTGCCTTTTTTGGTAGTGATCAAAACGACCCCATTAGCAGCACGCGAACCATAAAGTGAGGTCGAAGCTGCATCCTTGAGCACCGTGATATCTTCTATTTCATCGGGGTTGATCGCATTGATATCTCCCGTAATAGGAAAACCATCCACAACATACAGTGGATCGCTACCCCCTGTCACTGAAAGCTGTCCGCGAATACGAACCTGCATTCCTCGTCCTGGTTGTCCGGTAGTTTGATTGATTTGTACTCCGGCAAGCCTGCCTTGAAGTTTTTGAGCTACCGTGGACACGGGCATGTCTCGGAGCTGTTCACCCCCGATAGACTGGATAGCACCTGTCACTTCTTTTTTGATCTGACTACCATAGCCCACTACTACTACTTCTGACAGGTCTGAGGTGGAAAGCGGCAGATTGATGTTTACGGTGGTTTGTCCTGCGACTACAGCTACTTCTTGAGTAGTGTACCCTACAAAGCTGACTACGAGAATTTCTCCTGGAGTAGCCTCAATTGAGTAGGAACCGTCAATGTCGGTGACTGTCCCTTTTTGGGTACCTTTTATTAGAACTAATGCCCCTGGCACGGGCTCTTTGTCAGGCTCCGAAAGGACCACTCCACGAATCGTCTGAGTCTGTGCCAAAGACTGCAAACTCATGCATACAAAGAGCAGTAAAAATCCCAAAATTCGGAACCTTACCTTGGATAGATAATGGTTATTCATACGGTCGGGTTTATTGATGAGAGATAGATTGTAGAAGTGAATTTTGATTTTTACCCCAGCAATCCTATCCTGCTGAATCCTGCATAAAACATAGAAAATCAGGACTTAACACACAGGACACAGCAGGACACCACCCATTTTGAATCACCAGAATAGGCCTGTTCAAAGGCGGAGATTTGAAAAGAAAAAATAGGATAGAGCAGGATTGACTTTAGATAAATTTTACAGCCATTCCGGCAAAAAATTATTCATCGAATTTGAGTAGGCATTATTGTTCCAATCATCATTCTTTTATTGAAAATTGGATATAATCTGACTATACTTATCCAATCGAAATCCTCTTCTAATGAGAAAAAACCCGCACTGGATTCTTGCTGCAACTATGGGACTTTTGATCCTATTTCTAAATGGATGTACCCCAGACCCTACTCTATCAGTAAGAAAAAACTCACGAATCACTCTTGTAGGAAACAATCTGGCTTCTCGAATGATGGAGTTTGGGTGGTTTGAGACAGAAATGCACCTTAGGTATCCGGATAGTACTTTATTTATCCGAAATCTGGCTGATCCCGGCGATACCCCAGGATTCCGACCCCGCTCTGCATCCAATGACCCTTGGGCTTTCCCCGGCGCAGAGGAGTTTCAGGATGAGTTTGGCACTTATTCTAACAGTGAGGGCTTCCTGGAGAAGCCAGACCAATGGCTTTCTCGCCTCCAAGCTGATATAGTGATCGGTTTCTTTGGATTTAATGAGTCTTTCCAAGGGAAAGAAAAGTTGCAAAACTTCAAAGATGAATTGGAAGCCTGGGTCATTCACTCCAAGTCTCAGCAATACAACGGCAAATCCTCTCCCCAGCTGGCCTTGGTTTCTCCTATTGCCATGGAGGACCTAAGCGAAACTCTGGATGTTCCGAATGGAAAAGCCCAAAACGAACTCCTTCAAGCCTATTCCAAGGCGATGAAAGAAGTAGCTCAAAAGCATGAGTTGGTTTTTGTGGACGCCTTTTCTGCCAGTCAGAAATGGTATGATTACGAAGATCAGCCTCTGACCCTTGATGGATCCCAATTAAATGAGAGAGGATACCAACTTTTTGGTGAGTTTTTAGCTGATAAGCTTTTTGGAAAAACTGAAATAAAAGCGGAAGCCAACCGTGAAATGATCCATAAAGCTGTAATGGAAAAAAACTGGCTTTGGCACAATGACTATAAAATTCCAAACGGAGTCCATGTCTATGGCCGTCGCTACGATCCTTTTGGACCGGACAACTACCCTTTCGAAATCGAGAAAATCCGGCAAATGACTGCTATTCGGGATACCGCGATCTGGGAAGCCAATCAAGGCAGAATCAAGGACCTCGCCTCAGCTGATGCCAAGACCAGAAGCTTGCCCGAAGTAGAAACCAATTACAATCCCCAAGCCAACGGCAGCTTGGAATACAAATACGGAGATGATGCACTAAAAACCATCCAAGTCCCCGAAGGCTACAAAATCGAACTTTTCGCCTCAGAGCAGGAATTCCCAGACTTGGCCAATCCTGTTCAGCTTTCCTTTGATAACAAAGGAAGACTTTGGGTAGCCACCATGCCCAGCTATCCGCACTACAAGCCCGGAGATCCTCGGCCAAAGGACAAGTTGATCATTTTGGAAGACACGGACGGAGATGGGAAAGCGGATAAACAAACCACTTTTGCGGATAATCTTCACATACCTGTAGGTTTTGAACTTGCGGCAGAGGGAGTTTATGTGTCCCAGAGCCCAAACTTGATCCTATTGGAAGATACCAATGAAGATGACAAAGCGGACAAAAAGACTATTCTTCTTTCCGGTTTTGACGACCACGACACCCATCATGCGATTTCGGCCTTCACCACTGACGAAAGTGGAGCGATCTACATGGCAGAAGGGGTCTTTTTGCATACCAATGTCGAAACCTCCTATGGTCCAGTCCGCGCTACCAATGGGGGCTTTTACCGCTACGAACCCAAACGTCATAAATTGGAGCGAGTCAATCAGGTCAGCATTCCAAACCCTTGGGGAATTGCCTTTGATGACTGGGGTCAAAACTTCTATGCGGAAACCTCCGGGCCAAATGTGAACTGGATGCTTCCCGGGTCCACTTTGCCTCGCTATGGCAATTCCAATTTCAAAGGTCCAAACCTGATTGAAAAAGACCACATGGTAAGACCTACTTCCGGCTTGGAGTTTCTTTCCAGCAGACATTTTCCGGAGGACATTCAAGGAGACCTGATTATTAACAACACGATTGGGTTTTTGGGAACCAAGCAGCATCGGATGATCGAGGACACAGTAGGATTCACTTCTCAATGGAGACAGGATCTGATCAAATCTACCGATCGGAACTTCCGCCCGGTGGATATGGAGATAGCACCTGATGGCTCTTTGTATATCGTAGATTGGCACAATATCCTTATTGGCCACATGCAGCACAATGCCCGGGATCCACTTAGGGATCATGTACATGGTAGAATTTATCGACTGACCTATCCATCCCGACCTTTGGTCACCCCTGCCAAAATCGACGGGGCAAGTATCCCGGAATTGTTGGAAAATCTCAAACTTCCGGAATACCGAACCCGATATAGAACCCGCAGAGAATTGAGAGGAAAAGATGCACAGGAAGTTTCTGAAGCGGTTAAATCCTGGGTCGCTAATCTTGATAAAAATGATCCTCGCTACGAGCATCACAGACTGGAAGCGCTTTGGGTGACTTGGGGAATCAATCAGGTCAATCAGGACCTCTTGAGAGAATTGATGAAGTCATCCGATTATCGCGTCCGCGCTGCAGCCACCCGAGTGGTCCGATACACCGGGTATCAGGTACCCGATCAAGCAGACCTTCTGATGGCTGCGGTCAAAGATCCCCACGGCCGAGTCAGAATCGAAGCGATAGCAGCTGCTTCCTGGCTTCCTCAGGATAAAGGATTGCCGATATTGGCAGAAGCTGAAAAGCAGGACAAGGATCAAATCTGGATCCCTCGAACCTTGGAAACGGCCGTGGCCCACTTGAACGGACTTTCTGTGGCTGAAAAGAAGGAAGAAGACATCAAAACCTCCCTGAGTGGATCAGATCGTGAGCTTTTTGTTTTGGGCAAGGAAATCTACGCTCGGGAAGGATTCTGTGCTACCTGTCATCAATTGGATGGTGGTGGATTGACTGCCTCCCAATTTCCTCCACTTCGAGGCACTCCTTGGGTGACAGGAAGTCCGGAAAGATTAATCAAAGTGGTACTGAAAGGACTACTCGGACCCATCGAAGTGGCTGGAAGAGAATATCCTGGACAAGTACCCATGACTCCATACGAAGGAATGCTCAATGACACAGAAATCGCTGCCGTCTTGACCTATGTCAGGAATTCATTTGGCAACCAAGCTTCACCCATTTCTCCCGATTTGGTTAAGAAAGTCCGTGATGAGGTAAAGGATAAAGAGGGCTTCTGGAGTCCTGCGGAGTTGCTGCAAATGCATCCGATGGAGAAGTAGGGGGATTCAAAGATTGGAAAATTTGAAAATTGGAAGATTTTTGAGTTGGAAAAGTGGTAAAGTTGGAAGGTGGTAAAGTTCTCTTTTGGCCATGGCATTATTTCAGGCATGATCATCTCGTATATCTAAAATCGTAAACCAATGAAACCCTTTCTAACTCTCGCATTATTCGCTTTCTCATCGGTTTCATTCGCCCAATCCAAAAACCTTCGGTTCGAAAAGCAGCTCATCGCTTTTGAAAGCTATGAATCAGCAGGAGCGTTCGATGTGGATGGGGATGGCTATTTGGATTTGGTATCGGGGAGCTATTGGTACAGGGGGCCTGAGTTTTTGGACCGACAGCTTATTGGACAAGTCAAGCGCTTTGGAGAATACTACGAGGATTTTGCGACCATCCCTATGGATGTGAACGGGGATGGGAAAATGGATTTTATCACTGGGGGATGGTTTGAAGGGAAATTGATCTGGAAGGAAAATCCAGGAGGTAATGGAGAATGGAAAGAGCATCTGATAGCAGAAACGGGAAATATAGAAACTATCCGGGCTTGGGATTTGGATGGAGACGGCACTTTGGAAATCGTACCCAATACTCCTCGAAAACCCTTAGCCTTTTATAAATGGGTGGGCCCGAATCAGTTTGAAAAGTACCAAGTATTCGAAACCCAAGGCCATGGAATGGGATTTGGCGACATCAACGGAGATGGCTGGGGGGATTTGATCAGCTCCATGGGTTGGTACGAGGCTCCGGCCGACCTGAGGCACGGAGAGTGGATTTTTCATCCGATGGACGGATTTAAAGACCTGAGCATTCCAATCATCGTGACCGACTTGAATGGAGACGGAAAAAATGATCTGATCTTGGGGCATGGGCATGATTACGGCTTGTATTGGATGGAACAGATCGATCGAGATGGAAGGATTGATTTCCAAAAGCATGACATCGACCCCTATCATTCCCAATACCATACAATGGAATGGGTGGACCTTGATGGAGATGGTAAAAACGAACTAGTAACCGGAAAAAGGTATCGGGCGCACAATGGAAAAGATCCGGGTGGTAAGGATGAAGTCGGACTTTATTATTTCAAATGGGATGGGAAGTCCTTTGTCAAAAACGTCATCAGCTATGGACCCTTTGGAGAAGGAAAAGGTTCGGGGATTTACTTTGAAGTGAAAGACCTGAACCGAGACGGCAAGCTGGATATCGCTGTAGCGGGGAAAGATGGATTAGCGGTATTTTTTCAAAAATAACTTTGATTTTCAATCGATTGACATAAAAATAGCTCATTGAGAACTTTTTGTACGTCCAAAACTATTTATCTTTATACGTATAAATTCCCTGACCATGGATACCAAGCTCACCCTCAAACTAGATAAAACTGTCATTGAAAAGGCAAAAGCCTATGCATCTGATCAGCAGGTGAGTCTTTCCAAATTGGTAGAAAACTATCTAAACTCGCTCACCTCCAAATCCACAGAAACGGACGAAATCTCCATTACACCATTTGTAAAAAGTCTTACTGATGGAAATACGATTCCGGCTGAATATGACTACAAGAAGGATTATCGGGATTACTTAGAGGAAAAATACCGATGAGGAGGATCTTTCTCGATACAAATATCATTCTGGATCTCCTCGCTGAAAGACATCCATTCTATGAGCCTATCGCCAAGATAGTATCATTGGCGGACCGAAAGGAGATTTCTTTATTCACCTCTCCCATTTCTTTCACAACGACTGAATACGTTCTGTCAAAATTTGAAACCAAAGAATCAGCTCTTCTTAAGCTTCAAAAATTTTCCATTCTATGTCAGGTAGCAGAAGCCAATCAGGAAACTATAGATAAGAGCCTATTTTCATTTTTTAAAGATTTTGAAGATGCTGTCCAATATTTCTGCGCACTTCAGTCCAATTGCGATCTCATTTTAACCAGAAACAAAATAGACTATAAAAACTCAGCTCTTCCGGTTTTAAGTGCATCCGAATTCTTGGCAAGTCTTCTCAAGTAAAAAGGATAACTGACGGTTTATCGAAGATCCGATCAATTAAGTCCCCCATTTTTTAGGGTAGAAAGTTTTTAGCGACTCCATTTTATTCATTTCCATTGTAAGACTTCTTCCATTATCATTAAAAGACTTTGCCAAAACAACCAATCCTATTTCAGGGAGCAAATAAATACTGATTTTCAGAAATATTTTTTTTCAATTATTATTTATTGTTTTTCAATAAATTTTTACTGACTTTTGGAAAGTCTAATCCTTACATCTATGAACTCTCTCAAATCCCAATGGAAAGAAAAATGGGTGAATCAGCCCTCGCTGATGCTGATCACCGTCGTCATTTGGTCCATCTTTATCGGACTTTGTATTCAGGCAGGCGCCGTTTTATTCACTTTCATTTACAGCTGGTTTAATCCAATCGTCGCCCAGAATCTCTTCGATGGGCTCAATTTGTATTCCCTCAAGGAGGCCAATCCCTGGTACTATGCAGGAGTGATTTCTTTTGTCTTGTTTATTCTGGGATTAAAGGCTTACCTGTTTTACCAAATGATCCGGATTTTTCTGAAGATCAATCTGGTTCACCCCTTCAGTCAGGAAATCTCCAAGCTGATATCAGCTGTCAGCTACACTGCATTCCAAATTGGGGTAGGGATCATTTTTGCCTCTGCCTGCTTCAAATGGCTTGCGAAAAAAGGATACGAACTCGATCAGGTCTATTCTTTAATGGGCGGAGCTTATGAATTCCTTTTAATGGCCGCAATCTTGGTGGCAGTCAGTCAGGTCTTCAAGCGGGGAGTGGAATTGCAAGCTGAGAATGAATTAACCGTCTAACCCCCTCTGTCCATGTCCTCCAAAACCGATCTTGTCATCAAGTTTCTTCATGTGATCTCTTGGATCATCTTCATTGCGCTTTGTTATCAGACTGGAGCTCTGATGTTCAATTATGCCTTTATGCAATTCCGGGTATTTCCCCCGGAAAATCAGTACCTACTCCTGGACTTGACAGAACTCTTTTCTCAAAGTGAAGGCTATTTTGGATTGCTGTTTGGTTTGGCGATTGGTATAAGTGGATTGAAGGCCTACTCCTTTTACCTGATCACTTTGATTTGCCAGTACCTGAATTTGCATAAACCTTTCAGCCTAGAGATGTCAAAGCTGATTACCAAAATCAGTTACTACATTCTTTTGGTTGGAATCCTAGGAGCTATTGCCATGGGAGTTACTGAAGAACTTACCAAGCAGGGCTACCCCGTTGAAAATGCCTATGAATACTGGGACGACTATTCGGCCTTTCTGATGATGGCAGCAGTGGTCTTTGTGATCGCTCAGGTTTTCAAAAAGGGGCTGGAAATCCAGTCTGAAAATGAGCTAACCGTCTAATCGCCTTTCGAATGAAAAAAACTACAAATACCCTTCTCTGGCTCATCCAAGTTATCTCGACTGTTGTTTTCTGTGCGCTCTGTGTACAAGCTGCCGGACTGATTTTCTTTTCTGTTTACCACGTGATCGATCCTGAAAATTCAAGAGAAATGATTTTGGGAATTGATATGGCACAATTGTTCAGTCTGACCAAAATAGATTTTGTAATTCTTTACATGCTAACTCTATCAATTCCTGTTTTAAAGGCCTTTGCATTTTATTACACGCTAAAAATCTTCAATAGACTCAATTTGGTCAAACCATTCAGTCAAGAAATTGCCTCTCTTATTTCAAAGATTAGCTATTTGATCTTGACCATTGGAATACTTGGAACAGTTGCTTTTCAATATTCTGAAATACTTGATGCCAAGGGCTTTGAGCTTAACCAACTTCAAAACTGGTGGAATGACAATTATGCCTACTTACTGATGGGCTCGATCATTTTTGTGATCGCTCAGGTATTTAAAAAAGGCTTGGAAATCCAGTCTGAAAATGAGCTAACCGTCTAATAAATTATTTAACCCACCCAGAAAAAAGCAACCAATGAAAATAACCAGAATATTACTTTGGATTACCTATATCAGCTTGGGGCTGAGCGCAATAGCTTTCGGTTTGTTTGGAATAATTTTGATAAAAACTGATTTCCAAGCCCAAAAAATCGAGAATGGAGATTTGGCGGGAGTCACTTCGAAAAGTACTACCGGCAAATTTAAATTACCAATGAACTTGGAGGCAGAATATTACCTCAGAGTCAAAGATGGGCAAGTCCTGGTCGACGGCTACTTTCTTAAAATCCAAAAGAAATACATCCCTGATTCTTTCTTGGCTAATGTTGAAATCCCGGAAACTGATTATCCTGTCCCTATCCAAGGCGACTTCTATTCCATGCCTGAATCAGATAGCTATCTTTATATTAAAACTGATTTTTCTAGCATTGAAAGCGCTCTCCACATTTGGAAATTCTACTTCATTCTATCTTTTGGATTGTTGGTTGGAGCGATTGTTCTCGTGATCCTTTTCCTAAAAAACTGCGACAACGGTAATTTCTTTATTGCTCAAAATGCTGCCCTTCTCCGTGTGATTTCCTACTTAGCCATAGGCTATAGTCTGATGGAATATGGTTTTCAATGGCTGGTCTTTAATGAAATGAATTCCCAACTGGAAGAATCATTTTCCTTCTCTTTGAATTCAAATCTGGACTTCAACTGGAACTATTTGATCATCTCCATATTCCTGGTGCTGATTGCGCAAGCCTTTACAGAAGGCACCAAACTGAAAGAGGAACAATCCCTAACCATCTAAGCCATGCCGATAATCGTCAATTTAGATGTTATGATGGCCAAAAGGAAAATGTCCCTCAATGAGCTTTCCGAAAAGGTGGACATTACCCTCTCCAACCTTTCAATCCTGAAAACCGGAAAAGCCAAAGCCATCCGATTCAGCACTCTGGAAGCCATCTGTCAAGCTTTGGACTGTCAGCCGGGGGATATTTTGGAGTTTCGGGAGGAATAAGAGATTCTTTGGTTATTGGGTTATTGGAAAATTGTTCGAAGTTCGAAGTTCAAAGTTTCCCGTTAGTCACCACTTGATTGTACTCTGAACCATGAACCCTGAACTATTAACACAATGAATCCCCAAATCGACCAATTTCTTCTCGAAGGCTGTATGCGCTGCGAAAAAGGCGGCACTCCCTCTTGCAAGGTCCATCGATGGACACCCATTTTGGAACAGCTGAGGCAATTCCTTTTGGAAACAGAGCTAGCCGAAGAACGGAAATGGGGAGTACCCACTTACACTTTAAATGGAAAAAATGTCCTGATGCTGGGTGTATTCAATGATTCCTGCGTGATCAGTTTCCTTAAAGGAAGTCTGATGTCCGACCCAAAAAGCATCTTACAACTTCCCGGCCCCAATTCCTACGAGGGAAGAATCATCCGATTTACCCAACTGGAACAGGTAGAAAAACTGGAGTCCGAACTCAAGGCTTTTATCCGGCAAGCTATTGAAGTCGAGAAATCCGGTAAAAAGCTTGAGAAAACGCAGCCTTCAGCAAAGGACCTCCCGATAGAGTTACAACAGAAATTTTCCGAAGTGGAAGGCTTGGAAAAGGCATTTTTTGCGCTTACACCTGGAAGACAGCGTGGCTATTTGATCCACTTCAGCGGGGCAAAGCAATCCGCAACCCGCCTGAGCCGAATCGAAAAGTGTGTTTCAAAAATCATGGCAGGAAAAGGGATGATGGATTGATATAGCCTAGGTTGAATTTACGGGTGAATTATAGGCAACTTCCATTGCATTGGACTTTTTTGAGAAAATTAAATTGAAAACGCCGGTATGTATTCCGTATTTTTATCCATCCCCGACTCTCTCAGAGGGAAATCTTACCGGCTTATTATTGCTAAGAGACCTTAAGTTAAAATCCATTGATTGAAGCCTACTCCTGTATTTAGACCAAGTATTTTCTTGATTTTATTCAACTATATTTTACTCTGGGTTTGGCTTGAAGATGGTTTTTATTAAATTGAAATTAATGATGAAGTTTTTTAGCCTAAATAGACCCGGTTCCATTACAATCGCCTACCTGATTCTGGGATTAGGTTGGATCTTTCTAAGTGATCGAATTACCGACCTCCTATTCAGCAATGATATCAAACAGCTTTCTAGATTTCAGCTTTACAAGGGATCATTTTATGTGATTGCAACTTCCCTAATACTTTATTTTCTCATTCGAAGATTGTACAGAGCCGTCAATCTTCGGAATCAAGAAATGGAACTCCTTTTTTCAAACCCTGATTTAGGTCTAATCCGACTCGATGGAGATTTTAAGTTTTTGGAAGTCACCTCCAACTTTGAAAAAGCTACCGGGTATTTCGCCCATGATTTATTGGGAAAACCTATTTTCCACTTTATTCCTGATCAGCTTATTGAAACTTCAGTTAAGGACTTTCAGAAAATCAAATCTTCACCATCAACAAAGAGCTTTATTTTTTATCTACCCTTTTTAGCTAAAAACGGAAATTTGCTCTTTTTCAATTTATACGGAATCCAAGTTCCTGACAAGGAAAAAAACTTTATTGCAGCCGTCCAGAACATAACCAAAGAAGAATTGGCCTTACAAAAACTGGAAGCCAAAAACCAACAGCTGATCGAACTTGCCTCAGATCAATCCCATCTTGTGAGAGCCCCTTTGGCTAGAATTTTGGCCATTTCAGATCTTATTGACCAAAAACATCATTTGAATGAAGAGGAAAAAGAGTTCTTGATAGGAAAAATCAAAATCTCAGCTGAGGAACTCGATATGCAGATCCGAAAAATCTCGCTAAAGATGAATTCCTGATTGATTTTCTTTCCTCAATTGACTTCCACCACAAACCTTGCATAGCGTGTCATCGAATGCGCGGCATTATCCTTCACTTCGCCAATCACATGTAGCTGTCCTGTAGAAGTCCCGTCCAAAGTCACTTCCACTTTACTGCCTGAGGATGTTAATTCAGTGGTTCCAGTGTAACTGCCTACCTCCTGATAAACCCAGAATTTCGTATCCAACTGATCTCCATCCGGATCGCTGGTTTGGATTTCCAAGGTCAGTTTATCTCCGGGTTTGGCAGAAAGCCGG
This sequence comes from Algoriphagus taiwanensis, assembly GCF_036245645.1. NCBI lineage: Bacteria > Pseudomonadati > Bacteroidota > Cytophagia > Cytophagales > Cyclobacteriaceae > Algoriphagus > Algoriphagus taiwanensis. Next base: position 150,808 of record NZ_BTPE01000011.1, on the reverse strand, counting down.
GTCGCTCCCACGGCCTTTACCACAGGAGGATGATTGGCGTCGACATAGTCCATCACGCACCAGTCGGCTCGCGCCGCAAAGTCCTCCTGTATTGCCTCCACCCAGCGAATCTGAGGATAGGTAGCATCCAGAGTATCTGTAAATGGATTGAAATCAAGTACATTCTTACCATCCTCCCATCGGTTGGGTTGCTCAGGGGACTGCACCAGTCGACCTCCCCAGCCGCCCCACTGAGGTTGATTGAGATTGTCTAAGCCCACATCGATCAGGTGCAAATAGGCTGGGGAATCCCCTTCGGAGATAAAGTCATAGATTCCGAATGTCCCCCATTGGGCATTTTCCAAACGAGTAGGATCTCCGTGAATATGCTCGTCATCTCCTGCCTGCATTTGCCCGTCTCCATAACTGTAATATTGCTTAAGAAGGGGCCCATGGTTGTTGATGATTTCCTCCCCCATAAATTTACCTTCAAAAAGGTAATGCTGTGACTCCGGCACTGCACGTTTCCAAGCATAAGCAAAGCACCAAAACTGGCTGGAATTGTAGTAAATCTTCAAATCCGGCCAATTGGGTGCGATATACTTGCGATAAGTTGCGTCCTGATCGAGGATGGCGTAAATGATCGCCTTATCAGTAATTTTGTGATAGATATTGTTCCACTCCGGGGTGCCTTTGTATTCATCTTCAATGGACTTTAGCGCCCGGGCGATGGTGTTGGTTCCACCCCAAACCTGGAGATAAATCGGTTCCATATCTTCATCCAATAACTTGGCTTTGATAAAGTCCGAACCCTCTGTATCCACTTCCATCTCTCCCTCAAAGTTGATATTTCCCACTCTGACCACTGACCGCAGGTAATCCGCTGTCGGAAAGCCCTCAGCATGTTGACTTAGCTTAGGAAAGATTTCTTCATATGCATCCAAAAGCGGATTCATCCACTCCACTCCAGGCCAGCGAAGATCAGTTTTTGCTCCATACATCTTCCTGGTCATCTCCATTTCTGAAGTAAAAAGCGTGCCTTTCCCATCCCCTTTGTAATGCCACATGCTCGAGGAATAGATCAAGCCCTCGATGCGGAATTCATTGGCATAAAGCAGCATTCGGATAAAGGAATCCACATCATCAATCTCCCCGTCGGTAGTGACGATGGTTCGGGGCTTTTTGGGTTCGGGAGAGACATTCTCAACGGTTTCCGTTTTGGGTTGGCAGGAGAAAAACAGGGCGAAAGCAACAATGAGAAGGAGAGGTTTCATAGGTAAATGGGTTTGGGTAAGGAAAATAGGAAAAGGTGGGGAAAATTCCTTTTTTGCGACCAACTAGCTTCAACGATCATTTTTTCCCTCCATCCAATTAGACCATGATAGAATTAATCCGCACCACTTCCGAGAATCCCGATTTTCAAAGTCTCGTTTCCAAACTTGATCAGTATCTGGCCATTAGAAATGGAGAAAGCAATGACTTTTACACCCAGTTCAATAAAATTGACCTAATTCAGCATGTAATCGTAGCCTATATGGATGACAAGGCAGTTGGGTGTGGTGCTATAAAGCAATTTGACCAAGACTCCATGGAAGTAAAACGGATGTTTGTACTTCCTGAATGCCGAGGTCAGGGAGTGGCTGGGGAAGTATTAAAAGGGTTAGAGCTATGGGCAGGGGATTTGGGAATGGAAAAATGCGTCTTGGAAACAGGAGATGATATGACGGATGCGATTGGACTTTATCAAAAATTTGGCTACATCCGCATTCCCAACTATGGACAATACTTTGGGGTTGAAGGGAGTGTTTGTTTTGAAAAATCCTTGAGTTAGCCCTTTTCCAATTAACAGCAGAATTAGGCCAGTAATCTCATCAGCGTATTAGAGAAGAGATTCAGCGATTAATTTTGAAAAAAAAATATCCCAGTCGTACCCAAGGCATTTGAAGGGAGAAATTAGCTCTTTTATACGTATTCTCAGGAAAGCATTTCTTGAGGCTTCGGAAGTCTGGAAACAGATTTAAGGTTAAGAGGTGAGGCAGTGTGACAATTAGGCTAGTCTCCGCAAAAAGCATTTCTAAGGAGGATTACTGGAAATTTACTTTTCCATAAATAGCTGAATGGTATAATCCAACAACTCCACTCCTCCTGCTTTCCCATGGCCAGGGATTACCGTTTTGATGTCTCCAAAAGCAGCTTTCACTCCTCTTACCGTTTCCGACCAAGTTCCTACGTTGGCATCGCCCAAGTAGCCGACTGAGGCATTCAGCTCTTTAATCAGACATCCTCCAAAAAGCACCCTTTCTGAAGGCACATACACCACTACATTGTCCCGAGTATGCCCTTCCCCAAAGTATTTAGAGATTACTTTGATTTCTCCAAGCTCATGAATCAATTCCTCTGAAAAACCATGCTGAGGAACTGCTTCTCCTGCTTTTTGAGCTAAATCCAGGGTACGGTCAGAGCCAAAGGAAGGAATTCCCCGGGCATGAAAAGCCTCCAATCCACCAAGGCAATCGTCATGAAAATGGGTAGCTAAAACTCCTTTGACCATCGCTTTTTTATCGGCTTCAATCCAGCGGATCAGTTCCTCGCTGACTTCATTGCTGGTAGGCGTATCAAAAATCAGGGCTTCATTCCCCTCCAAAACCAACATCCCATTACAAGCCACTTTTCCGAAATCCTGAGTCTGCAAATAACTGACATGGATAAATACATGCTCACTGACCTGCTCGATTTGGAGGCTTTCCGATTGATAAACGAGTGCATTTTGCTGGGCAAAAAGGAGATTTCTTATCAATCCGGATAGCAGCAACCCTATTAAAAATCTCAAGTTCATAGAAGTGATTTTTGAATGGGAAAGGTAGAAACAATTCTCTAGCTCTTCGCAGTTGGATGCCTTGAGTTTCGTCTCTTTTTTAGCTACCTTTTTCCACTATTTTTCATTCAAAGCACTTCTTATGCAAGGTTTTAGCACCAATTCTTCACCTGGAAAAATCACAGAAAGCACCGATCTCTATGTAGCTGATGCAGGCCCCAAAGGTCGGGGAGTTTTCGCAGGAAGAGCTTTTCGAAAAGGAGAAATCATCGAAAAATGCCCGATAATTCCTTGGGAGCACGAGGAATTGTACCGTTTGGCTGGTCACCTGCTGGAGCGCTATGTATTTCTATGGGATAAGCGAAAAAAATCCCTGGCAGTGGTATTGGGCTTTGGGTCGCTATACAACCACTCTTCCCTGCCCAATTGCAGCTATTCCCGCCAAATCAAAAACCAACTGATCGTCTTTCGGGCTAGACGGCCAATAGCCCAAAATGAAGAATTGACCATTCACTACGGTCCCTCTGCTGAATCCTTTCACGAAAAAACATAATCACATGTCAAAGAGAAAACCTAAATCCCAAGAAATCCAGAAAACAATTCTCCCCATAGGCGAGGATGTTCCCAAAACAGGAGTCCCCGCTCCTCAACCTCCACTATCTAAAGCTCAGAAAAGACCAGGAACTGCCGACGAAAGATTCCAAAAAGACGATGGTTTTGGTCCAAAAATCGGTCCCAAAGGCCTAATGCATAAAATAGATGCAAGTACCCAACAAGATCTCAAGGACCTGTCCAACAAGGTGGCTTATGGTGGGAAATTTAAAAAATAAAAGCAGAAGGTTCCGATGGGGATTTTCCTGGGCTTCTGGGTCGAGAATTTAGGATTTGGACGCTTCCTGTCTTTTCTTTGTAAGCCCAAGCAATCCTTTTCCTACTCATGAGCAAAACCATCCTCATCCAGCAAGCCAACCTAGTCAACGAAGGTAAAATCCAAGTAGCCGATGTCCTTATTTCAGGAGAATTCATCCAAAAAATCGGTCAAATCCCCGCAGAAGAAGCCGAAGTCGTGGTGGATGGACGAGGCAAATATTTGCTTCCAGGAGCCATTGACGGACAGGTACACTTCAGAGATCCGGGCTTGACCCATAAGGCAGACCTCCACTCAGAAAGCAGGGCAGCCGTAGCCGGAGGAGTCACTTCCTTCATCGACATGCCTAATACCCGACCCAATACACTTAATCTGGACTTGCTTGCTGAAAAGTACCGCCTGGCATCAGAGAAGTCTCTGGCAAATTATGCTTTCCTGCTCGGGATCAATGGTGAAAATCTCGAAGAAGTCCTTCAGTGGGATACTTCCGACCTTTTGGCTATCACAGACGATGGGCTTTATTTTTCCGGAAAAGGAAATATCCTCGCCGATCGGCCTGACATGCTGGAGAGAATTTTCTCCACCTACAAAGGCATCATTGCCATCCATTCTGAAAAAGAGGAAATCGTAGAGAAAAACGAGGAAGCTTACCGTGAAAAATATGGAGATGATGTCCCAGTAAAATTTCACCCTATCATCAGAAGCGAGCAGGCCTGCTTTGAAGCGACGGAAAGAGCCATTGCTTTGGCTGAAAAGCATGGAGCCCGACTCCACATTCTTCACTTGAGCACGGCCAAGGAGACTTCACTTTTTAGAAATGATATTCCGCTTAAGGATAAGAAAATCACCACCGAGGTATCAGTTCATCACCTTTGGTTTACGGATGCCGATTACGAGGAAAAAGGCACGCTGATCAAGTGGAATCCTGCCATTAAAACCCAAAAGGATGCTGAAGGCTTACTGGAGGCCCTGCTGGATGATCGAATTGACCTGATCACGACCGACCATGCTCCCCATGCGATCGAAGAAAAGCTGAAACCTTACTTCCAGTCCATGTCCGGCGCTCCCTTGGTACAGCATTCGGTGGTTTGCTTGCTGGAGTTTCACAAGCAGGGCAAAATCTCCTTGGAGAAAATCGTGGAAAAGATGTGCCACAACCCTGCAATTCTTTACCAAATCGACCGACGAGGCTATATCCGGGAAGGGTATTATGCCGACCTGACCCTGGTGGATTTGGATTCTCCATGGACAGTAAGCAAGGAAAATATCCTTTACAAATGCGGTTGGTCGCCCTTGGAGGGCACTACTTTCCAAAGTCAGGTAATCAAGACCTGGGTCAATGGGAATTTGGTCTTTGATCAGGGCACCTTTGACGACAGCAGCAGAGGAATGGCCTTGGTGAAAAGTAAATCCTGAGGGACCCTCATGTTTGCTGGCCGCACCTTGGTTTTGGCTACCAAGCACCAAAAAGAACAGGTGCTTGGCCCTTTGTTTGAAGAGGTGCTTGGAGTGAGGGTAATCGTTCCGGAAGATTTAGACACCGATTTACTGGGCACATTTTCGGGTGAAAAGGACCGGGAGGATGATCCACTGACGACGGCTAAAAAGAAATGCGATTGGGCTTTGGAACTTTCGGGGGCTGATTTGGCCCTGTCCAGTGAAGGTTCTTTTGGGTCCCATCCCTCCCTGTTTTTCCTCCCTGCCAATGAAGAATGGCTGTTTTTTTCTGACCGGAAAAACGGTTGGGAAATCCACATCCGGCATCTGTCTACAGAGACCAACTATTCCCACTTGGAATTTGATTCTTGGGAGCAACTGGAAAACTTTGCGAAGCAAGTCCAATTCCCCAGTCACGGCCTGATCCTGAGAAAAGCAAAGAAAAGCTTGGAAGGCATGAGCAAGGGAATTGTAACTTGGGAAGCATTAAAAGAGAAAGCAGAGCAGCTGCTAAATGCCTTTGGGAAAGGGTATGCAGAGACTGACATGCGAGCCCACCTCAACCCCACCCGTATGCAGGTGATTCGGGAAGCCGGAGAGAAACTTTTGCAAAAAATCCAATCCCTCTGCCCAGCATGTCAAACTCCAGGATTTGGAGTGACTAACTGGGAGTCAGGCCTTCCCTGTAGCTGGTGTGGCAGCCCGACTAGATCTATTTTGGCCGAAATCAGAACTTGCGGGCATTGCAGTCATCAAGAGCGGGTTCTTTTCCCCAAAGGAAAAACGGAAGAAGACCCCATGTACTGCGACCGCTGCAATCCTTGAGGAATTTATTGTGAATCTTCCGGCAGAAGCTTTTTTCTTTCCTTCAAAAAAGCCTCGATTTGAGCTTCCATCTTTTTCCTCAGCTTGGCTAGATCAGTTTGGAAGGCAGGATTACTAGCCAAATTGTTTTGTTCCAAAGGATCAACATTCAGGTCATAGAGCTCCTCCCATTCCGGATCATTGATGTAGCGGAAATATTTCCAACGCTCAGTCCGGATCGCCTCACTGGGTGCGATGATCGGGGTCTGCCATAGGTGCTCGATAAGAACCTCATTTCTCTTCCCCAGAGCAGAAGATTGGAGCGAAAGTCCCTGATAAACTTTGGGAATTTTAGCTCCCGCCAGTTCCAAAATAGTCGCTGCCACATCGATGTTCAGAGCAAATCCAGACTCTCGCTTACCTCCAGCCGTTCGTGGGTCAAAGACCAGTAAAGGAACCCGAAAAGAATTGTCGTACATCAGCCACTTGCCTGCCAGCTGCCTTTCACCAAGAAAATACCCATTATCACCCATAAGAATAATCACGGTATTCTTATCCATTCCTTTTTCAGCCAGAACCTTTCGAATCTTTCCGATTTCAGCATCTACCTCTGAGATCATTCGGTAGTAGCCTTTGACGCTATGCTGATATTTTTCCGGCGTATCATAGCGCCAATACCAGCGGGTTCGATTTTCTCCTGTCCGAACGTATTCCGGCTGAGCTAAGAACTCCTCCTCTGAAGCCATGATCGGGTCGGGAATCACCACGTCTTCATACAAATGGTCAAATTCCGGAGACCAGAAGTATTGCAATTCGGCCGGATCATGAGCATGGGGTGCGCTAAAGCTCAGAGACAGCATGAAGGGCTTTTCGCTGGGAGCATTCTGAATAAAATCAATGGCTTGCTGTCCAGTAAACCGGGTCAGATGAACCGTATCTTGTCCTATTGTTTTGAAAAAATACCCTCTTCGATCTTTAAATTTCCCATTTCGGTCGTAGTCTTCTCCTTCATCAAAAAGCTCGGAAAATCTGGGGTAATTCACTCCAAACTTGCCGAAAAACCCGGTGTAATAGCCCGCTTTGCGAAGCTCGGCTGGATAGGATTGATTCATAAATGGCTCCTTGATATCCCCTTGCCCAAAGGTGTAGCCGTGTGTTCGCTCATACAGTCCGGTGAGAATACTCGCCCTGCTTGCCGCACAAATCGGAGTGGTGACAAAGGCATTTTCGAAGTAGGTCCCCTCGGAGGCCAAGCGATCCATTTCGGGAGTTTGGATGATCGTATTTCCGGCAAAACCCAAGGCATCCCAACGCTGATCGTCAGTCAGGATAAAGATAATATTGGGTGAATTCTGCTGAGCAAACGACTGAAAACATCCCAAAAAGACGAAGAAAAGATAGGTAAACTTGGCCATCAGACAATTTAACCCAAAATCTCCAAGAACAGCACCCTGCACTATCCCGAAAAAATTACCTTAAAATGCTGCGGTAAGAGATAAAGTAAATCTCAGGTTATCTCTAGAATCCGGCAAGGCATAGGGTCCATATCTGTAAAAAAACCCTATTCCCCATCCCTGAGAATTCAAACCAGAATTCAGTTTAATCAAGTTTGCTATTTCCAATCCTGACTCCCAATAGCCCCTTTCCATGGTTTGGAAACGGATAAAATCATAGCGGTCAGGATTGCTTAAGGATCCTATGGCAAAGCTTTGGTGAAATTTAAGTTGAGGGGCGATGGAAACCCCTTTGCCCTTTTTTGTGAAAATAGGGCCAGTAAGGTGGGCATAATTGACATGAAGGCTTCTGTCCGACAGAAATTCATAGACCTGCATGGTTTGTAAAAAACCCGGAAATACCAAAGGAAGATCAAACCCTTCCCCCGCTTGAACCTGGATTCCATATCCGGTATTCAGGTAGGAAACAGGAAGGTCAGAACCCCATATCCCTTGAGCGGTCATATGCAACTGATGAAGAGAATTACCTGCACTCCATTGGTGCTCAAACTTGAACTCCGAACTCAAAAAATTAACATTCCCCCCCAATAAATCAGGAATTGATTTGCTCAATCTAAATCCGATAACCGGATAAGAAAGCGTCATGGAAACAATATCATTTCCGACACGGGTGGTCGATTCTCCACCCACATAGTTTAGCTCTACTCCTGCCTCAGTAGCAGTAAACCTACTGACATACTCATCGGGAGGACTTGACTCCGCAAAATCCAAAACATTGACCCGGTTTTCCACTGATCCGATCAGTTTGTACCTGAATCCCTTCAAAGGCATTTGGGAATACGATACAAAATACCGCTGCACTTCATCGACTCTGCTAAGGAGAAAATTCCTGTAAACCAATCCTGAGGTAGTGAATGACCTACCTCTTGGAAGCAGTGTCCTCCCAGGCTCTTCGATATCCTGACTGTAGCCTAGCTGGAAACGAATATCCTGCTCGGAATCAAGTAAAAAACCAAGAGATCCTCCATATTTCCATGCTTTATCCTGAAATCCGTAGCGGAAATAGCCCTCCAATCTGAATAAATCCGAAAGTGACTGACTGCTTGACAAGCCTAATCCCAGTCCAAAGCGCTCGTATTGATTGAAGCGAAAAATCCGGTTGGGAAGAACATCCACAGCTCCCAATCTCACCCGACCGGTACTCAGATAGGCCAGGAAATTGGCTCCGCTATTTAGTCTCCTTTTGATCTTTGGATCCAAATTGTCAAACCTTTGGTAGGTCAAAAATTCCCGTGTACTTAAAGAGTCCATACGCAACTGAGCCCAATCCTTTTCCCCCTTGGCTAGGTCAAAGGTCACACCTATTGGGCTTATCTTTTCTTTAGGGTCAAGGTCGTTGATCCTGATGTCGGACAAAAAGGTCTGATTAACTAATTTTACTTTCTTCGATTCAAAATCCAGCTCTGAAAAGACGTAAATACTGTTCATTTGCTCAGGAAACCAATGTTCTCCATCGAACCTATTTTTTTGCTGTATTTCAAAATTAATCTGACCAACCTCTTCAGCAGGTTTGAGCAGGAAGTTTTCCAAGGCGTACAGCCGAGAAGAGATGTAAAGCAAGCCTTTTCCCAACCGATAAGATTTTCCACTTTTGGGCTGATAGCTGATTAGGTAAGTTTTACCCCAATCTGTCTGTAAGCTATCCTCCAAAAAATAATCGTATTTTCTCATTCCATCCTCAGAAATAGGGTTTACGAAAGGAATTTCGAGGATTTTTATATGGTCTGAGTAAACCGAAAATGGCTGAAAACTGGTCGAAACAGCGGCAAAAATTGGGTTTTCGATTCCTGATATTTTTGAAGCTTGGACGTTTTCATTCCGCTTTCCGGGGCTTTTGAATTTAACTTCAGAGTAGGTTTCGGACATGAAAAGATGCCCTCCTTCCAGAAAATTTACCAAGCTGTCATCTACTTCGGGATTTTCGGTCAGTCCATCTAGAGTCACAACCATTTTATTGTAGCTGGCATACCGGAATGACTTGAGCTTTTCGGGATTATTGATATCCCGGTTGGCAATTGCTTTCCTCACAAGGGCCAAAGCTGGATTTTCTCCTGCCGAAAACTCAAAAGTTTCCAATTCCTGGGTCTCCTGCACCAAGTAAACCATTGGATTTCTTTTTAGGCGGGAAAAAGTGACTTCCTGTCTTTGATAGCCTACATGGGAAAAAATAAGGACATCCCCTTCCTGAAAACCTGAAATAGAGAAAGTGCCTCTGACGTCAGAAGTGGTCCCTGTCCCCTCTTTGTTCTCCACTTTGATGTGAACAAAAGGAATGGGCTGTCCCGTTGCTTGGTCGAATACCTGAAAACTTTGTCGTCCTGACTGCGCAAAAGACACATTTATCAACCAAAAGAAAGTAAGGACTTGAAAAAAGGCAACCTTCGAAGTGATCGTTTGCATAGTCAGTCAAGTAAAGTTGAGAAAATTAACTGCCCCTCAATCTGAAAAGTTGGCCTACTTACATCAAAGCAGAAATTTTAGGGCTCGATGAGGAAAATTGGACTTGAGTTTTTTTGATTCGTAACTAGCTGGATTGTCCAATTTTTCCTTTTTGAAGGCATTCCTTCGGAAAGAAGTGCTTGCTAAAACTATTCAATAGGAAGACTCTTACCGAGGGAATAGAGCATGTCACCCTTGGTGAGATCGCGAAAGCCTTTGCATCACATTAAGAATTGAAGACCACCTATACTCGCAAAAACCTAAGCTGTTGTAGTGAGAAGACCTTTTCTGCACTAATAAGACTTAGAACCTTCTTTTTTCTTCAGTGAAGTGAAATGAGCTCTCCCTGGCAATCGGCCAAAAGGGAGGAATTGATTTGGGCGATTTTTACTTGGCAGAAAGAGTCCTCAGCAAAATATTCTTTCAAGAAAGTGGCTAATCACTTGGTAACCTGTGGAATAATCACAAGATTTATTCAGGCCAATATCAATCTTGAGAATCAATGTTTTCCCCTTTCTTTCAGCCCAACTAACCTGTACTCCCCATGTTTGTCATTGAAACTTACACTACTGCAGTGGTATTCAGCCTGATCACTATGCTCTGCTGGGGTTCTTGGGCCAATACCCAAAAGCTGGCCTCCTCGTCCTGGAGGTTTGAGCTATTCTATTGGGATTATGTCTTGGGAATTGTGCTTCTATCCTTGATTTTTGGACTCACTTTGGGAAGCATGGGCACAGAAGGCAGGAGTTTTATTCCTGACCTGGTCCAGGGAAATCAGGAATCCCTCTTATCCGCATTTTGGGGAGGGATCATCTTTAATGCTGCAAATATTCTCTTAGTCGCTGCCATCGCTATTTCAGGAATGGCTGTAGCCTTTCCGGTGGGAATTGGGCTGGCATTGGTGATCGGAGTGATTGTAAACTACCTGGAAAATCCCATAGGCAATATCACCCTTCTTTTTGTAGGGGTAGCTTTGGTTGCCCTAGCTATTTTGCTGAACGCTACTGCTTATCGAAGCCTCAATCAGTCCCAATCGAGCCAACCCACCAAGGGGCTGATTTTATCCTTGGCCGCGGGGATACTGATGGGCTTTTTCTATAAATACGTGGCTGATTCCATGTTTTTGGACTTCACCCATCCGATACCAGGCAAACTCAGCCCTTATTCCGCTGTTTTTGTTTTCTCCCTGGGGATATTTTTCAGCAATTTCTTTTTCAATTCCTTTCTTATGAAAAGGCCCTTCCAAGGAGTTCCATTGAAATTTTCAGCCTATTTCCAAGGCTCTTTCCTAACTCACCTGACGGGAATTCTGGGAGGGTCCATTTGGTGCATGGGAATGTCTTTCAGCATCATTGCAGCAGACAAAGCCGGGCCAGCCATCTCCTATGGTCTAGGCCAAGGAGCTACCATGGTGGCGGCATTTTGGGGAGTTTTCGTCTGGAAGGAATTCAAAGATCTTCCACCTTCCAAAAACTCCCTGCTGTACCTGATGTTTGCTTGCTTTCTGATCGGGCTGGGCCTGATCATTTATTCCAAATTGGCCTAAATTCCCATCCCAACCACTTCCATCTATGCCAAATATCCTCATTGTCGGAAGCTCAAATACAGATATGGTCGTACAGACCGAGCGCTTTCCCCTGCCTGGAGAAACCCTCACTGGAGGTGAATTTTTCCTTTTTCAGGGAGGAAAAGGGGCCAATCAGGCTGTAGCATCAGCTCGGATGGGCGGAACTGTCCACTTTCTCACCAAACTGGGCAAGGATATGTTCGGACAGCAAACCCGCAAATCTCTGAGGGATGAAGGCATTTCCCCGGACTTGATTCTGGAGGAGGAGGGGATTGCCTCAGGAGTAGCTTTAATCTTGGTGGAAGATTCAGGAGAAAACCAAATTGTAGTAGTACCCGGTGCCAATGGAAAACTTTCACCTGAGGATTTAACCAAAGCCATCCCCTTTCTGGAAACAGCAGACCTTCTTCTTTGCCAACTGGAAACTCCAATTCCAACCGTCGAGGCTCTGGCTCAACTGGCTAGAAAATTTGAAAAGAGGCTTATTTTGAATCCAGCACCTGCTCAAGCCCTCCCAGAAAGCCTTTATCAAAACCTCTTTTTAATTACGCCTAACGAAACAGAGGCTTCCTTGCTTTCCGGAATTGCTTTGGAAAAGGAAAGTTCGCTCAGTGAAATCGGAGACTGGTTTTTGTCAAAAGGAGTTCAGAATATTATCCTGACTCTGGGAGAAAAAGGGGCCTATTTTCACAATTCATCCAGACAGTTTCTCATACCAAGTCAAAAAGTAAAAGCCATAGACACCACGGGAGCAGGTGATGTATTCAACGGCACCCTGGTTGTGGCTCTTGCAGAAGGGATGGACTGGGAAAAAGCCATACAAACTGCCAACCGAGCAGCAGCGATATCTGTCACCCGTATGGGTGCTCAGCCTTCGATTCCCTTTCGAAGTGAAGTCTATGGAAAACAATAACCCTCTAAATCATGAGCCCATCTCGCCTAGTTTATAGCCAATTTCTGTTCATACTTTTCCTAATCGGAGCATGCACGCCCAAGCCAATTCCAGAGACTAATCCCGGTCTGAACTATTCGGATTACAATCCAAAAGAATCTGATTTAGTCCTGGACAGAAACGACTATGCCCACCGGCTGGAAGGCTTTTGGCTGGCCACCTGCATTGCCAATTGGACCGGACTGGTGACTGAAATGGATAAAATCGGTAATATAGGAGAAATCCAAACCGGCCCCTTTTACACCCGGGAAGATTGGGGAAAGCCTGACCAGCCGAGCATTTGGGCAGAGGGAATTCCGAGCAATCTTTCCCCCACCATCGATTTTGTATTTGCCGATCCGGATACCCTTTGGGGAGCCGATGACGATACTGACATCGAATACATCTATCAGGAACTGCTGCTCACAAATCAGACTTCCATGCTCAGTGGAAAGCAAATCAGGGAAGGCTGGCTCAAACACATCAAAGTAGAAGAGGAAAACTATCTCTGGGTATCCAATCAAAAAGCCTTTGATCTCATGCGGGAGGGACTGGTTCCTCCTGCCACCGGGGACCCGGCCAATAATCCGGAATTTGAAATGATTGACGCCCAATTGACCACGGAGATATTTGGGCTATATGCTCCCGGAAGGCCGGATATTGCCATCAAAATGGCCAAGCTCCCCATCCAAACCACCGCCAGAAACGAGAGCCAATGGATCTCGGAGTTCTACGTGAGCATGTTTGCTCTTGCAGCAGGTTCAGACCCCTCAATTCCCATAAAAACCCGAATTTTAGCCATCGCTGAGCAATCCAAATCAGTCCTCCCTACTGACTCCTACCCTGCCAAAATGTATGAATTCGTCAAGGCCAAGTACAAGGAAGGCATCTCTTGGGAGCAAGCGAGAGATTCAGTTTACTACCGCTACCAGGTAAACCAACTGGATGGCTATGATTTGACGGGTAGAAACTTGTATTGCAATGGATGCTTTGCAGCGGGAATCAACTTTGCAGCGAGCCTGGTCAGTCTTTTCTACGGAGAAGGCGACCTGATCGAAACAATCAAAATAGGATCGCTGGCAGGTTGGGATTCCGACAATCCCACTGCCACTTGGGGAGGATTGATCGGCTTTATGCTGGGTAAGGAGGGAGTGGAAAAAGCCTTTGACCGAAAGTTTTCCGACAGATTTCATATCCATCGGACCCGGGTGGGTTTTGAAGGGGAGGGTATCGATACCTTTCAAAATATGGCCAAAAAAGGAGTCTGGATCGTCGATCGGGTGGTTCAGGAGGAGTTAAAGGGAGGAGTTGACCCAAAAAAGAACCAGTGGTATATTCCTACCTCGGATAATTTTTAAGCCTCAGCTACCCGACTTTTTATGGCAAAATCCAGCTCTCCGGTTCTCTTCAAAAAAAGCATTTTACTTTTGGTTATTTACATGGCCTTTATCAGTCTTGGCCTTCCGGATTCGCTATTGGGAGCCGCATGGCCGGCTATGTTTGAAGATTTGGGTGTCCCTGTGGATTACGGAGGAATTATCTTCATGATAATTGCCGCGGGAACGGTAGTTTCAAGTCTGCTCAGCGGGAAAATTCTGCAGATTCTGGGTTATCCCCTGATGATCACCCTCAGCGTGTCCATGACGGCCTTGGCTTTGATGGGATTTTCATTTTCTGGGGAATTTATCTACCTCTGCCTTCTGGCCATTCCCTTGGGACTGGGTGCAGGAGGAGTAGATTCTGCACTCAACACTTATGTTGCCATAAATTATCAAGCCAAGCAGATGAATTGGCTGCACAGTTTCTGGGGAGTCGGGGCCGCCATAGGCCCAATAATCATCGGAAGCTATCTGGCACAAGGGAATTCCTGGTCCGAGGGCTACAGCACCATTGCCTCTATTCAGTTGGGACTTGTTTTGATTTTGGCCTTGTCCTTTCCTCTTTGGCTCAAATCCAAGACCAATGAAGAATCTTCTGAGGAAGAAGGTTCCTCCGGCTTTTTTTCTTTACTTCGACGCCTTCAGGGATTAAAACATGCCCTGTTTGTCTTCTTTTGTTATTGCACGATTGAGGCCAGTTTTGGCATGTGGGGAGCCAGTTTTTTGGTTTTTGTGAAAAATTACGAGGTAGATCAGGCCGCCCGCCTCACTTCTCTTTATTTCTTCGGAATTACCTTAGGACGCTTTTTCTCGGGGTTTTTAACTGCTCATTTTACCAACAGGCAATTGGTCTATTTGGGTCAGGGAGTGATCGGGTTGGGTTTGGTTTTTTTGCTGCTTCCATTTTCAATTACAGTAATTCCAGGTTTCCTTCTAGTGGGGCTAGGTTGTGCACCGATATTTCCGAGTTTGCTTCATGAGACCCCAGCCAATTTTGGAGAAAAACACGCACAAAGCATCATGGGATTACAGATGGCAAGTGCCTATGTGGGAATTACACTGATGCCTTTTCTCTTTGGGAAAATTGCCATTTATACGGGGTATGGATTTCTCTTGGGCTTTTTGGGCATTTTTCTTTTCCTGATTATCGGAATGACGAAGCGGATGAATGCGAAAGTTGACTCCTCCTCTGCCAATTGAGCTTTGATTTGAAAAAAGCTTTAAGAAAACGCTAGCCCAATTAGAGCCTTCCGAAGAAAAATCAGGATAAATGCAAGTTCAAAGGCTTAGCCTATCCTAACTAACTGCCAAAACTTATTCTTTGGGAATAAAAGGAGAGAGCGACCGCGCTTTTCTCAAAAATATACTCCAAATCCCCCTGAAAAATTTTGCTCTTGAATCGGTGAAAATTGATCAAATCAGATAGTTAAACCAAGAAATTGTTCCGATTTTCATTCGTTCTAACCAACCACTAACTATGAAAAATTTTTATTCTTTGAATCAATTTCTCCGTCTTTGGATGGGAATTTACATTCTTCTGATTGCTTTTCCTTTTCCCATACAATACATCCCAATTCTTAATCTGCTGACCACCTATCTCTATGATATTCCCAAAGAATGGGTGGTTTTGTTTTTTGGGCAAAAAATCCTGGGCTGGGAGGAGATTTCTAAAATTAAGCTTACCGGAAGTGGGGATACCACCTTTGACTTTGCTTTTTTGGCATTTGCGGTTGTAGCCTCGGTTTTGGTGGCGGGAATCATTTTTTTATCAAAAGGCAGTAAGTCCGAATACAGCAATTTTTATCGCTGGGCACTTCTTTATGCGAGATATTTCGTTGGGCTATCCTTGTTTTCCTATGGTGCCATCAAATTCTGGAATGGCCAATTTCCCGGACCAAACATTGGCACCATGGAAGTAATGTATGGTGATATGTCCCCCATGGGATTGGCTTGGAGGTTCTTTGGGTTCTCAGACACATACAAGTTCTTTATGGGCATTTCAGAAATCAGTGCCGGACTTTTAATTCTATTACCCAGAACCAAAGTCTTTGGAGCCTTGCTTTCGATTGGGGTTTGCCTAAATATTGTTTTGGTAAATTTTTCTTTTGATGTCCCTGTAAAAATATTTTCCAGTCATCTGCTATTCTTTTCCATTCTGATTGTTCTTCCTTATGCCAAATCATTGTTTGAGTTATTTTTCCTGCACAAACCGGCCCAATTGGAAAAAGAACAGCCTTATTTTCGAAGTAAACGAGGCAAAATAGCCTGGGTGATAATCAATTTCTTTTTTGTGGGATTAATTTCATTCGGCACGTTGGCCAATCATCTCTACTTTCAATTGACCTTTGTACCCACCCATCCTTGGCAGGGCTTTTATACTGAATTTAAAACAGAAAGTCCATTTCCCTTTGAGCGACTGGTGATAGACGATAAAGCTTTATCCTGGGGAAGTGAATCCAAAATCACCAAGTACTTTGTCATCCAAAAAATGGATGAAAATGGGCTGATTGTCTTCGCAAGCTCCATAAATGAACCCAATGTCAACACCTTGGAGGTTCAAGAAACTTCAAATGGGGAGGTATTGCTTGTCCTCAATATGGACAATCAGACCTTCAAGGCCCAAGCCAAAAGAAAGAAGAAAGAGGAATATCCCCTTATCCAACGTGGGTTTAATCTGATTCAAGAATATCCTTATAATCGGTAAATTACCTATTCGGCAACTCAATGCTACCCTTTCCATATCGAATCCTAAGCTAAATCTTCCTACTTATGAAAACGCTTTTTCTCCTTTGCTTCTACTTTTGCTTCATCTGTCAGGGATTTTCCCAAGGCGACACTCAGGCCGCCAAAAACAGCCTAATCCAACTGGATCTTGGCTGGGAAAAAGCCCTACTTTCCTCTGATGTTAGCTTTTTGGAAACTCTCTTGGCGGATGATTTTATCTGGGTGCATAATCATGCCGGAATGATTGATGGTAAAAAAGAAGTTTTGGCCCGAGCCAAGCGGATTCAGGGAGGCCAAGTGGATAATACCAAGGGCCGCGTGTCCAGTGATCAGAAAGTAGTCATTTTGGGACAAACCGGAATCGTATCCGGCTACACTGTGGTGGACCGAGGCCCAAGCCCCACGAGGTACCATTTTATGCGAACTTACACTTGGCTAGACGGAAAATGGAAGCTCTTGGGAAACCACACCATGGCCATTCCCGAGGAGGAATAGACGGTAGGCAGTAAGCAGTTTTCAGATAGCAAATTCTTTGATCATTGAATTTGATGCTCATTGATTTTTGTCAAGCTCCAACTCTAAAGTCCCTCTAATTCGAATTAAAAACCTAAGTCCTTTCCTTTTATGAAACTCCTGCCCTATCTATTCGGAATCACCCTATTGACTGGAACCTTCATTCAGGGGAAGGGCCAAAACTTCCGGGAGGTTCTTCAATCTGAAATCACGGAGTCCAATCCGGGGATCCTCTTTACCCTGGAATCGGGAGATGAAAGTCTTTCTTGGTCTGGCGCTGTGGGAATCAATAATGCGGCAATTGGAGATTCATTGGAAACCGCGCAGACTTTCCGGATTGCCAGTGTGACGAAAACCTATGTCGCAGCAGGCATTCTGAGACTGATGGAGAACCAGATTTTGAGCCTGGATGACCCGATTTCAAAACATATCTCCCCCGAGCATGCACAAATCCTTGCTCAGGATTATGCTCTGGACCAAATTACCATTCGTCAGATTCTCAGACATTCGGCCGGATTTTTCGATCACACCAATGCCTCTGAGTTTTTTGACATTGTCCTAGGCACTCCTGAATACGAATGGACCCGCACTGAACAACTCAGGATGTGTGTCGAAAAAGGAGAACCCATCGGTACTCCCGGAGGACAGTTTAGCTACTCGGATACGGGATATGTGATTTTGGGAGAATTGATCGAAAAGTATACCGGCAAATCGCTGGACGGAGGAATCAAGGAACTCCTTGGGTTGGAAGATTTGGGACTGGATAGAACAGACTTCGAAAGAATGGATTCCGAAACTGACCGACTCCGAATTCACCAGTATTTCCAAGGAAGAGATACCTATGCCTTCAGCCCCACGATGGATTACTTTGGAGGGGGTGGGATTGTCTCCAACTCTCAGGAGTTGGTGGATTTCTTCCAGGCTTTGTTTCAGGGAAAAATCTTTGAACAAGAGGAGACCTTACAAATCATGCTTGAGCAAGTGACTTATGAAACCAAAGCCCGAATGGACTACCAAATGGGCACGTATAAGGTAAAAGTTAATGGATTAGACGCCTTTTGTCACTCGGGATTTTGGGGCACCCAAGTGGTTTTTATCCCCGAGCTAGATTTGTATATGGCTGCCAATTACTCCGGAGGTTGGAGAGGAAGTGCGGTGGCGCCGATTTTCGGGAAGATTCTTTTGGAAAAAGAGAAAAGCCAACCCAAACTTTAAAATCCATTTCCCTAATAGGAACCTTTTAAATAATTGGCATTCAAGGGATCCCCAATCCAGCCTCCCAAATATTTCAGCTAGTTTCCTTATCTTTTCCTCACTAACCCCCAGCCTATGAAAGCTTTTTATCTCCTTCTGATCTGTCTGATTGGAATTTCTTCCTGCCAAAAACCTCAACAATTCGATATATTAATCAAAAACGGGCAGATTTTGGACGGCTCGGGCAGTCCCTCCTTTATCGGCGATGTGGGAATCAATGCAGATACCATTGCAGCCATCGGCAAACTGGAAAACGCTGTTGGCACCTTGGAAATTGATGCCACAGGACTGGCCGTGGCTCCCGGCTTTATCAATATGCTCAGCTGGGCAGTGGAATCCCTCATCGAGGACGGCAAGTCTCAAAGTGACATCCGTCAGGGAGTGACTTTGGAGGTCTTTGGTGAAGGCAATTCCATGGGACCGCTTTCGGAAGCTATGAAAGCCGATGAACTCAAATCCCAGGGAGATATCAAATACCCCATTTCCTGGACCTCTCTCAAAGAATACTTGGAATTTCTGGAGAAAAAAGGAGTAGCTACCAACGTAGCCTCTTTCGTTGGGGCTACCACCGTCCGAATCCATGAACTGGGCTATGAGGACCGTGCACCTAATCCGGAGGAATTGGAACGGATGAAAAACCTGGTCCGACAGGCCATGGAAGAAGGAGCATTAGGCGTGGGCTCCTCCTTGATTTACGCTCCTGCATTCTACGCCAGTACTGAGGAGTTGATCGAGCTCTGCAAGGTCGCAGCGGAATATGACGGAATGTATATTTCCCATATGCGAAGTGAAGGCGTGAAGCTTTTGGAAAGCTTGGACGAACTGATCCGGATTGCTTCGGAAGCGAGGATTCGTGCGGAAGTCTATCACCTCAAAATGAGCGGAAGGGACAATTGGAGCAAATACGATCAGGTGGTGGCCAAAATTGATTCAGCCAGAGCTGCCGGGCTGGAAATCACCACCGACATGTATAATTATGTGGCTGGAGCAACGGGGCTTGATGCTTCGATGCCTCCTTGGGTTCAGGAAGGTGGATACGAGAAATGGGCTGAGCGACTGCAAGACCCTGCCATCAGAAAAAGGGTTTTGCAGGAAATGACCACCCCGACTACAGAATGGGAGAGTCTGATGCAGGCTGTCGAAGGGCCTGATAAAATCATTTTGGTAGGCTTCAAAAACGACAGCTTGAAATACCTGACTGGAAAAACTCTAGCCGAAGTTGCAGCCCTACGAAACACCTCACCTGCTGAGACAGCCATAGACTTGGTGGTTCAGGACGGGAGTCGGGTTGGAACGGTCTATTTCCTGATGTCAGAAGAAAATGTCAAAAAACAGATCGCCTTACCTTACATGAGTTTTGGTTCGGATGGGGGTTCATTGGCTACCGAGGGAGTTTTCCTGAAGTCAAGCACTCATCCACGGGCCTTTGGCAATTTCTCCAGACTGCTTGGCAAGTATGTTCGGGATGAAAAAGTGATTTCTTTAGAAGAGGCGGTTTACAAGCTCACCACTTTGCCAGCCACTAATCTGAAAATCATAAAACGGGGAGCTTTAAAAGAAGGGTATTTTGCAGACTTGGCGATTTTTGACCCGGCTAAAATTCAGGATCATGCCACCTTCGAAAATCCTATGAAATACTCCACCGGGATGGTTCATGTCCTTGTCAATGGCACTCAAGCCCTCAAAGATGGAGAACACACCGGAGCCCTACCGGGAAGAATGGTCAAAGGACCCGGTGCCAAAGAATAAACCCACAAAAAATCCCCGTCCTGAAAAAGAACGGGATTTTTTTGATCTAGGAAAGAAGGGTTTCTAGAAACCCTATTTTTCACCCTGTCCAACTGACCGCTTTGGCTACCTCTTGAATACAATCGATTTGAGTCAAAAAGATAGTTTAATCTCCTGATTCCAAGTTCCTATTTCTTCAATCCAGAAGGCTTCAATTACATCTTGGAGGTACTTCCTGCACTTTGCTCTGCGTGTCCATGAATTTATCCAAAATGGTGAAACCCATAATCGTGACAACGACTGAATTCTCTTCGACCGAATTAATCACTCCATTGAAGTTGGAAAAGGCAAAAAGCGTCCGTATCTCAGCACCGGTAAGCGCCCTTCCTCTTTCGTTTTTACCTGAAATACGGATCCGCTGAACATGATTGACACGGACATTTTCATAATATTGATAGGCATCATAGACCAAGGATGCCGATCTGGGAGGTACAGTAATGACCCGGCTGGAAAAATAGCTTTCCCGCTTGGTGGTGGTTTGGGATTCATATTGGGAAGACTCGGAAGTGACCGAATGACTCCATTCAAAACCCGTGGTCACCGATGCACTCAAGGAGGACCTGACCCCAAAAAAAGGAGCGCTAATCGTGACCCCCACCGTGGAAGATACAGACACAGTCTTGGTGTTGTTGACAGAAATGGATTCTGCCCACCCCACAGTGGTGGTTCTCTCCTCGCTGAAGTCCGCTCCGACCGTTTGCTGAAGTTGCCCTCCACTGCAATTGGTCAAGGTACTGTTGAAGCTGAATCCCGAGGTGGCTTTGGGAAGAACCGGCTCCAAGACTGAAGTGGCAATAGGCTGGGCACTCCACTCGATTTCTTTGGCAACAAATCTCCACAAGACTTCTTTGGCACCGGATAGATTGACAGTCAAACCCACACCTGCTGCCTCTCGGATTTGTCGATTGCGGTGATCAATCAGGCGAAATCGCCCCTCTCCCACTTTTTGAATTCTAAACTGGAAGCTAGCGAGAACGGAATTGGAGAGTCCGTTCAGATTTTTCCTACCCGAATTGACTGGAGCAAAATGGATTCGGACTGGCGGCTCCTTGGCATAAAAAGTCTCTGCTATCTGCAAATACTCTCCAGAACTAGCCAATTGGATATAAAATGTATTCTTTTGACCTGGAACCGGAGTAAAATTGAACACAAAATCCGGTTGATTTCCTGAGAAGGTGGTATTCGAGCTTACGGTCATGGTATTCCCAAAAAACGGATCCCTATTCCATCGCATGGCTCCTGTTTGGGGTACTCCCTGATTGTTTACCTTTTGCACATACATTCCTGTACCCCCTAATAAGGCATAATTGGAAACTTCTTCGGTATCGGGTAAGGACGCCGCATTGATGGCGATAGGAGTAAGATTGGAAAGAAGGGAAAGAGTGCCCAAATCAGCCTTGGTCAAAATAGGCTCATTGGCTTGATCTTTCACATTGACGGTTATTTTTACTCCATTGGTGAGTTGTGTACGTTGGGCTGGAGAAAGATCCTTTACCGGAAACTTCAGTACCGCAAGGTAACCAAACTCATCCACCGGAACGGCCTTGCGCAAAACCTCGCCTGAGGTCTGAAGTTCAAACTCAGCTTCAGTAGGCTTCCAGCCCTTTCGGGCAAGCTCACGAAGGTTGAGCACCAAACCCACCTCGCCTTCGTAGGTTTCCAAATCACTTTCTGATATTCCCTGTCCTTCCTGAATCGTGCCGGGAGTTGTATCAGGCTCCACAGGGTCAGTACAGGAGAAGGCAAAAAGAAGGGAAATTCCGATCAAATAGCTGGTAAAAGAATTTGAATTTTTCATTGCGGAAAGGTTTTTAATACACGCTTAGCCATAATCAGCTGTAAGCCAAACCTATCCCTAGATCTTTGAGATCAAAAAAATCATGGGGGGACAAATGGTATACTTTTAAAAAATGAGCTGCTCAGAGAGTCAAAATAACTTCCTCTAGGGAGTCTCCTGTCTCCAAACCCAGCTTTTTACGGAGCCGCTGTCGGGCCTTCTTGATTCCGGGCATGCTGATCATGAGAATGTTAGCCATTTCTTTGGAGGATAGATTCATCCGAATCAGCGCCATCAGGCGATATTCTGAGGGGGAAAGTCCTGGGAAGTTATTCGCAGCTTTGGAAAAAAACTCGGGATGGACCTCTTCAAAAAACCGGGAAAAAGCGGTCCAACCCTTGTCGTCATTCAAATCCGAGTTAATTGTCCTGATCAGTTTTTGGTAGCCTGAGGTTTCTTCAGCTTCCTCCTTCAGCCTGAGGGCAGTTTGTCTGAGGTTTTCAAGGGTTTCATTCTTTTTGGCCAAGTGAAGGGCCTGGGTAGTCAGCGTTCTGGATTTGAATTCCAGCTGCTCATTCATACGCAGCTGCTCGATTTCATTCTTTTTGATTTTTTGCCTGTAAGCATAAAAACCTAATCCCATAGCCAATGCCATCGCAAATAGCCCTGAAACAAGAACACTCTGCCGGAGTTGGGAAATTTCCGCTTTTTGTTCCAAAAGTTCGATTTGCTTTTCCTTTCGCTCCAAGTCAAAAAGAGTTCGCTGCTCTTCGATTTGCTGTGATTTTGCCTGGTCCAAAAGGGAATCTCTCAAAGCTGCAAAAGTGCGAAAGTCATCCAATGCGCCATCGATATCTCCAAGTTGTTCTTTGGCTTGGGATCTAAAAAAATAACTCTGACTTAAGGTTTCTTTGGCTCCCTGATCTTGACCAAACCGGATCGCTCGATCCAGATAGTCGATAGCTACTTGGGCTTGCTCCAGCCCAATGTAACTTTCGCTGAGGTGATTACAGGCTTCCGCAATTTTCAGGTTGTTTCCGGTCTCTTCCACGATGGCTAGCCCCTTGAGCAAAAGTGGAATAGACTCAGAAAATTTCTTTTGCTCCACCAGACATTTTCCCCAATTGGTGTAAGCTGTACCCTCAAGATCTTTTGCTCCTATCGCCTCGGAAAGAGAGATGCTTTCTTGGAGATATTGAATTGCAAGGGGAAAATTATTGAGGTAGAAATAATTATTGCCAATATCATTAAGGGCTTGTGCCTGAAACATTCGGTCTTCATAATTCAGGTAGATTTCAGAAGCCAAAAGATTGTATTCGATTGCCTTTTCAAAATTCCCCAAGTTAGTTTCCAGACCTGCCAAAATATTGTATCCATCTGCAAGACGAAGTTCATCTCCTTTTTTTTGCAGGATTCTTACTGCACGTAGAGTCTCGATGAGAGCAATATTCATGTTGCCTTTGCGATTCTCTATTTGACCTTTTAATAAAAAATCTTCTCCAGCCAAAGTACTATCCGGCTGAATTTCAATCAAAATGGAAATATTTTGATCCAAAAGCGACAGTGCCTTCCCATAATTGCCCCGATAATATTCCAAGATCGCCAAGGCAAAATTGACCTTAGCCACTTGTCCGGGCAAGTTCAGGTCTTCAAACATTTGAATCGCCTTTTGGTACCAAAAAGCTGCAGAGTCGTAATCATCTCGCGTTTGGATCAAAACCCCAAAATTGTAATTAGCCTTTGCAATCTGCATCGCATCCTCCACGCTTTCTGCGAGTTGCAAGTGTTCCGAAACATATTTTTTGGCTTCCTCGGGATCATTGAATGCATACAAATCAAACAAGGCTTGCAGCACGGCAAATCGCTCTTCTCCTTTGGGATTGGAATGATAAACGCTGAGTAAACTATCCAACTTTTGGGCATGTACGGTCTTGACTATCAGACCAAAAAGAATAAATAGAAAAAATGCTCTTTTCCTCATCATTGGAAAATAAAAGTCAAGGTTTGCTTACTCCGGCAATAATCCTCAGTGGCCCACCGCTTCCATTTTTGATCATCATGGGCAGGGCAACTACGTAAAACTCCTTCTCAATCAGCTGATCCAAATTGGCCACATTTTCAAAACCCGGGATATTGTATCCCATCAGCACTTGATGCGCGGCAAAGTCTTTGGATTGACCATAGTCCAGACTCGGCGTATCTAGACCTACCGCTTTCACTTTTCGCTTTTCTGCCAAAAAACGAGCTCCTTCCGGGTGAATCCCGGGAAAATGGAGTTCGGGAATGGCTTCAAGACCTGTCTTGGCTGTGCCAAAGTACTTTTCCCTGTCCGGATAAAAAGCTCCGTATCCGGTCCGAAACAGTAAGATAGTCCCTTCGGGAATCATTCCATGCTCGCTTTCCCAATCTAAAATAGCTGCAGAGTCAATCAGATAATCTCGATCCGCCAAGGCCAACTCGCTCACGTCTATCAGGACGCCTTTTCCTGTCAATTGGTCTAAACCCAGCTGATCGAGGGTTTTGCCTGAAGCTGAAAAATGGATCGGCGCATCGAGGTGGGTCCCTCCATGTTCCGGGGTAGAAAGGCTATTGGAGGAATAATAGTAACCCAATTCGGTAATTCCGGCTGCATCTGATTCCAATTGAAACCCCTTGAGATTGTTTGGCCAATACAGGGTTGTGGAGTCATAAGTATAAGTCAAGTCAATCCATTGGATCGTAGAAAGGGCTGCAAAAGGGTCTGTGGAAAAGTTTGGCTCCTTGGGTTTTTCCTGGCAGGAAAAAAAGAAAATCAAGAACACAGCAGGGAGAAAAGTTAACTTCATCATTGAAAATCAAAGGCTTGAGACTCCCTAAGATAATCAAGATGAGCAAATGGAATCAAAAATCAGAGGATAAAGACCTAAAGCGCAATTCAATTCCTCAAAAAAATCAAGGTTTGAAATCAATCCCCTTGATAGAAATTTTCTAGCCGGTCGAGATTTGCAATCTCGACCTACTTTTCTGGAAATGTGAAAATCCAAAAAACAGGGATCACAATCCGTACTTTTCCCCCATCTCTCGAATTAGCTTAAACCCATTTTCCGCCATATCCCAAGGTGCAGAAAACTCTCGCCACACCCCAATAGAATTGGCAAAGGCCGGGTCATTTCTGGTGAATCCTTCGATGGTCAACCAACCTTTGTAATTCACCTTTTTCAATGCCGCGAAGGTTTCGTCCCAAGGCACATGACCTGAACCTGGCGTTCCCCGGTCGTTTTCAGAGATATGGAAATGACCCAATCTGGGAGCAATTCTTTCTATGGCAGAACCCAGTTTTTTCTCTTCCATATTCGCATGGTGGGTGTCAAACATCGCCTTTACGTTGGGATGATTCACTTTTGCCAGCAGGTAATCCAACTGATCCATGGTATTGGCCAGATAGCATTCGAAGCGATTTAAGGCTTCAGGAGTCATGAGTACGCCCAACTTTTGGGCGTGATCGGCCACCGAATGAAGTACTTCAGCGGACCAGTTGTACTCGTCCTCGATAGGAGCACGACTTGCAAACGTGGCAAATGCGGAATGATAGGGGCCACACAAGACCTGAGAGTTGAGATCCGCAGCCCGATCGAGAATCCAAAGCAGCTTTTCTTTGGCTTTTTCCCTCACTTTTGGGTCCGGGGAAATGGGATTTTCATCCGGCCCCATCACGGTGACAGTGGTGACTTCCAGCCCGATGTTTTTGCAATGATCTCCCACGGCTCGACAGGCTTTTTCATCGGTACCTCCAATAAAAAACTCCGCACCATCGTAGCCAATGGCTTTCAATCGGTCCAGAATCGGAAAAAGATTCTCAGAAATCTCTGCTGACCAAGCCAGCACGTTAAATCCTATTTTGTTCATTTCTTTTGAATTCAATTTTTTATTTGCCTCTTCTTTTCTTCATCATTCGGCGTTCGACATTCGATATTAAAAAAGATATGAAATGTCGAATAGGGATTGAGTCTAGTCTCTTGTTTCTGATCTTGATACCAGCTACTTGCTACTTATTTAAAATCCGCCACTTTCATCCCTTTTCGGAAGGTATCAAATCCAAACATGGTGGGCTGATAAGCACCTACATAATCCACATTGAGATCAGGTGTAATCGTTTCGGGCATTTCCAAAAGCCAAAGGGAAGCATTCACTATCAATCTTCGCAAATCTGCACTTTGGAAACCCATGGATGAACCCATCGTAGAGGAAAAGGCCATTCCTTCCTTTCCCCCTTCCAGCTGATAAGGCTTGGTCCAGGCAATGGGCATCACGGACTTTTCCCAAATCAAGGGTGCTTTGTCATCCATCCCCGCTGTGGACTGTCCATGAATAAGTACTGTGGCACTTTTGGGAAGTCCCTGAATTCCATACACATCTTCTGGCACCCAGATATCCTTTACTCCCCTCAAAACAGGATGATCATTCATCTGCTGAACACCATCGATGAGCGCTCGGCATCCTTCTTTGGCATGGACTCCATGGTGATTGACCCAAGTTTCTCCGAAAATCCGCTTTCCGAAGCCCTTTTCCCAACCGGCTTCTTTCCCATTCCAAGTCCACTTGGCAAATCGGGATTCTTTGTTTTTCTGATAAGCAAAGGCATGGGTAGAAGTACGAAGACCGATGATCGGCTTCCCGGCTTTCAGGAAGTTCTCAATGTATTGGGTCTGCTCGTCGGGAAGCTCTCGGAATCGGATGAGCATGATCATCAGATCAGCTGTCTCCAAATGCTCCAATCCGGGAATGTTGTTTTGGTAATTTGGAACTACCTCTCCTGTTTCCGGATGAATGGGCAAAAGCACCGTGGTCTTAAACCCATGCCTTTCTGAAAGAATTTTGGCCAGCATGGGCATGGATTCCTCGGAACGATATTCATCATCCCCCGCCACCAACACAATATGCTTTCCCTTTCCCGGGCCCTCTTTTCCTTCAAACTGAAGAAAAGTGACCCCATTTTGGGCAAGCCCCTCCGAGATCAAAAAGTAAAAAAGAAGGAAAAACGGAATTCTGAGTCGGGAGAGGAAGCTATTCATCTGGTTTGGGATTTGGGACTAGGAAGTCTTTTTGCCTTTGATTTTCTTAAAAATAAGAATTGGAAGCAAAATCACTATCCCGACAGCTAGACCAAGGACAAAATCTTTGATTATTCCAGGCCAAGTAGGAAGCAGATGATGGAAAAAATCAATGTTGTGGGAAAAGATTCCTCCAGCCACCAAGAGCAAAGCAATCGTACCCAAGAAACCAATAATCCGAATCAAATAAGGCAAAGCCTGAACCAACACCCGGCCGATTTTATCTGAAAGGGTATTGTCCTCTGGATTAAGTGCAATGAGTTTATAACCGAATTCATCCATTCGGACAATCAAGGCCACCAGTCCATAGACCCCTACTGTGGCAAGTAAGGCAATGATGGAAACTACCACGATCTGTGTACTCAGCGGCTGATCGACCACAGTTCCCAAGGCGATAATGACAATCTCTACAGAAAGAATAAAATCCGTGGTAATCGCAGATTTGACTTTTTTCTTTTCCTGAGCCAGAACCTGTTCAGGGGTGATATCTACTTCCAAGTCTACTTTTTCATGTCCATGAGCATGAGGAAAGATCCACTCCATTATTTTTTCTGCACCTTCATAGGCCAAATACATACCTCCCAGTACCAAAATCACCGTGACTACCACCGGTGCAAAGGCACTGAGTAAAAAAGCTATGGGGAGAATAATCAATTTATTGACCAGGGAACCCTTTGAAATCGCCCAAAGAACTGGCAACTCTCGGTCAGAAATGAAACCGGAGGCTTTTTCAGCATTTACCGCTAGGTCATCCCCCAAAATCCCGGAGGTCTTTTTGGCAGCAACTTTGGTCATGGTGGCCACATCATCCATGATAGTAGCGATAT
Organism: Algoriphagus taiwanensis; assembly: GCF_036245645.1. Lineage (NCBI taxonomy): Bacteria > Pseudomonadati > Bacteroidota > Cytophagia > Cytophagales > Cyclobacteriaceae > Algoriphagus > Algoriphagus taiwanensis. The sequence goes on along the minus strand of NZ_BTPE01000011.1, from coordinate 123,102 downwards.
CATCAAGCAAGGCAAATAATCCTGAAGCCATTTGTATTTACGAATTACGATTTTGGAATAACGACAATTTTTTTAGCCTTCAACCCTAATTTCAAAAATGAAGAGGCAAGTTTGAAAGAAAGGAAAAAGGAGAACGAAACTAAAAAGAAGTTGGGCTTTTGGGTAGAATCTGGAATAATATTCTCCAAAAAACCGCCCAAGTATCGAACCCAATTTTCAAATCTTTCAATTTTTCAATCCTCCAATTTCTGCGGATCAAAAATCAATGGAAAGAACTTTCCTCCCATTTTTTCTCCTTTGGGGATCACAGGAACACCTTCCAAAAGCGGTTCATTGGTATCCGATACCGTACCATCAGCGAAGACATTGAGCACAAAAGCCTTTCTGGATCGGGGAGAAAAATTGGCAAAACTTCCATGCACCAAAAGCGGATGGTGAAATGCGGCGTGACCGGCTTTGAGGGGAATGGCAACCGGTTTGAAATTGGCTTTTTGCTCATCCGTCATCATCGCCATCAAGCCATCCATTTCTCCGGCAAGAGCAGGCTTTTCCAGAAGTCCCCAACGATGCGAGCCCGGCACGTACTGCAAACAGCCATTTTCCTCCGTGGCATCATCCAGTCCGCACCAGCAGGTCAGGTGCTGCATCTCGATCGTGCGGGTCCAATAGCTGTAATCCTGATGCCAAGCCACATTTCCCCCGTGGTGGGCAGGCTTGCAAAAGAGCTGATCGTGCCAAAACCGAACAGGACGATCTCCCAGCAATTGGGAAGCGACCATGCGGAAAGCCGGATTCCATATCACATCATGAAAGGCCTCCGCAATCCGCCAATGACCCAAGGAATGAAACAGAACCTTGTTGGGATCCCCTGATTCATTGCTGTGGAATTCATGGAAAAGATGATGCAAAGGATGCTTGGGGTCCATTACTTCATCGAGTGCTTTTTTCAGGACTTCGATCTGCTTTTCATCCAGAAGTTTGATATTTGCCAAATAACCATTTTCGTGGAAAAAGTCGATTTGATCTCTGCTGAGACGGTATTGATCCCAATCGGAGGCAGATTTGGGTTGGGGGAAAAGCTCGGTCAAAGGATGAGGAAAGTCGGCAAGGTCACGCATGAGTTTATTGGTTTATCGGAGAAGAAAAGTTAGTAAAAATGCCAAAGAAAGATTTCTGATTTAGGAAATATTCCCTCCGCAATGGTTTCCGTTGATTTTTCGAAGGATGTCAAAATTTTTGATGGGAGTTGGGTAGATTAGATCGGTAAAATAACTGACCCAAAATCATCCATTATGTCCACCAATCGAAGAGACTTCCTCAAAACCGGTGCTACAGCAGTACTCGGTCTTTCCGGTCTTACGATCGTTTCACCCGAAGTTTTAGGCAAATCCCACGGATATGTAGCCCCAAGTGACCAAGTCAATCTGGCTTGCATCGGCATTGGCAATCGGGGAGCGGAAATCATCAAAGCCCTGCACAAAACAGGATTATGTAACATTGTCGCGCTCTGTGATGTGGATATGGGGGCCAAGCAGACCCTGGAGGTGATGAACATGTTTCCTCAGGCAAAGAAATATCAGGATTTCCGCAAGATGTTTGATGAGATCGGAGGGGAATTTGAAGCGGTAAGCATTGCCACTCCTGACTTTTCCCACTTTCCGGTGACCATGATGGCTTTGGCCGAAGGCAAGCATGTCTATGTAGAAAAACCCATGGCAAGAACCTTTCTGGAGGTGGAACTGATGATGGCCGCCGCAAAGAAAAACCCTAAACTGGCTACCCAGATGGGAAATCAGGGGCACTCGGAGGGAAATTATTTTCAGTTTAAAACCTGGAAAGAAGCAGGAATCATCAAGGATGTGACTGCCATGACGGCTCACATGAACAGCCGCAGACGCTGGCATGGATGGGACCCCAATATCAGTCAATATCCTGCCGGAGAATCCATCCCGGATACCCTAAACTGGGATGTCTGGACTTCACAGGCCCAACCCCATCCTTTCAACAAAGATTACCACAACGGCCAATGGAGATGCTGGTATGACTTCGGCATGGGGGCTTTGGGAGACTGGGGCGCTCATATCATGGATACCGCGCATGAGTTTTTGGAATTGGGACTGCCTTATGAAATCAATCCTACCAAACTCAGTGGTCACAATTCCTTTTTCTTCCCCATGTCCACTACCTTGGAGTTCAAGTTTCCGGAACGCGGCGCTATGCCTCCCATGACGATTACTTGGTATGATGGATTGGATAATATTCCTCCGGTGCCCGATGGATATGGAGTCTCCGAACTTGACCCTAATATCCCGCCACCAAGCAACGGACAAATCCAGCCTGCCAAACTCAATCCCGGAAAAATCATTTACAGCAAAGAGTTGACTTTCAAAGGCGGGTCTCATGGAAGTACCCTTTCCATTATTCCTTCGGAAAAAGCCAAAGAATGGGAATCCAAGCTCCCGGAAGTACCGCAAAGCCCATCCAATCACTTTGAAAACTTCCTGAAAGCCTGCAAAGGAGAAGAAAAAACCCGATCTCCGTTTGAGATAGCAGGACCACTCAGTCAGGTTTTCTGCTTGGGCGTATTGGCTCAATGGACAGGACTGAAATTGGAATTTGACCGGGAAACCAAACAAATCACGAACAACTCCATGGCCAATCAACTGCTCATGGGACTGCCACCAAGAAAGGGTTGGGAAGAATTTTATAAAGTTTAAAAGAGAGATATAAGACTTAAGACACAAGATTTTAGACCGTCAAGATTTGCTTGGGGGTCTTTTTTTTGGAAAAGAGCAAAAAAAATCAGTGAAAATCTATGCCTTTTTCTGTGGTAATCTGTGGGAAATCACTGCAATAAACCCGAGAGGAAAGGAAATTTCACTTAAATCTTTAGACATGAAAAAAGTATGGCTTCGAACCTCTGCCAATAAAAAATTTGAATTACCAGAAGAGCTTCAAAATCCAAGTTTTGGGAGTCATCGGTCTTCAGTCACCCGTCTTCCGCCCAAAATCAATGGAAAAATGGTCAATGGGTCGAATACCGCAAAAATAAATCCCACTTATCTCTCCAACCTCGCCAGTCTCTCCAGCAAAGGAGGATGCGAATAATTCACAAATACATACCAAGGGTGCGGGTTGATATCGCTGAGGGTTTTTACCGAAAGGGTCTTCAAGGCTTCTGCCAAAGGCTTCCCTGAAAAAGTGGTCTTTGCGAAAGCATCTGCCTCAAATTCATTTTTTCTGCTTAGCCAGTTCATCCCTATCCCTAAGACCATCGAAATCGGAGAGAACAGCATGGTAAAACCGATGATATTCAACTCAGGAGACCACGAATTTCCACCCAAAGCCAAACTCATGTTTTCAGAAAAAATCACCTGAGCCAAGAGAAACAACATCAACCCTACTTGGGCTACCGAGATTACCATACTCCAGAGGATGTGTCTCTTTTTATAATGTCCCACCTCATGAGCCAAAACAGCTACCAATTCATCCGGAGGATGCTGCTCAAGTAAGGTATCAAAAAGGACGACTTTCTTTCTCGATCCGAATCCGGAAAAGAAGGCATTTGCTTTGGAAGAGCGTTTGCTCCCGTCCATTACAAAAATATTTTCTAGGGGAAAGTTTACCGAACGGGCATAGCCGATGATTTTATCCTTCAATTCTCCGTTTTCCAATGGAGTAAGCTTATTGAAAAGAGGAAGAATCCATGCCGTGTAAAACAGGTTTACTGCGACCATAAACACCGAGGCAATCAGCCAAAACTGCCACCAAAAATCCTTACCCATGCGATGAATCAGCCAAAGAAAAACCAGTAACAGACCTCCTCCTATTACTATGGATAACAGATATCCTTTGAGCTTGTCAGAGAAAAAGGTCCCAAGGGTGGTTTTATTAAAGCCGTATTTCTCTTCGATTACAAAGGTAGAATACCAATCAAAGGGAAGGCTAAGGATGTCGGACCCGATAAATACGATCCCGAAGAAAAGTAAGGATTGATATAGAGGGTCTATTTCAAACCCCGCAATCCAAGAATCCAAAGCTCCAAACCAGCCCCATAAAATGAAGGCCAGAGTAAACAAAAAAGAAAAAGTGCCTGCGATGAGTCCAAAACGGAAATTTTCCATTTGGTAGGCTTTTGCTTCTTTGAGCTTGGATTCACTGAGGTATTCAGAGAGATTTTCAGGGATGGAAGGAATGGGATGGTTGACATTGAGCATTTTCAGTGTTTTCCTCACCAAAAAGCCAAATACCAACACCCCCACCAAAAGGTATTTTAATTCCTCTGAACTCATGAAATTGATTAAAATTTAGGACAAGGAAGGATAGTGTCCCTGCGTGAAGGTTTTCCCTGATAGCTGTTTGGCAAAGTCCAGGAAAGGCTGATTTCGTGAGCGCCTCCAGTTTGGATTCCCAGTTGGGAAACCGTGTAATCGAAGCTGTATCCGATATTCAGTCCACTTAGCAGATTGACACCGACCATCATTACAACTGCGTCACGGTTGCTTTGGTTCTCGACAGGCCGGTAGGGTACACCTCTATACCAGAGTCCAAACACGATGGGTTCGAGATAGAGATAAGCCCCTAAGTCCAATTGCTCAAATGGTCCTTGTCTTTTGAAATTAACTGTCGGTGTAATAGATCGCTGCCGACGCATGTGGGTAAAATCACTTCTCATGGTGCCTTCACCCAGATCGATTCGATACCCACCGTGAAGGGATAGCTTCATGGGAAGTGGACTCAATCCGTCAATAAAAGACTGATTGGGTTGATTTACGTGATGAGCCGCCACACCTACCCAAAGATTTTCAGTAAAGAACAAGCCGCCAACAGAAAGCGAAAGCATTCCTACCGGATCTCCCAAGCCCGGGATATCCGTTGGGAAATTGATCAGGTCTCCAAAAGGATCTGCATCGTTGATGTTATTGGCAAAAACCAGATTTTCATAAAATCCAATCTCTCTTCGGATATAGCTAGCTTGAAAACCGGGTCGGAAGTAGCTGTTTTCGCCCAATTTCAATTCGTAAGAATACATCAAAGACACAGAAGTGGAACGAAGCTTGGCTGCGCCTTCCGTATCCTGCATCACATGTACACCGATTCCACTATTGTAGTCAGGAAGATAGGTATCATAGTAAGCAGAAAAAGTGGTGAATTGGGCATCGATGCTAGGCCATTGGTTGCGATAATTAAATCCAACTCTTCCAGTCAACTCCCCTCCTGCCATCGCTGGATTGAGGTAAAGAGGCGCCGCGTAATATTGGCTATATTGCGGGTCCTGTCCATAAGACTGCTGCACCAGCGCAAATGATGCAGATATAAAAAAAACCAATCGAAGCAGAGACCGTAACAAGGATTTGTTCGTTTATTTGAATATTCAGTCAGCTTCTAAACGTTTGCACACTTAGGTTGTTTTAGAAGCAGTTCGAAAAATATGAAAAGCAAATCGTATTCCATACTTATCCCGTTTTTTTTCAGCTTGATCACGACCTTTTTGTGGTTGGGAAATACCAGTGCTTCCCTTGGACAAGGCTTCAATAACAACGAGTGGATATTTGGATACTGCGGCACAAGTACTGAAAACAACTATCTCTCCTTCGGAAAAGGAGGTACTGCTACGGTACAAACCCTTCCTTCTACTGTCTTGGTGGGGACAAATAACAACTCTTTGGCTATAGACCCGATCACCGGTCAGCCTCTTTTTCTTACCAATGGGGAATTAGTCTACGATTTCGGATCAAATCCTCTTCAGGGCAGTGCGCCAGGATTGAACGGAGACATCGATGGAAGACAAACCGTAGCTTCCGGATTTTTGGAATATGATCCAAACGGGAACAGGCTTTTTTACATTTTTTACATTTCTCCAGCAGGTCAGTTGCAATACGCAGTTGTGGACATGAATGCTCCTGGAGAGGCGGTAGGAAATGAACCTGCATTAGGTGAAGTGATCGCCAAGGACGTCGCTATCGGACCGGCTGAGGGTGCCGTCTTGGTAGTAAAAACCCCAGCCTCCCCTTCCTATTTGATCAGTTTTTCTGGCGGAAGTCTTATTTCAAGAAGGCTGGAATCCACCCAAGGAGATTTTACACAAACAGACACACGTGGAATCCCATTCACTCCAAAGGCCATCATTTTCGATGAGGACAGCAGCCGAATCCTTGTGATTTCTGAAAATCCCGGGGATGATATTCTTGTGCTGTCTTTTGATTCTGCAACAGGAAACTTCGGCAATCCCGAGCCTATAGATTCATCAGGCAGCAGCGAAGAAATCGGTGGTGCAGAATTCTCCCCAAATGGGGATTACATTTATTTTTCGAGAGGAAATCAGCTTTTCCGGGTCCCTGCATCTGACCTAAGTGCAAGCCCAGAACTGATACCTACAGACCCCAGTTTGCATCAGATTTATGATGTCAAAGTTGGCCCTGACGGGCAAGTATATTACATCTATGAGGAAGTGGCTGGAGGTCCTCAACTCATCGGTAGAGTAACCAATCCTGATGAATCGGATTTGACTGCAGTCGTGGTGGAAGAAGACCCCTTTAATGGGACAGATTTCTGCGGAAAGATTTTTCCAACATTTGCTCCCAATGCCGACATCAATCCCACAGTGGACTTTACTTGGGATCCTGAAGAGCCCTGCGCCAACAATCCGGTCCAGCTAACCAGCGAAATCACACCCCAGAATTACCAGCCCATTTCTTTCAATTGGGAATTCACACCTCCTCTGACTGACTCAGATGGCAATCCACTACCTGCAGACTTCAATCAGGAGCACTTCCTGATTCCACAGGATGCGGCTCAAGAATCCAGTGTCACTGTCACTCTTTCGGTAGAATTTGCTGATGGTACTACCCGAGATGTGACTAAAACCATTCCTCTTACCGAAAACAACCTCGAGGCTAATTTCACCCCTTCAGATACTACGATATGCGAATCTTGCATAGATATCGAGGCTTTTCTCCAAGCCCAATCTGCCGAAGGAGAACAAGGTGGAGAAGCTCCGGGAGGGGCTGGAACAAACTACGAATACTTCTGGTCCAACAAGCGGGATCAGGGCTGGATCAGCAAGCAGCCCAATGAGGTATGCAGACCCGGGCTATATTGGGTGCTTGTGAGAGAGCAAGGTTCTTCCTGCTATGCCTATGCAGAGATTCGTGTGAAAATGTGGGATGTGCCAGATCAAACTAATAACATTTGGTATTTTGGAGACGGCGCCGGTCTGGATTTCAATCCTGACCCGGATGATGAAAATGCTCCTACTCCCCGACCTATTGCTCAGCGACACCCTCAGAATATCCCTGCAGGAACAACCACTATCTCTGATCAGGCTGGACAGGTTCTATTCTTTACAGATGGGGCCTCTGTTTGGGACCTAAATGGTCAACTGATGCAGAATGGGGACAATATCGGCGGAGACAATTCAGCTACCCAATCTGTGATTGCTGTGCCTGTCCCAACCCAACCCACTCTCTTTTATTTGTTTACCACCCAGGCTCAAGGTGGAGGATCTAACACCGTCAGCTACAGTGTAGTGGATATCAAATCCGAAAACCAGACAGGCGTAGGAAATGTAACCACCAAAAATAACTTCCTCTTCAGCCCAAGCACTGAGCAAACGGCCGCGCTTACTTCAGGAGATACGACTTGGGTGATGTTCCATGAATTGGGCAACAATACCTTCCGAGCCTATCCTGTCACCGTCAACGGAATCGGCCCGGCAGTTCTGAGTTCAGTGGGAAGTAATCATGGGTTTAATTCGGGTTTTGGAACCATGAAATTCAGCCCCGACGGCACAAAGTTGGCCGTTACTATTTCTGAAGGTGGCTGCAACAAAGTCGAAATATTCAATTTTGATCAGCAGACCGGGGAAATGAGTGAATATGCCCGATTGGACATGGGTTGCAATGGGGATATCTATGGCTTGGAGTTTTCCAATGATTCGGACCGAATTTTGGTCTCCTATCGAAACGGAGGACCTGGAGTGGAGGAAATGATAATCAAAGAGGTGGAAAACGATGATCCCAATGCTCCTGCCTGCCCGGCATGTTTTGCCAATGCCACCACTCGAGCCCAAAGACAGGCCTGCATCCTTTCTACTAAAAATCAGGTAAGTGGAACTGCCTCCCTAAACCTAGGCGCTTTGCAAATCGCATCAGACGGGCAGGTGTATGCTGCTGTGGTAGGTGACAATAGAATTGGTCAAATTCAGGTAGGAAGTGGATGTTCAGGCAGGAGTACCTTTACTTTGGATGCTGTAGAACCCATGCCGGGGACATCCAATTTGGGGCTGCCTAATTTTGTTCAAAACTCTGGAAGCTCTATTCCTGAACCAGCCCTGTCGATTCCTACCCGTCTTTGTCTTGATCCCACCCTTGGGGTGGAAGCCATATTTGAAGGAGCTGGAGAGCCGGATATCGACTCCTATTTTTGGACAATTACTAAGGACGACGGAACAGTAATTTTGAACGAGTTTGGTGGGCCAGGTGATGAATTCCAAACCCTGAATCAGGTATTGAATGAACCGGGAATTTACACAGTCAATCTGCGTGTGGACCGTTGCGCCGAGGTAAATTATTTTCAGGCAGAAGGTGAATTTGAAGTGGTAGCTCCACCTGCACTTACTTTGGAATCCGATGCGACCCTTTGCGCTGGCAATCCGGTTACTTTGACCGCCATCGATGGCTATGATCCTGCAAGTGGGCTATATGATTTCCAATGGACCAATGCGGCTGGAGTGATTTTTGGGGATGAAAACTCCAATTCCATTACCGTGGATGAAGAGAGTATTTATACCGTAAGGGTGAGTTATCGACTGCCGGATGGGCTTAGCAATGATGAAGCTTTGTTCTTCGAAACCTGTCCTTCCACTGCAGAGATTTTTGTAGGACCTGCATTTGAATTTGAGGTCAACGCTTCAGCTGATGAAGTCTGCTATGAAGATGTGGTGGTGACTTTTGCTCCCGATACGCCTTTGGTGGGAGAGTGGTTTTACACCCTGAATGGTGATCCAACACGGGTATCCTTGGGTGAATTCTTTGAGTTGGAACTCTTTGTCATCAATCTTCCTGGCCCAGGCCAGTACGAAATCATTTTCGTAGGGGAAGATCCTATTTTACCGGGCTGTATTTTCGAAAAAACCAGCGATCTCTTGGTAAACGAACTTCCGCTTTTGGTCCCTACTGCCACCAGTCCGGCAACAGACTGTGCTACTGCAGACGGTGCTTTTGAAATTCAGATGCAAGCCAATGCAACGGAAGTAAGAATCCCTGAATTGGGACTCACTTTCAACAATGTCAATGCAGGCGATGTCCTTCCTGTTCCCAATGTTCTGCCGGGAGTTTACACCATTGAGGCTGACAATGCTTCGGGATGCTTTTTCTCCTCCTCTGTGACTGTAGAGAATCTCAATCCTCCCACAGCGCTGGCATTTTCAGTCAATACTCAGGATGAAACTTGTGCAGCCACTGGAATCAGTCCAGGAGTGATCACAATCTCCTTCGATAATGGTTTGGCTCAGATCGGGGAATATGAGATAGTAAGGCAGGGAGACGGTCAGGTATTCACGGGGCCACTGCCTATTACAGCCGCCTTCGATGTTGAAGTGCCTTTTGGAGACTATTTGGTGGAAGTGAGAGATCAGTTTGGGTGTTCAATTCCTGATACTACGGTCTACAACATCGCACAGAAATTGGAGGTACTTTTCTCCGTACCCACTTCAGTCACGGCCTGCGAAAGCTTCACTTTTGCTCCCTCAGGACCTAATCCATTGACCTATTCTGCTACCAATTCCAGTGGAGCAGTATTTACTCCTAACGCCTCAGGGGAGTTTACTTTCACCCAATCTGATACTTATACCATCCGAGGAGAGGATCCTACCGGAGTGGATTGTCCAAGAGAAATTCAAATGCAGGTGGATTTGACCCAACCTCTTGACTATCAGCTTTCAGGGCCGGTAATTGATTGTCAAAGTGGAATCCGATATGAGGCTATTTTGAATAATGCGGATCCAGCCGATGTGGTATTCCTTTGGAGAGACGACTTGGGAGTGATCGTAGGAAGAAGGCAGACTTTTGTACCAAGCCGGGCAGGGCAATATTCTCTGGAGGTCCAGCCGGTATCAGGAGGACTTTGCCCTACCAACCCTATTCCATTCACTGCTGAAGTATTGACCGAACCGGTAGCCATTACTCTCAAAGTACAGCCTTTCTGTATTGAACTTTCCAGTACTACCATCCAAATCGAGGGAGATCTCACCAATGTAGGAGCGATAGAATGGTTTAGTGTCAATGGAGGCACAAGAACCAGAATCCCGCAGTTTGACGACCTTCCGATCATAGACGTGAGTCAGGAAGGAACTTACGAGGCATTGGTTAGAAGTAGTTTGGGCTGTGAGTTGGGCCGAGCAAGCGGTGTAGTCCAACGGTCCACAATCATACCCCCGATAGTACCTTTAGAGCCGATTACCATCTGTGCAGTAGAAGGAGTCACTACCAGTATCAACCCTGGTGACTATGACAACTACTCTTGGAAACTGAATGGACAAGAAGTCTCAACTGAAGGAATCTTTACGCCTGAGATGCCCGGAAATTACGAATTGACTGTGTCTGACAACCTAGGCTGTGAGTATATCGCCACCTTCACTGTACTGGAGGACTGCAGGCTGCGAGTAAGATACCCAAGCGGAGTAGTTTTGGATGACCCTAACCGCAACTTTATCCTGTATGCCAATGAATACATTGATGAGGTAGAGGTCTTTATTTTCAACAGATGGGGAGAATTGATTTTCTACTGCGAACACGAAAATCTCGAGCCAAGGCAGCCTTTCTGCCCATGGGACGGCATTGTCAATGGAAAATTTGTCCCCAACGGAACATATGCGGTGCTAGTGAAGTTTTACTCCCGAGACCAAAACCTCACCGAAACGGAAACCAAAGCGATTACGATTATTCAATAGTATGTTAATTCTTATTTCTCCTGCCAAAACCCTAGATTATTCTGCGCCCCAATACACCAACCACTCGCATCCTGATTTTACATCAGATATAAAGAGTCTGGTCAATGTGATGAAGAAAAAATCAGCCAAGGAAATCGCTGATCTGATGCACGTAAGTGAGAATTTGGCAACGCTGAATGAAGAGAGATATAAGACTTTCCAGAAAGAATTCAATCCTGAAAATTCAAAACAGGCGATTCTTGCCTTCAAAGGTGACGTATACACCAAAATTGAAGTAGACAGCTTCTCATCGGAAGATTTTGAATTTGCCCAAAACCATCTACGGATTCTCTCGGGATTGTATGGTTTACTCAAGCCCTTGGATTTGATCCAGCCCTACAGGCTGGAAATGGGCACTCCCCTATCTACATCCAAAGGAAAAAATCTATACGAATATTGGGGAACCAAGATTGCAAAAGCCATTCAAGCTGCAGCCCAAGGTAGGCCAATCGTGAATTTGGCTTCTCAGGAATACTTCAAGGCGGTGGATCAAAAAGCTTTGAAATCCCCCGTGATTACGATTCATTTCAAAGAATTCAGAAACGGAAAATACCAAACGATAGGGCTTTTTGCCAAGCAGGCGAGAGGGATGATGACCAATTTTGCGATCAAAAATAAAATCGATGATCCTGAGCAGCTAAAGGCATTTAACGAGGAAAACTACGAGTTTGCTGAAGGTTTGAGTACTACTTTAGATTGGGTCTTTGTGAGATAAAATAAATTCCTGCAATTTTGATCTAGGTACCGAGTCCATGAATTTTTTGACCGCTCAAAAAATAGTAGCTTAGTATCAGAATTTCAGGTTTTTACTCGTGATTTCCATCCAGTCTACTATCAGACTTTTTTTGTTTTTGCTATTCCTGTCAGGCGAATTTACTGACAAGGGGGAAACAACTATATCCGGGACTGTAGAATCCCAGGCGCTAATTGACCCCGAATTAACTGGACCCGACAGACTCTGCAATGTATTTGGAAGCATTTTGGCAGACTATTTCGGCGGAGGCAATCCTGCCACGGATGTTTATTCCTGGGAGTTGACAGGACCTGCCGGACAAACCTTATTCAAGGGGTCCGGAGGAGCGGGATTTCAGACCTTGAGCTATACTTTTTCCCTCATTGGGGTCCATGAGATCAATCTGGTAGTCTCCAGAGGAGGAATAGTGATAGGGGATCTTACCAAGTCCGTGGAAGTCGTGCAGGGTCCATTGATCCAGCTCAAGGCTAATTATACCATTTGTGAAAACCAACCCATTTCGATCTCTGCCTTAGACCCTTCCAGCTCCAATTTTTCTAACTATATCTTCGAATGGAAAGATGAAAGCGGTGTAGTCATCGGCAACCAAAATACGCAAGTGGTAGATGCACCTGGCACTTATTCTGTTTCCTTTTTCTTTGAAAATGCCTCGGGAATTAGAGACTGCGAGACTAACCTAAGCACTCAGGTAAGCCTTGCCCCTACCTACTCGATTATTTCAAATACCACATCGCTTTGTCCTGATGTGATAATCTCTTTTAGCTCCTCCCCTTCGGTAACTGGGGAGTGGTTTTATCAAAAAGTGGGAGACCCGGATTTGATTCCATTGGGCCTAGGAAGCTCCAAAACCCTGTCTCCAGATCAAATCTCAAAAGGATTTGGTGATTATCTTGTCTTTTTTGAAGTACCAAATCCCACCAATCCTGCATGTATTCAACAGGCTCAAAGCTCATTTACTTTCAATCCGCTTCCGGAAATCAAATTTGTAAGTGCAAGTGGAGCCACCAAATGCTTGGCAGCTGATGGAGCCCTTACCTTGGAAGCAGTGACTTCCATTGACCTTATTTTCATAGATGGACTTGGGATAAGTTTAGGTCCCTTCAATCCCGGAGACCCCATTCTTATATCTGGGTTGAAGTCCGGGGCTTACACTATAACCACTCAACTCGGTAGCTGTACAAACTCTTTGGCTTCTGTCGTCCCTCTTGTTGATCCTCCAAGTCAGCTCTCATTCGAAATAGAGGATATAGAACCAGAAAAATGCACGGATACTGGAAAAATAAACGGTTCATTTCTAGTAAAACTACCTAATGGACCTATGACAGACGGATCTTATCGAATTCTTAATTCCAGAGGAGGAGTATTTCGAAACCAAGCCTTAGGCAATGAAACTGAGCTCTTCTTTGATGTACCTGGAGGAGAATATGTGTTTGAGATCTACGATAAAGACAGCTGCAATTTACCAAAGGCCGAAATCATTGAAGTTCCGGCTTTGCAGCAGGTAGCATTCAGCATACCTGCATCTCTTTCTATCTGTCAAACATTTGATTTTATCCCACAAACCAACCAAGCTCTGGAGTTTACCCTGATTTATTTGGAAGATGGAACCGAGACTATCAAACCTGCCGGAGAAGCATTTACTATAACTCAAGCTGGAGAATATAGTGTGATAGGAAGAATTCCCAATCAGAATCTGATTTGTCCTTTGGAGAGAAAGTTAACCGTATCCGTGGTTGATCCAGTTGATTTCGAACCCGTTTTGATTGATCAGGATTGCTTTGGAAACCGAACCTACGAAGCCAATTTGTTTGGAAGAGATCCCAATACAGTTGTATTCCGCTGGCTGGATGAAAACGATAAATTGGTAGGGACAGGACAATTTTTAAATCCGATTTCTTTTGGAACCTACAAGCTTGACGTGCAGCCGGCAAATAGTACGGCCTGTCCGATTCCACCACTCGAGTTTGAAATAACCCAACCGGTACTTGCAGTGGATGTGACGTTGACATCTACCAAGCTTTGTGAATTTGGCCCAAGAGCGATTATCAGCCTTAGCACAACTTTTCCTGAAGAAATCACCGATATCGAATGGAGACGATACGATGATTTAGGGAATATCGAAAATTTACCCCAGTTCAATAATCAAGCTGAAATCACAGTGGATGTGGCTGGAAATTACGAGGCAGCAGTCTTTAGCCGAATTCCTTCCATTAACAAAGACTGCGAATTGGGAAGAAGCAGTTTGGATTTGGACTTGATTCCCTACAAGGTTCCTTTTACCGTTCCGGATTCGCTTTCGATTTGTGATCCTTATTCGTTGATACCGAATTCGGCTGGCCCATTGGTATTTGAATTGATCTTCCCGGATGGAAAAACGGAAATAAAGAGCTGGAATGAGGCATTTATCCTAGATCAAGAGGGCACTTATACCATTTTGGGCTATGACCCTAATATAAGCGGTCCGCTTTGTCCCGATCAAAAGACAATTCAAGTTAAAATCAACCCACCGGTAATTTTTACACCCCAGCTGTCTAACTTAAGCTGTACCGGGGAATATGAATATCTGGCTGAAGTGGAGAATTACCCGGCTGATTCAGTTGATTATTTTTGGAGAGATTCATCAGGAAGTCTAGTCAGTACTGCGGCTATCCTGAACACCTCCACTTATGGTATATTTTCTCTTGAAGTACAGCCAAAGGGATCCATACGTTGTGGAATTACTCCACAAGACTTTGAAATAGCTGTACCGATCCTGGAAGTGGAGGTAGAATTGGTAGGAGAAACGCTCTGTCCCGACCAGCCTGATGCAGCATTGACCTTGAGTGCCAATTTGGAGGCTGTCCAGACTATTGAGTGGTGGTTTACCGATCTGAGCAATAATACTTCTCAACTCACCTCTGAAACTGGAAAAACAGAAATTTTAGCACTTGAAGAAGGGACATACGAGGTCCGACTTTTGAACTCTTTCGGATGTATTTTAGGTAGAGATTCACTATTAGTAATTCGAAGTACGGATCAAAACCGTCCCACTTTGGAAGAATCCTATCAGATTTGCCCTAGATATGAAATTGCTCCTACTCTTAATCCTGGCAGTTTCGCTTCGTACGAGTGGTATTTTGAGGGTAGCCTAGTCTCAACCAGCCCCACTTTTAAACCTCTCCAAATCGGCACCTATTCCCTGATAGTTTTCAGTGGGGAAGGATGTGTTTACCAAACAGAGTTTGAAACAGAGGAGGAATGTGAATTGCGGATGATTTTCCCTGACGCAATCCAACCTGGAAATCCAAACCTTCCATTCTTGATTTATACCAATTACTTGATCGATGAATTGGAAATATGGATCTATAACAAATGGGGGAATCCTGTTTTTCATTGCAAAAAGACAGATTTGATTTCGGAAGAGTCCACTTGCCTTTGGGACGGGTATGTGGGTGGAGAAAAGGCCCCTCCTGGATCCTATGCCTACCGTGTTTGGTATCGAAACATCGAAAAAAACATTGTTAAGGAAGAGTTAGGTGCAATTCTTGTCATAGACTAATTCAAGAAGCAAAAATTAAGTGGAACATTTTTTGACTTGACAAAGAAGTGTAATTCCGTGATTAGGAATTACTTTTGTCGTCCACCCTAAGAGTTACAAAATCCCTATTGAATCCGACTCAATATCCAAAAAGGAATATTGAGATGTGGTCTTGGTTGATAATCCTGTTTGCCTTTATCCCTTCTCTAGATGGTAAATCTGGCTACAACACCGAAATACTCCCAAGCAATCTCAGTGTTCAAGCTGACCCATTATTGGTGGGGCCGGAAAACCTATGTATTGTTTTTGGAGGGGTTGTTGGAACCTACAGCGGAGGTGGAGACCCGAATACGGATGTTTACAGTTGGCTGGTCACCGATTCACAAGGGCAGGAAATCTTCAACAGAACAGGAGGAAGGCAGTTTGAGACTATCAAAGTCTCATTCAATCAGACAGGGGCCTATTCAATTTCATTGAGTGTCCGAAGAAATAGCGCCACAATTTACTCCCAAACCCTAGCCATCAATGTCCAACAGGGTCCAAGCCTTGCCTTGCTTCCGGACTACCTTCTTTGCGGGGATACGCCTACAGAAATTACCGCTATTGATCCTTCCACTCCAAACTTTCAGAATTACAATTTTATCTGGACTGATATTGGTGAAAATGTAGTAGGTACCACCAACAGCATTTTTGTCAGTCAGGAAGGCTTCTACAAAATCGAACTTTTCCTTCAGGGAAATAATGGAGTCCAAGAGTGCTTGATTACCGGGTCCACGTATGTAGGCCCTTCTTTGGATTTTGAACCCACCGTATCCAAGTCCACTGTCTGTCAAGGAGAGTCTGTCACCTTGGGCACAGATACACCGCTGGCTGGAGAATGGTTTTTACAAACACCTGGGTCCACAACATTTGAATCTTTGGGGTCTTCTTTCAGTGTGACACTGGATGCAGACCAAATTCAGGCCCCGGGAATTTACACTGCCAAATTCAGGGCAAATGATCCTGAATTTGCAGATTGTCCTTCGGAGAGAAAAATCACTTTTGAGGTAAATGAAACCCCGAAAATCAACATCCAAATCATCGAAAAGCCGGACAATTGTGCCGAACCCAATGGGTCGTTTTCGGTGATTGCACTGAATACACTGGACTCCTTGATAGTGGTCGAAACCCAGCTGCTTGTGCCAAACGTTTTCTCGGGCCAACAGGTCACCCTGTCCAATCTCAAGCCTCAACTGTATACGATCGCAGTCTATTCGAATGGGTGCGAATTCATTACGCTACTGGATTTGGAGTCCAAACAGCCACCCATTATCAATCCCAGCACACCGGACATTCAGCTCCCAACCTATATCTTGACCCCAGAGACATGCTCAGAATCAGGAGTCAATCCGGGATCGGTCGAACTCACCTTCGCACAAGGTCTGGTCAACGGAGAGTACCGGATTCTCTCTCCGGGAGTCGGATTGATCTCCCAAGGTACAATTACCAATCAAGGCTCACTTACCGTCCCCTTAAGAGGTGGCCGGTATCTTTTCGAACTGAAAATAGACGGTTGTACCTATCCGGTGGAAGATTTCACCATTGAATCCAAGCCGTTGGTGAGTTTTGATGCACCAGCGGATATCACCATTTGTCAAACCTTTGACCTTATTCCGGAAACTTCAGAGGACCTGATCTTCCGGCTTACCTATCCCGATCAATCGGTCCAAACCCTCGGTACAGGAGAAGCATTTACCCTTTCTCAAGGTGGAGAATATATCCTTCGGGGAGTTCCTGCCGATCCTAATTCCAATCTTTGCCCCAGAGAGCAAAAAATCAATGCCAGACTGGCAAGGGACTTTTCTTTTGGGCTCACTTTATTTGAGGAGGACTGTTTTGGAAATCAGGTTTACAAGGCAGATTTGACCGGACTCACTCCGGAAGAAGCCTCTATCCGATGGATCAATTCGGAAGGAGTGATTGTTGGAAGAAACGAACTGTTTTTTTCAACAGCTGTCGGAGATTATTCTTTGATCGTGCAGCCGCTTCAGAGCGGATTTTGCCCCAAAAACCCCATCTTCTTTACTGTAGAACCTCCTATCCTCCAAGTTGATGTAAATATGGAGGCCAATAAAATCTGTCCTACACCCGGCACGAGTACCATAGAAGTGAGCACTAATATGGATGCGGTACTGCAAATCGAGTGGATATTCTTTGATGATGCAGGAAATAGAAGGGATCTTCCGGAGTTTGAAGGGCAATTTGAAATCACCGTTTCTGAGACAGGCAACTATGAAGCCGTCGTTTATAACCGGATTGGTTGTGAAATTGGCAGAAATTTCATTCTGGTAGAAAACAGCGACCTGCTTACCCTCCCTTCCCTTGAGGATGAATATGGCGTCTGTTCCAAAGGAAAAAGGGGACCTGCATTGAATCCAGGAGTATATGCCGAGTACTTTTGGTATTTCGGAGAGCAGCTGGTGTCTCAGGATCCTATTTTCGCCCCAAGAGAGGCAGGAGACTACTCTCTCAAGGTGATTACCGAAGATGGGTGCGAATTTTTTGACACCTTCAATACTTACGATGCCTGTTCATTTGATGTAAGAATGCCGACAGCCATGGTGCTCGGTGATCCATCCAAAAACTTTCAAGTCTATCTGAGTGAAGGAGTCACAGAAGCCGAATTATTTATTTTCAATCGGGGTGGAAATTTAATTCATTTCGAAAAAGCATTGGAGATTCCTTTTGAGCAGGCCTTTTTAAAATGGGA
The DNA here is from genome assembly GCF_036245645.1 of Algoriphagus taiwanensis. Taxonomy (NCBI): domain Bacteria; kingdom Pseudomonadati; phylum Bacteroidota; class Cytophagia; order Cytophagales; family Cyclobacteriaceae; genus Algoriphagus; species Algoriphagus taiwanensis. The sequence continues at coordinate 105,092 of NZ_BTPE01000011.1, read as the reverse complement.
TGGGGTATCTTTTGGTAAACTTATTCCGGTGGGCACGTATGTGGTCAAGCTAAAAGTCCGAAACCCACTTTATGATTATGAAGAGGTGATCACATCTTCTCTTTTGGTTATTGAATAGTACCTCCTTCAAACGAAAATAGGACAACTCAGGGTCCTGAAGGCCTTCTCTTCATTCGAAATCAAGACTCATTTCTCCCTTGGCTTCTTGGATCTTTCCTTTTTGAAGGAAAATGGGGTCAGAGTACGTCTTATAATATTTTTTGCACGGGAAAGCTAAATCGACTTTTTTTTCTATTTTGAGCCTCTTCTGAATGTTTAATTCAAACCCAAAAACCAAAAGCACTCATCTATGACTCAAACCATCAACCGGAGCGCTCTATTCAACGCAAGTTGTTTGGCGCTGATCACTACTGCCTTTTCGTTTTCGATCAGGGCAGGTATTCTTCCTCAATTGGGAGATTCCTTTGGACTGACTGCTGAGCAGTTAGGTTTTATCAACTCCATGTGGTTCCTTGGCTTCCCTATTTCGATGATTTTGGGAGGATTGTTTTATCACATTGTAGGTCCAGCCAATATCATGAGAATCGCCTTTATTACCCATACTTTGGGGATTCTGATGACTATCTACGCAGGTGGGTATACTACCTTGTTGATTTCCACGCTCTTTATCGGATTTGGCAACGGCTGTACGGAAGCGGCTTGTAATCCGATGATTGCAGACATGTATTCAGGTACCACGCTGAACAAAATGCTCAACCGATTCCATATGTGGTTCCCTGGAGGGATTGTATTGGGAAGTTTGGTTTCCAAGTTTATGACAGACAGCGGATTTGCCTGGCAGGCTCAGGTTTGGGTGATGATGATCCCGACCATTGCCTATGCAGTATTGTTCTTTGGCAAAGCCTTCCCTAAACCATCTGTAGAAGGAGCAACCTCTGTTGGTTCGAATATCAAAGCCATGTTTAGCCCGGTATTCATTTTCCTATTCTTCTGTATGGCATTGACTGCGATCACCGAATTTGGGCCTCAACAGTGGGTAGGTTTGATCATGAGTGCCAGCGGAGCCAGCCCAATGCTGATTCTCGCCTTGACTACCGGGGTAATGGCAGTAGGTAGATTCTTTGCAGGTCCGGTAGTGAAGTCCCTCGGTCAAACAGGGGTACTCCTTGGAGGAGCAATCTTTGCCGCTTTGGGTATCTTCATGTTCAGCACCGTGACTGGTCCTATGGCTTATCTGGCTGCTTTGATCTTTGCGATCGGAGTTTGTTACTTCTGGCCTGTGATGGTTGGAGCTGTAGCACAGAGAGTTCCTCTTTCAGGTGCTTTGGGCATGTCTATCATTGGAGGAGTAGGTATGTTTTCTACTGCAATTTTCCAGCCTATCATCGGTGGATGGATTGATAGTGACAGAGCTACTCAAGCTGCTGCCGGTTTGACCGGTGATGCCTTAGAACTCGCCGCAGGCCAGGAAACACTGATGAAAATGGTCTCCTTCCCTGGAATTCTCATTGTGCTGTTTATCATTTTCTTTATTTGGCAACGAGGCAGCAAACCAGCCACCTCCGCCGCACATTAATCTTTAATTAAGGCAGTCTTCGGACTGCCTTTTTTTTATCCCATGAAAAAGCTATTTCTAATCCCACTCTTCACACTCTTATTTTGTCCTGCTTTTGCCCAGAAGATCACGGGGCCTATTCAAGTTCACCCTGACCAGAAATACTTGATGACAGCAGAAGGAGAACCTTTTTTTTGGCTGGCTGATACAGCATGGGAGCTATTTCACAGGCTAGACGAAAAGGAGGCTACTGATTATTTAGACACCCGGCAAAAACAGGGCTTTAATGTGGTTCAAGCTGTGGTTTTGGCGGAGCTGGATGGAGTTCACACTCCGAATGCCAATGGAGACTTGCCTTTTTCCGAAATCGAAAAATGGGAATACAATGAGGCCTATTTTCAACATGTAGATCGAATTTTGAAACTAGCCTTGGAGCGGAACATCCATATTGCCCTACTCCCTACTTGGGGAGATAAGCTATTTAATGAATCCTGGGGAGTCGGCCCTGAGATCTTTACTCCTGCCACTGCCTATTCTTATGGTAAATGGATTGGAAATCGGTACAAAAACCATGAAAATCTGATCTGGGTATTGGGTGGTGATCGAAATCCCCGAATAGATTCACAAGATGTGGAAGTCTGGAATCAAATGGCAAGAGGAATCCTGGAAAGCCAAAATCCTGACAATCCCATTTTGATCACCTTCCATCCTCAGCCTACGGGTCCAGGGGGAAGCAGCAATTGGTTTCACAATGCAGATTGGTTGGATTTCAATATGCACCAAACCGGGCATTGCCCCAATCAGGCCACCTATGAAAAAATTACCCATGACCTGAATTTAAGCCCCAAAAAACCAACCATCGACGGGGAGCCGATGTACGAAGAGCACCCCAAATGCTTCAATGCAAAAGAATTGGGCTATAGTGAAGCTGCAGATATCCGGAGAATAATGTACTGGAACGTGTTTGCAGGAGCGGCGGGTCAATCCTACGGCTGTCACGCAGTCTGGCAGATGTATGATTTGGATAAGACCCCGGTCAATGCCCCATTGAAACCTTGGCACCAATCTCTCAATCTTGAGGCAACTAATCAGGTCAAGCATCTGAAAAATCTAATGCTCAGCCGACCCTATTTTGACCGGATTCCAGATCAAAGCTTGATCGGTACCACCCAGAGCTACAACGATTCCTATTTGGCAGCTAGCCGGAATCAAAGCGGAACTTATGCGCTGATTTACAGTCCAACTGGACTTGATATTCCACTCAACCTATCAAAAATGAAAGGAGACCGATTTCGCCTGACTTGGTTTGATCCAAGGACCGGGGTTCAGTTTCCTGGAAATAATGGAGAAATAGTTGGGAAAGAAAAGAATCAAACTATAAGTCCCCCGAGTTCCGGAAGGGGAAATGACTGGGTTTTGATTGTGGATTCGATGGATTAATTTCCGCAGGAGTAACTTTCATATCGATCCACGGCGATGGACCACAGCTTTCCGTCATCATCCCTGTAGGTGATTGTCCCGGTACTTTTTAGCAGTTCGATACTCTGGGCAGTGATGATTGTCCCATCTTTGAGTTGGATGGTGCATGGACCATCAATCTTTTTGATATCCACTATCTCATCACAGCCTATCAGACCTATCAAAACAACTATAAAAAGCTTACGCATATGGGAAAGTTTTTTCGAATATGGGAAAAAAGAGTGGGGAAATAAAAAAAGCCCAACTTTTCAGTTGAGCTTAGTGACCTCGTCAGGATTCAAACCTGAAACCTTCCCGACACTAGTCGGGATGCTCTTTTCAGTTGAGCGCTTGTTGGGGAAATAAAAAAAAGCCCAACTTTTCAGTTGAGCTTAGTGACCTCGTCAGGATTCAAACCTGAAACCTCCTGAGCCGTAATCAGGTGCTCTATTCAGTTGAGCTACGAGGCCGAATGGGTCTGCAAAAGTACCGATTTTAATTTTTTCTCCAACAGCCTCCTCCAAGATTTTTTGTGATGACATCTAATTTCCGAATATCGCCTTAAGAATAATTAAGAGCTTTTAAGGGGTTTATCCTTTCGGATTTTATATTTTTGCCCACATTCCAAGTAACGAAGACCTCTTGATGAAAAAATTATTGATTCTGGCTTTGGCCTTATTTTCCCTGAATGCTGTCCAAGCCCAGGAAACCGAAAAAAAACCAAAAACTCCAATCGGAGGACGTCCCAATATCCCCAGTGATCTCAATTTCGAATTTGGTTTCAACATTTTAACCAACCGTCCAGCGGATCTAAAGACTAACTTTTTCCCTTCTCGGACTTTCAATATTTCCTATCAGTTTCCCGTTCCTGTGGGCGGAGAGGCTTCCGGGTTTACCATCAATCCCGGTATCGGAATTGCCTCTGATAAGTTGCAATTTGCTGATGACAATAACCTATTCAGAAATGAAGACTTGGGTCCTGAATCTTCCGAACTTGTGGATGTCACCGAAGTGTATGGGGATGATCTTATCCTGAAGGCCAATAATTTTGCAATGAATTATTTCGAGGTTCCTCTCGAACTCCGCTACCATTTCAACAAAACCAATTACAGCAAAAGCTTCCGAATCGCGGTAGGAGGAAAAGTAGGGTTTCTCTATGAAGCCCATACCAAGACCAAGTATGAAACTGCCGACACCGGCAAAGTGAAAGTAAAAACCTCCGAAAACTATGGAGTAGAAAAGATTCGATATGCCGTGACTGTGAAAGTGGGTAGCCCAGGCTTCTACGCTTGGGGCAATTTTTTCCTGAATGATGTGTGGCAAGCCGGAAGGGGTCCATTTGCCAATCAGGCCAGTCAAATCAACTTCGGAATTGCTGTGACGGTATTCTAAAAACTAACTCCTTATTGAAAACTTAATCCCCCAAGAGAAAATGTTCTTTTGGGGGATTTTTTTACGACCAAATCCAGGAGAATCCATACCAGCAGACCAAAAAGCCTGAGGCAAAACCCACATAGACTTCAAGGGGCTTGTGGGCATTCAAATAGAGTCTTGAAGTAGCAATTGCCCCACTTAAAACCAAGACCATAATCAAAGGATAAAGGGGCTGGAAGTTTGAAAAACTGCGGGCCAAAACCAGCACCAAGGCCAAAAGCCCTCCCACACCAGTCATATGGGCGGACATTTTCCAAACAAAAGTGACGAGGGTTAGTATCACCACTGCAGCCAAAATCACGGCCATTCCCTGCCAAAGAATCGGATCTAGATCACTTTTCTGATAAAGGAAATATGTGGTCAAAAAGAAATAAATGCATGTAATCAAAAAGGGAATAATTCGGTCCTTCACCTCAGGCATGTGCAGACTCTTCACCGTACCCATAAGCCGAAGGCCAATAATGGAAATCATAGGAATCAAAAGGGTGGAAAGGATGATGAGGTAAAAAATCCTATCCTTGATTTGCTCAGGAATGCTGGTAGCCTCGGGTACCGCAAACAGGATCATTCCATAAACCAAGGCAGGCATCAAAAGCGGCTGAAAAACCACTGTAATCACCAAAGCTACTATTCTCCCCACTAAAGTTCTTTTCTTAATCTTGCGACCGGTATCTGAAGCTGCTCTCTGTACTTGGCAACGGTCCTTCGGGCAATATTGTATCCTTTTTTATTAAGCATTTTGACCAACTTATCATCAGAAAGTGGCTTTTTCTTATCCTCAGCATCCACCATTCCCTGGAGGACTGATTTCACCTCACGGTTACTCACATCTTCCCCACTGTCCGTAGAAATCCCCTCTGAGAAAAAGTACTTCAATGGATATACGCCAAATTCAGTTTGAATGGATTTGCTATTAGCCACACGGGAAACGGTGGAAATATCCATATCAATTTTCTCGGCAATATCCTTCAGGATCATCGGTCGGAGATTGGTCTCATCCCCATCTAGGAAAAACTCATACTGATACTTCAAGATCGCTTCCATAGTCCTCAGCAGGGTATTTTGCCTTTGCTTGATCGCATCAATAAACCACTTGGCAGAATCCAGCTTTTGCTTGACAAAAGTGACCGTTTCTTTAAGTTTTTTGTCCTTTTTATCACTCTTGTCATACGCATCAAACATCTCGGCATAGGATCGGGATATCCTCAGTTCCGGAGCATTACGAGAGTTGAGGGACACCTCAAGTTTGCCACTGTTATTGGTCAGGATAAAATCTGGAATGATGTATTGAGTACGGACCAATCCATCCGAAATACCACCCGGCTTAGGGTTGAGTCGGGTAATCAGATTGACGGCTTCTTTGATTTCATCTTCTGAAAGGTCCAGCCGCTTCTGGATTTTAGAATAATGCTTTTTGGTAAACTCATCAAAACAGTCATGAATGATCAGCAAAGCATGCTGCACATCCGGATCGTCAGGGTGCTCTTTTCGTTCCAATTGGATCAAGAGACACTCTTGAAGGTTCCGGGCTGCAATTCCTGCCGGATCAAAGGTTTGGATCTTTCGGAGAATCTCCTCCAACTCGTCCAAATCTGTCTCGATATTTTGTCCAAAGGCAAGGTCATTGATGATCGCCTCCAAATCCCTCCGGATATAGCCATCGTTTTCTATACTTCCGATCAGTTGCTGACCGATGATTTTCTGACGCTCATCGAGTTTGAGAAAGTTCAACTGAGAAATCAACTGCTCATGAAGACTCGCCTGACTGGATATCGGGATCTCCCTATCATCCTCATCGGAATTGTAATTGCCGTCACCCTGCATTTTGTACCCACTATATTCATCATCCAGATAGTCATCCAGATTCAACTCATGGTCATCCCTCCCCAAGTCATCCTCGTAGGAGTCTTCGTAATCGTCCTCTTGAGTTTGTTCTTGCTCTTTATCTTTGCCTTCCTCCAAGGCAGGATTGATCTCCAATTCCTCTTCAATTCTGGCATCCAACTCAGCGGTAGGCACCTGCAGCAGTTTGATAAACTGAATCTGCTGGGGAGATAGCTTTTGAGAAAGTGTCTGAGAAAGGTTTAACTTTTGCATTGAATTGAGATAAAACCAGCAAAACGGGTTTAAAAAAAGCTTTTTCACCAGAAAAAGCCCACTGACCAAATTTAGGAAAAAGAGGCAATTTTTTGATAAAAACGTGATTTAATCGTTTTTTTGCATTCCATTTTATTCAGGCAGGAAATCTATTTTTCCCAAACAAATTCACCCATGGCATTCAACAAGCGGGTCAAAATCAAGACCATACTCGAACAAAACCCAATCGGACAGGAAATCACCTTGATGGGCTGGGTTCGAACCAAAAGAAGTAACAAAAACGTCTCATTCATTGCACTAAATGACGGCTCTGTGATTACCAACTACCAAGTGGTGGCTGACCCAAATCTTATTGCAGAGGAGATTTTGAAAAAATGTACCACAGGGGCTTGTCTGAAAATCACCGGGAATGTAGTTGAGTCTCAAGGGGCAGGTCAAAGCTCCGAGCTCAACGCAAAAACCATAGAAGTACTGGGCGAGGCAGATCCTGAAAAATACCCTCTACAGCCTAAAAAGCATTCGCTGGAATTTTTGAGAGAAATCGCCCACTTGAGAATGCGTACCAATACCTTCAGCGCCGTATTTAGAGTACGCCATGCTTTGGCTTTCGCCGTGCATAAATACTTTAATGATAAAGGATTCTTTTACATCCACACCCCGATCATCACAGCTTCTGATGCAGAAGGAGCCGGAGAGACATTCAAAGTCACCACTTTGGATATATCCAAGCCTCCTCGCACACCAGAAGGCGAAGTAGACTTCAAGCAGGATTTCTTCGAGCGGGAAGCTAACCTAACTGTCTCCGGCCAATTGGAAGGAGAGCTGGCGGCTATGGCGCTTTCTGAGATTTACACCTTTGGCCCCACCTTCCGTGCGGAAAACTCCAATACTACCAGGCACTTGGCTGAGTTCTGGATGATTGAGCCGGAAATGGCCTTCTATGATGCCGAGGACAATGCTGATTTGGCAGAGGACTTCTTGAAATACCTGATCAGTTACGCCCTGGAGCACTGCCAAGAGGACTTAAAATTCCTTCAATCCAGATTGGAAGAGGAAGAAAAATCCAAACCGGCGGACCAGAGATCAGAAATGGGACTTTTGGATAAACTCCGATTTGTGGTAGACAATGAATTTGTCAGAATCACCTACACTGAGGCAATCGATATTCTGAGAAACTCAAACCCTAATAAAAAGAAGAAATTCCAATACCTGATCGAATCTTGGGGGGCAGATTTGCAGTCTGAGCATGAGCGATACCTGGTAGAGAAGCATTTCAAAAAGCCGGTAATTCTGACAGACTATCCTAAAGAGATCAAATCCTTCTACATGCGGCAAAACGAAGACGGCAAAACCGTGGCTGCCATGGATATTCTATTCCCTGGAATTGGGGAGATCATCGGTGGCTCGCAGCGAGAAGAGAGACTGGACCTACTTCTGAAAAGAATGGAAGAGCTGCATATCCCAATTGAAGAGATGTGGTGGTTTTTGGACACCCGTAGGTTTGGATCCACTCCCCATGCAGGTTTTGGTTTGGGATTTGAGCGAATGGTGCAGTTTGTCACCGGAATGGGAAATATCCGGGACGTAATTGCCTTCCCAAGAACACCAGGAAACGCAGAATTTTAAGAATAAAATCCCCGGCTTAGTTCGGGGATTTTTTTTAGGTAATCATCCAAAACGTGACCCAAAAAAGAAGGAAACGATAAATAGTAAAGCTGGGAATGATAAATCCTGCCAATAAAATACTTCTCCAAATTGCGGCTGGTGTACTGACTGAGTAGGCTTTTTTGATCAGGAAAAACTGATACCCAAAGATTCCCACAAGAAAAAAAACAGAAAGGGTAAGTTCATTGAGAAAAGAATTGAACTGAAACTCTCCAAACCAATCAATCAGCCCGATAAGAGCTGGAAAGAGGACCAAGAAAACCAAAATATAAAACCCATAGAAATAAGCCGATCCGGCAAAAAAGTCGATGAGGAAAAACCTCCTGTCTTTAAGGAAAAGTAATTTCAAAAACAGTCCCTGCAAAAAAACCAGCGAAATCAAAAGCAACTTCCCATTAGAGTTGGAGGTACTTTCATAGGAAGTTTTGAATGTACTTGCTTGCTCAGGATTAACTTCAAGGTAATTTTCCACTACTGGCCTGACAAAGTCACTGTAAGGAAGGTTATACATTTGGATCTCCAGAGACGTATTGAAGGTAGAGATCAAGGGAAAAAGGAAGTAAATTAAGTTGGCAAAAAAGAAAAGCTGAAGAGGAGAAAGGTATTTTTTACGAATCCCATCCACAAAGCTTTTGGTCAGTTCACCCGGTTGGGTTAGGAGCAATTTGATTGTTTTAAAAAACTTCCCGTCAGCGACGAAAATGGAGGAGATTAGCTCCTCAATGAAATAGGTTATTCTTTTATCCTTGGCGTCGATCTGCTTTTCTCCACATACATGGCAAAAAGAGCCCTCTAGGCGGGTTCCACAGCTTACGCAAACATTGGATTCAGACTGGGACATTTGAAAATCATTGAATCAATCAATTTGCCAAATTCATTTCTGAATTCAAACCCCAAATCAACGTCCTTAACTGATTACTTTCACCCTTCTTGCCAATGGGATACAAAGGATGCTGAAGAAAATGGCAAGGTATCCCACAATATTAAAATTGGTCAGCTGTCCGGCTTCATTTTCCCCGATAATCAGTCCCGCTATCAGCGAGGCCAGTCCAGCTGCTAACTGCTGCACAGCGGAATTAAAACTAAGAAAACTCCCCCTGTTCTCGGGTTTTGCAGTTCCGGTGATAATTGCCGCTGCAGGTACATACCGTCCATTGGATGTGACAAAAAACATCGTGGTAATCATCAGCACAAAAGGAATCGGTGTCACTCCCAAGTGGGTAATCACCCCAATGGGAATCAAGTTGAGCAACATGAAGATGGTAAACACTTTCAGCTTTCCATGTCGATCAGACAGCTTTCCTACCCAGGGAGAAGTAAATACCGTAAAACCACCTCCCGCAATGTAGATGTAAGTGAGCTGAATCTCCGTAAATCCCACATTGGCGACATTAAATGGACTTAAGAAGGGAATAATCATAAACTGCCCAAACATCATCATTACCGATAGGCTGATGGCCTTCATTTGGTTGACATTGCCAGTCACTCTGGAAATCACCTCCATGGGACTGGGCTTGGTAAGTTCCTGATCCATATGATCACGAATGGATGGGATAAACTTGAATATCATCCCTAAACTGAGAAAAGAAAGTCCAGTGAGGATATAAAATGGCATATGCCAATCCGAAAGGCTTGCCAAAAACAATCCTATCGGTACTCCCATTACAGAGGCAAAAGAAAAAGCAGACATGACCAATCCCATAGCCCGGCCCCTTCGCTCATAAGGAATCACATCTCCGATAATTGCCAAAATCAAAGCAGAAGTCAAACCTCCAAAAACTCCACTCAGCACCCTTGCAATAAGTAGAATAGGGTAGTTTGGGGACAAAGCACACCCCAAAGTCCCGATCGTAAATCCCACATAGACCCAAAGTAGAATCTTTTTTCGGTCAAAACGATCCAAAACAAAGGCCCCTAAAAAGCTGGAAATTCCAGCACTGATAGTGTAGGAGGAAACCAACAAGCTGAATTCACTGGGGCTAATTTCAAATATCCTCATCAACTGGGGTCCCAGAGGCATGAGAATCATGAAATCTACTATGTGGATAAAATTAATTGCTGCCAGTGTCCAAAGCAGCGGTTTTTCTTTGCTGTTCATAAAAATCTATGGCTTGAAAACCGCATCAGGAAAAATTAAGTTTGATTCTGCTCTCATTTTTTCACAAAACATTTAAGAGCAAATAAGTTTCTCCGATTTTTTCCAAAATATCCGAAGCGATAGTAGACCTCCGGTATTGATTACCCGCTAATTCTCCTGCTTTCCCATGATGATATACTCCACAGATTAGCGCGTTCTCAGGAGAATACCCCTGTCCCAAATAGGAAGTCAAGATCCCGGTAAGTACATCCCCCGCTCCCGCAGTGGCCATATAGGGAGTCCCCGATGAATTGAAAAGTTGTCTGCCATCAGTCAGAGAAATCACAGAATATGCGCCCTTGATCAGGACATTCAGTTGCCATTGCAGACAAAATTCCTTCACCCGATTCAGCCTATCCAAATGATCGGAGGATTTACCTATCAAGCGTTCTAACTCACCAAGATGAGGCGTAAGAATACTGTTCTTAGGAATTAGGGAAATCATTTCTCGATTTGAAGCTAGCAAAGTGATTGCATCGGCATCCAAAATCATAGGTTTGGTAAAACCTTTGAGTGTCTTTTGGAGCAAATCCTTTTTGTCCAGACCCAAGCCTGGCCCAACACCAAGGGCATCAAACCTATTCCAGTCCGGACTTTCTTCAAATTCACACATCACTTCAGGGACGGCACTTTGAATGATTCCTCTCTCGGACTCTGGCACAAAAGCCGTGACCAGACCAGAACCGGTCCTGAGGGCTGCTTTGGAAGACAGAATCGCAGCCCCCATTTTCCCTTTACTTCCGGCGAGCAGAGCTATCTTTCCAAAATCCCCTTTATGAGAAAATTGACCAAAAACCCGATGCCTAGGAAGGATATCTTTTTCTTGAATAAAGAAATAGGGAGAGGGAAAAACTTCATATATAGGCTCGTTGATACCTATCTCAGCCAAAACGATTTTTCCGGTAAATGGGGCATTTTCAGGAAAAAGTAAAGCCAGTTTGGGAAAGGCAAAGGTTACCGTGAAGTCAGCTTCTACAACCGGACCATTTGAAGGAGAATCGGCCAAAAGGCCGCTTGGGAGATCAATGGATATTTTGATTCCTGGGAAGGAATTTATGCACTCAATAATAGGAAAGGCAGAATTTCGTATTGGGCCTTTCAGCCCAACTCCAAGAAAAGCATCAATTAACACACCCTCATTTGACAGGTCAAATTCATTCCAAGGATGATTCGGAACCCCTTCAGGAATCCAATCCAGATTTTTCTGTGCATCAGGAGATAGTGTATTTCCTTCTTCAAAGCATCGAAATACCTGAACATTCCACCCACCTTTGAAAAGCAACCGAGCAATCGCAAAACCATCTCCCCCATTATTTCCGGCCCCACAGAATACAAAAACAGGAAGGGCTTTGGAAAAGACCATAGATTCCCACCAACGTATGAAGCTCAAGGCGGCTCGCTCCATCAATTCGTGACTGGAAATACCTTCTTTTTGAATGTGAGCACTATCCAATTCCTTAACCTGATCGCCTGAGAGAATCTTAAGCATGGATTAGGTGGTTTTTGGAGAAAGAGAAGTTTTGGGAATGGTAACCAACAGGAGGAAGCCTAATCCGACCAAAAAGAAGACTCCCAATGAAGCCGCAGAATTACGCATGCTTCCTGTAAGTTGTTCAATGGCACCGTAAGTAAAGGTACCCAAAACGATAGCAATCTTTTCGGTGACATCGTAAAAGCTGAAAAAGGAAGCATGTTCGGTAGTTTCCTCAGGAATGAGTTTGGAATAAGTGGACCGGGAAAGAGACTGAATGCCTCCCATCACCATACCCACCACAAAGGCTAGGGCATAAAACTCATACACCGAATAGACATAATACGCCGCCCCACAAATCCCTATCCAGATCAAAACCATAATCATCAAGCTGATTTTATTCCCGAACTTTTTAGAAACCCATGCAAATAGGTAGCTTCCTAAAATTGCCACAAATTGAATAATCAACACCGTCAGAATCAGTTGATCTCCCGGCATGCCCAGTTCTTTATCCCCAAAGGAAGCTGCGAGATACATGACAGTCTGCACTCCCATGGAATAGAAAAAGAAGGAAGCCAGGTACTTTTTCATCACCGGAATTTGCTTTACCCTTTGCCAAACGGATCTGATCTCCTGATATCCCTTTAGGAAAAGTTGATGTTCGATTTTCTTTTTGTAAGGATTATTCGGCAGAAACCGAAAGGGGATTTGAGAAAAACCAGCCCACCAAAGGCCAGTGATCAAAAATGAAAGTCGGGCGGGGAGACTTCCCTCTGATAGGCCAAACAACTCAGGAAACTGAATCATGATTAGATTCAAAACCAAAAGAATCACACTGCCAATATAACCTAAGGCAAAACCTCGGGCACTTAGAAAATCGTACTCGGATTCTTCAGCGATTTCAGGCAAGTACGCATTGTAAAAGACAATACTCCCTGCATAGCCTATACTTGCCATGACACTGCAAAATATCCCGAATTCCAGATTGGACCCATCAAAGAAAAATAACCCCACACAGGAGACAGAACCCAAATAGGCGAACAACTTCATAAAGAGAAGCTTTTTGCCCGAAGCATCCGCAATCCCAGAGAGAAGGGGAGAAAAGATAGCAATCACAAAATAGGAGAAGGAAATGGAATAGGAATACAAAACTGTATTTACGACTTCCCATCCGAAAAACTGAACTCGATCCGAGCCATCGACACCTTGAGTGACGCTATTGTAATAGACTGGAAAGATGGTAGAAGTGATGACCAAGCTGTAGACAGAATTGGCCCAATCATACATGGCCCAAGCTCCCTGCACCTTGGACTTATTGTTAAGTTTTATTTTCATAGTGCAATAAAAAAGCCATCCGGAATAATCAGGATGGCTTTAAATATAAGAATTCGCTTGTTTAATCTTGATAAATCTTACCTGTAGACGCGTAAAGTACCCGTCTTGCGTCCGCATTTCTCAATTCAGTCTGAACGTCAGAGATCGGACCCATTTTCACATCTTTATCTACTTTGAGAGAGATGGTAATCAAACCACGATCTGCTTCAGGAAGCATATCTCTTTCCTGATTGACCCACTGCACGATATCCGGAGCGGTAATCAGAACATCATTAGCCTGAACCCTAGGCTCAGAGCCATATAGAGAAGGATTCTTTGGCTTTCCGATGTAGATATAAGAAATAAGGGTCTTTTTCTGAAGCTTCTGCAACTGAGTCGCCTGAGGAATCTTCTGCTCTACCAAGATGGTCTGCTCTCTCAACACGGTAGTCACCATGAAGAAGAACAAAAGCATGAAAATAATATCAGGCAAAGCTGAGGTAGGAATGCTTGTCGCTGTATTGGTTTTTTTCTTAAACTTTGACATATCAATTTCCTCCTATTTTATCAGGTTCTGCGATAGAGATTGCCATTGGAATATTAGCTTTTCCTCGATCTTGCAAAGCTTTGGAAGCTTCGTCATCTCCGGTAAGCGCTCGATATTCATCTGCGGTCAAACCCACTCTTTCTCCATAAATTTCGAAATATGCTTTTTTGGCAAGGTCAAAAACCTCCAAAAAGACCTCATAACTTGTACCTCTGTTAGTCTTGATAGACACTACAGCTTCTCCCGGATGATCAGAAGATTCGGGTCTTCTTAATGCCTGTGCTTGAAGAGAAGCAGGCAAAGTATTGAACAAAGCAACGGCCTCCTCGTCTGGCGCGCCAAAATTCAGAACAAACTCTTTGATATCCTTATCCAGACCCTCTGCCGTTCTTCTGTATTCGCCTTCTACCAGCAAATCGTCATTGGCATTTACGAGGATGTTAAAGATGTTTCTTTCGTTTTTCTGAATATCTGGCGGCGGAACATTAGGATCCAGCTTCGGAGGAAGGATATTCAAAATACCCTTATCTGAAGCAATGGTAGTGGTCACGAGAAAGAAGATCAACAACAGGAAGGCGATATCCGCCATCGACCCTGAGTTTACCTCCTGACTCATTCTTCCTTTCTTCCTAGCCATAATTACTTGATTGCTTTGTTAAACTCAGTAATTACAATTCCTACTACCGTAACGATAGTGAGGATGTAAGTGGTAATCAAAAAGCCGCCCACCATTTGGGACATACCCGGAGTGAGATTGAATGGCTCTCCTTCAAACTTTGGCAGTACTTCATTAGTGGAAATAGAATAACTGATGAAGAACAAAACCAAGATCACTACGATTCCAAGACCTGTTTTCAACAAGGCCTTAGGATTGTCCAGTGACTTTATCAATGGAAGGGCGATAGAAACCAAGGCTCCTAATCCTACCAAAGCGTAGCTCACATAGAGCATAATATCATAAGTATCCATACTATTTTCTTTAGTTAATTAAGAATCGGATTAAGACAAACGGGAAGCGATAATTACTTTCCAGTCAATTTGTGCTTTACCAACACGTCTACCAAGGAGATAGAGGCGTCTTCCATGTCATTAACCAAAGAGTCAATTTTAGCTACCAGGTAGTTGTAGAACAACTGAAGGATGATCGCAACGATCAAACCAGCTACCGTGGTCAAGAGAGCGATTTTGATACCACCTGCTACGATGGAAGGAGAGATATCACCTGCTGCCTCGATGGTATCGAAGGCGAAGATCATACCGATTACCGTACCCATGAAGCCCAACATTGGAGCCAAAGAGATGAAAAGGGAGATCCAAACAAGACCTTTTTCCAATCGGCCCATTTCTACTGAACCGTAAGCAATGATGGATTTTTCAACCATCTCGATACCTTCAGAGTATCTCATCAAGCCCTGAGTGAAGATAGATGCAACTGGACCTTTGGTGTTTCTGGTCACGTCTTTTGCAGCTTCGATTCCTCCTGAAGAAAGCGCATCTTCTACTTTAGAGATCAATTTCTTGGTGTTGGTGGTGGAAAGGTTCAAAGTGATGATTCTTTCCAAAGCAATTGCAAGACCCAAAATCAAACAGATCAATACTGGGGTCATGTAAACTGGATCACCTTCGATAAACTTCTCTTTGATGATCTGGTGGAAGCTTTGCTCCTCAGCGACGATCTCATCGTCCACCATGGTTGGAGATGCAGCAGGAGTTTCTACTGCTGGGGCAGCTTCTGCGGCAGCTGAATCTGCTGAAGCTTCTTGTGCGTTAGCGAAAACAGGAACAAATAGAATCCCTGCAAGCATGAACAAAGCGATTAACTTTCTCATAATGTGATTTTTAAATAGACTTTTGATAAAGGTTAAATGGTTTCCAGATTAAAATCGAGTTTTAAAGTTATCATTTTTTAAATTCAAAAAACAAGGGACTCTTTTAACTTTTTTGAAAGAATCGGCTGTTTAAATCGAAATCGAGGCAATTTTTACATGAATGGGTGAAGATTCGCTCAATATCCTGTGACTTCTTTCACTCAAAATATAAAGGACCAATAGCTTACTAATCTTGGAGCTTTTAATATACCCCTACACCTTAAATTAATTCCTTTCTATTGGGAATTAAAGTTTTCAAAATTGCCCAAAACTACCCAAATGAGAGACCTGTTTCACTAACCATTTGATATACAAGTAGTACTAGAGTCATTACCGTTTAAATAAAACCCAGGAAAATAAAGATTGAGAATCTGAATAACTGGAATCCCAAGTCAACCCAGAACTTTGGGCCAGTTCCATCAGCTTTTCCTCGTCATACTTTTGAGAAATCTCTGTTTGAATCACCTCATTGGGCTGAAATTCGAATTCTTTCCCCCGAATGTTGACTTTTTGTTTTTTCAGGCTAACCAAAAAACTCTCCGCAGCACCTGTCAAAGGATGATAGGTGGCAAAATGATCAAATGCAGACACCTCAAAATCCGCATCCAATTCTCTGTTGATCCTTTTGAGCAAATTGAGATTAAATCGAGCGGTAATCCCATGGGGATCACTATAGGCATCCCATATCATTTTGGGATGCTTTTTCAAGTCCACTCCCAACAAAAAGCAATCTCCGGATTTCATCTCTCTTTTGACCATCTCCAAAAACACCAAAGCACGGGAATCCGGAAAATTACCAATGTTACTCCCTGCAAAAAGAATTACTCTGGGAATCTCCCTTTCTCGAATCTGTTGTAGGGTTTGGAAATAATCCCCAACTAGGGGGCTAATTTGGATATCCGGAACTTGACCTTTTATTAATTTTTCATTTTCTCTCAGAATGCTTTCCGAGATATCTAATGGAAAATAGGTCAGTGAGCGGACATGCCTGCTTAATACCCGGAGAAAGTGGACCATTTTCCTTCCATCTCCAGCACCAAGTTCAATCACATCCAATTCTTGTTGGCGGAGTTTTTGGGAAATCTGTTCCGACTGATTATGGATGATCTCCATTTCGGCCCTGGGAAGATAATACTCAGGCATATCCATTATTTCCTGAAAAATTCTCGAACCTTCAGAATC
The DNA here is from genome assembly GCF_036245645.1 of Algoriphagus taiwanensis. NCBI lineage: Bacteria > Pseudomonadati > Bacteroidota > Cytophagia > Cytophagales > Cyclobacteriaceae > Algoriphagus > Algoriphagus taiwanensis. Next base: position 88,364 of record NZ_BTPE01000011.1, on the reverse strand, counting down.
ATAAAAATATTTGGAAGGAAGGCTTTTGATTTTTCTCCCCAAGCCTTCTAAAACATCATTCTCAAAATCATTCATTATTTTTTATTTAGCTAAGCGTATTCCTGAAAAAATCCATCGAGAAGCAGGATGGAAAAAATTGCGATAGGTAGGACGGGAATGCTCTTCAGGGGTCGCAACCGAAGCTCCTCTTAACACCTGCTGACTGACCATAAACTTCCCATTGTATTCTCCCAAGGCACCTTCAGCCTTTTTAAAGCCCGGATAAGGCAAATAGGAACTACCAGTCCATTCCCAAAGCTGCCCCCAATTGAACTGCTTTGAGGCTATCTCCCATTCAAATTCTGTAGGAAGACGGCATCCCTTCCATGATGCATAAGCTTGAGCCTCATAGTAGCTAATATGCTGTACAGGGAGATCCCAGTCTACCTTCTCAAAACCCCGGAGCGTGTAATTCCACCATTCTCCGTCTATCTCATGCCAATACAGAGGAGCTTTGATTTGTTCCTTTTGGACAAAATTCCAGCCCTCATCCAGCCAAGGGTCAAAATTCTGATACCCCTTCGCCTTCATGAATTCTAAATACTCCCCATTACTCACCAAGCTTTCGAAAACCTCAAATTCCTCCAAGAATACCCGATGTCTACCCAATTCATTGTCATAACAAAAGCCCTCACCCTCAAATCCAATTTCATAGACTCCAGAACTGACTTTAATGAATTTACCCTCAGAAAGCGGTTTGGTTCTAAATCCCTCTCCGTAAACTGGAAAAGTGGGCTGATTTCCTAAAATATACTTTAAGTCATAGACCAATAGCTCTTGATGCTGCTCCTCATGATAGATACCCAAAACAATCCTTTCTCTGGCCTCCTGATTCAAATTTCCACTTTTTATCAATTGGGAGAGTCGCTCCGTGACATGGACCCTGTATGCCAACACATCTCGTACGGGCGGTCTACTCATTAATCCTCGATTAGGTCGGAGAACTCGCTTGCCGGCGTGGTTGTAATAGCTGTTGAACAAAAAGGCAAAATCATCCGAAAAGACACGGTAACCCACATCAAAAGGCACGAGAACAAATTGCTCAAAAAACCAAGTTGTATGCCCCAGATGCCACTTTGGAGGGGAAACGTCAGGGATGGGCTGAGGGACGTAATCTTCCACTTCCAAGGGGACACAGATGTCTTCCGTCTTTTTTCTGATGGAAATAAATTTGGCCAGAAGGCCTTCTAAAGAATTCATGAGCGAAAAGGTTTGAATTGGTAGAAGATAAAATGTCCGACTAGCAAGATAAAAATCAGGCTGAAAGGCAAGGCAAAAAGAATCAATAAATTACTCACCGACTCCAAAAGCCCTTCACTCCCAATCCAGATCAATAATGCGGTAAAAATGAAAATACTTGCGCCCCAGAAAACCCGAATTCGGGGATTGGGCTCGGCTTTTCCCTGATCAGAAAACATACTCAAGACAAAAATGGCGGAGTCTATCGAAGTGATCAAAAATGTCCCCACCAATCCGGTGACCACCAAGTTGCTGATGACGGAAAAAGGCAAGAAGGAAAAGAAAATCAGGATGGAACTGTAGATAGAGGCAAAATCATCGTCGGAAATCACGCCAGCCTCAAGCAGAGCAAATGATCTGCTGCCAAAAACCGAGAACCATAGGAAAGTACCCAAGGCAGGTACAATCAAAGTGCCTATGATCAATTCTCTGACAGTCCTTCCCTTGGAAATTCTGGCTATAAACACCCCGGTAAAAGGGGCCCAAGAAAGCCAAAAAGCCCAATAGAAATAGGTCCAGTCTTTCAGAAATTGATCACTGACTCGGTCACTACCAAGATTTAGACTTAGGGTAAAGAAATCACCCAAATAGGCGAATAATCCCAAACCTAAGTTTTTCCATACTTCCCAAAAACTACCCAAAGCCCAGGCAAAAACCAGTAGTGCAGTAGCTCCGGCCATATTCCAATTGGAAATCAGACGAATCCCCCTTCTCACTCCCAGAAAAGCAGATATAGTCGCCAAAAAACAAATGAAAAACAGAGGCACAATTACAGCAATCGGGGCATAATCCCAACCTGTCCAATACCGGATAGCCTCCATCAGCTGTCTGCTTCCCAACCCTACTCCTGCCACTACACCAAACAGGGTACATAGCAAGATGAATAAATCTATAAATCCTGCCCATTTGGGATGGCTTCCTCGGCCGAGAAGCGACTCAGAACTCAGGGCAGAACCTTTTTTGACATAGAGACTATAGGCAACCACCAATGCCATCAATCCATAAAATGCCCAAGGAGTAAACCCCCAATGGAAAAAAGTATATTCCAATGCAAAAATCGAGGCATCTACATCAGCAGGCCTGGGGGGATTTTGAAAATAGAAAACCGGTTCCTGAACTGCCCTCAAAATCAATCCTCCTCCCATTCCCGTGCTATACAACATCGCAAGCCATGACCACCAGCTGAACTCCGGCGGCCCCGACCCAAACTGGATTTTCCCGGAAGGTGACGCGGCAAGAATCCCTAAGATCAAAACCGAAGCTAATCCCAGATATAAATAGAATCCTCCAAAGTATCCTAAAACTGACCCTGTCGCCTGAGCCAGTAAACCCGCCAAACCCTCTCCAAAAAACAAAGCCAAAATCAAAAAAATGACCAATACAGAAAAGGTCAGCCTTAGCAGAAAAGAAGAGGAAGTGATGGCTTTCAGCATTCAGAACAAATTCTTGAACTCATTTTCCGACCTCTACTCCTTTCCAAAAGGCTAAATACCCCTTTATTCCTGCGGCTGCAGGTTTGGGCTCAGGATAGTACCAAACTGCGTCCGTATTGGTCTTTCCGTCTACCTGAAGGGTGTAATAGGAGGCTGTTCCCTTCCAGGGACATACGGTATGGGTATCCGAATCCACGAGGAATTCCTTATTTACAGAATGCGGGGGGAAATAATGATTTCCCTCAATGACTATGGTCTGATCACTCTCTGCGATCACTTTTCCATTCCAAATGGCTTTCATTTTTTCTAATTGTTCTGTTAAAATTCAAGATTACCTGAGCTCCTTTGAGATTAGTCCAATTCAAATCCTCAGGATTCCGGCTCTCTGAATCGGGTTTCCACTTCAATCGGTTCATGAAGCGTCTTGTGCACCGGGCATTTATCCGCTATTTCCAGGGCCTTTTCCTTCATCTCATCTGTCAATTCTTCTGTTTGAATTTCTATCCAGCGGGTAAACTTTGATATTTTCCCACCCTTATTTTTTCCAACACCGGCACTATCCTCTTGATGAACTTTTTCATGATTCAAATAGACTACCACCTCTTTCCACTTCCAGCCTTTCCTTTCCGAATACATTTTTAAAGTCATGGCAGTGCAAGTCCCCAAAGAAGCCATCAAAAGATCATAGGGAGTTGGGCCGAGATTTCTCCCCCCGTCAGATTCCGGCTCGTCTGCGATCAGATGATGGAAAGGAGTCAAAACCTCCGTCGTATAATTATCTCCAGCAAGTCGGACCTTCACCTGGTGCCCCTTCACATCATTTTCGGGTCTGCTGTGAGGAAGATATTTTTTGGACCAAGCGCTGATTACTTCGGCGGCATAGCTACTTTCCTCAGCGTCGGAAAGCAAATGGTCGGCACCGTTGAGGGAAACAAAGCTCTTGGGATGGTGGGCTGCCTGATAGAGTTCGGCAGCATTGGCAATCTCCACAATCAGGTCTTGGGGAGAATGCAGAATCAGCAAGGCCTTTCTCATGTCATGAAGGACCTCCTCCAGATTTTGCGATTCCAGATCTTCCACAAACTCCTGACTTAAAGTAAAAGGTCTGCCCCCGATATTGACTTTGGCATTGCCTTTTTCTTCAATTTCATCCAGCTCCTCTGAAAAAAGATGCTTGACATGCTCAGGACTCGAGGGAGCGCCTATGGTCACCAAAGCCTCCACAGTGTCTAATTTTGCTGCAGCGAAAATCACCGCCGCTCCACCGAGTGAATGGCCGATGAGTAATTTGGGTGCGGAGTAATTTTGCTCCAAAAAGCGAGACGCAGCCATCAAATCGGAAACATTGGAGGAGAAGCCCGAGGTAGAGAATTCCCCCTCGGAATTTCCCAGTCCGGTAAAATCGAAACTAAAAACCGCCACTCCCAGCTGGCTTAGGGTATCTGATATCGTACTGACAGCCTTGAAGTTTTTGGAGCAGGTGAAGCAGTGAGCAAAGAGAGCAAAATAACGAGGATGCTCATCCAGAGGCAGGTATAACTTGGCCGAAAGCTGCTCTCCAGAGGCATTGGGAAAAGTGAGGTTTTGGGTTTTCATGATTAAAAAGACGAAAGCTACTTTTTAAAGTAAGCATTAATTCCTAAAAAAGTCTCAAAAGAATAACCAATAGGTCGAAATCCAAAGAAATCAATCTTCGAACACAGGCTCCCAGAGTAGGGTTCTTATCCTTTTCTGAACATTGATTGGGGATTTGATATAAAATAATGAAGCCAACCTTATTGCTAAAGTTGGCTTTATTGCAGAGAGGAAGGGATTCGAACCCTCGATACCCTTTAGGGGTATACACACTTTCCAGGCGTGCTCCTTCAACCACTCGGACACCTCTCTGTGTTGAATTTTCCGATCTTTTCTCAATCGGAGTGCAAAGAAAAATATTATTCCACCCTTATCCAAATCAAAGGCGAAAATTCCTAAATCGATTTCTAACCAGAGATTTCTCCAGCCAAAGATTGGGTTAGTTGAGTCCGTATTTCCTCCGTGGTCAAATCCTGACCCAAAAGAAACATCAACTTGGTCACAGCTGCCTCCGTGGTCATATCTGCCCCACTGACCACCCCCACTGCCAGCAATTCCTTGCTCGTTTCATAGCGGCCTTGAATCACACGCCCTCCATTACATTGAGAGACATTGAGGATAATCAACCCTTTTTTGATCGCTTTTTCCAGGGATTTCATGAACCAAGCCTCTGAAGGACTATTGCCGGAACCATAGGTTTCCAAAACCAACCCTCTCAGCCCAGGCACAGAAAAACTGTGATCGAGAATTTTCTCCGTAATTCCCGGAAAAAGCTTGAGCACCATCACATTGTTATCCAACTGATTCATATTGACCAGCTTTTTGGCAGGTTTATAGGGTCGGATTGCATTGGTATTGTAGTCGATCACGATTCCGGCCTCAGCGAGCGGAGGATAATTTTCGGACTCGAAGGCATCGAAGTGAATACTCTGTACCTTTTTGGAGCGATTTCCTCTCAGAAGCATGTGATTGAAAAAAATACAAACTTCCGGGACAATCGGCAGACCGTTGACTTTGGCACTGGCGATTTCCAAAGAAGTCACCAAATTCTCCCGGGCATCCGAACGCATGGCAGAAATCGGAAGCTGCGCTCCGGTAAAAATCACCGGTTTATTCAGCCCTTTGAGCATATAGCTCAGCATGGAGGCAGAATAGGCCATAGTATCTGTGCCATGCACCACCACAAACCCATCGTAGCTGTCGTAATTTTCATAAATGATGTAGGCCATATCCTTCCAGTGCCTGGTGGTGACATTGGAAGAGTCAATCGGTTCGGGAAAGGAAATGACCGTAATGGCGATATTCATATTGGATAAGATGGGAATCTTCTCCAGAATCAATCCAAAATTAAATGGCACTAAGGCTCCTGACTCGTCATAAGCCATTCCCAAAGTTCCACCTGTATAGATAATCAATACCGAGGCGGTATTTCGGCCATTGCCTGTGGTCTTAAGTCTTACGATTTTATAATTCATCTTTCCAATTCCTTGAATAGGGACAGGGCATTGGCTTGAGTATCCAAGGCGACCTGCTCGGCAGATACATGAAGTAAGTCCCCTACTCGCTCGGCGATGTAAGGAAGGTAAGCTGGGGTATTTCTTTTTCCCCGATGAGGTACCGGAGCCAAATAGGGCGCATCAGTCTCCAAAACCAGATTTTCAATTCCGATAAATGGCAGAACTCGGTCCAGCCCCCCATTTTTATAGGTAGCTACACCACCAATCCCCAGAAGAAAACCCAAAGCGGTGATTCGCTTTGCCTGATCGAGGTTGCCTGTAAAACAATGGAAAATGCCTTTCAATTGCCCGTTTTGGTGCTCTTCGATGATGTCAATGGTTTCATCAATTGATTCACGACAATGAAGCACGACGGGTAAATCCTTCTCCAAAGCCCAAGCCAATTGAATCTTAAGCGCTTCTTTTTGAATCTCAAAGGTGGTCTTGTCCCAATATAAATCGGTTCCAATCTCCCCTACAGCCGCGAAAGACCTTTTATTCAGCCAATCTTCCATCACATACAGCTGCTTCTGGAAGTCCTCCTTTACATCACAGGGATGAAGTCCCATCATTGGGATGCACAGGTCTCCATATCTACTTTCGCAATCCAGCATGCGGTCAATGGTCTCCACATCCACATTAGGCATGTAAATGCGCTCAATTCCAGCCCTTCGGATTTCCTCGATCACCTGATCTCGGTCAGAGTCAAATTTGCTCGAATAAATATGGGCGTGGGTATCGATCAGATTCATGAATAGGGTCTTGACTTCCAAATCGTGGGAGAGGGCCAAAAGTAATAAAGAATCGTCAGGCTGTAGGCAGCCAAAAGGTAAAAATCAAAGAAGATTAAGTCCGACCAGAGGAGTTTTTGATTTGTTCGGGAGGCCAGATTTCTGAAAAACATTCCCTGTAGACCCAATTTTGCACCCCAGCAAACTATCGCTAGAGCCCAATGGAAGAAAAACATCGCCCCAAGCCCAAGAAAAAACAGAACCTGCATGCCGAGCAGTATTTTCCAGCCCAGACTCAAGGTCATCGCTCCAGCCATCCATCGTTTTCTTTGTTTCAGAAGTAAAGCCCAAGAGCTTTCTGCCTTGGTCTGAACCAGGTTTTCCGGACTGAAGACTTGTTCCATTTGAAAACCTGTTTTTTGGATAGCTTTGGAAATTTCCAAGTCTTCCGTAAGTGAAAAAGGAATACCGGAAAAACCGCCGCAGGCCTTATACGCCTCTTTTCTAATCGCCATATTGTTCCCCAGTCCAGTGGTGGCAAAGCCTAAATCATTGACTGCTTTGACAATCCCGAGCGTATTCCACCAGTCGATTTCCTGCATCTTTCCCAACCAGGATTTCCCCTCAACTCGGGTAATCCCGATCACCAAGCCGGTTTTTTCGGAAAAGGCAGCCAAGGTTTTCTGAATCCATTGGGGGGGCACTTCGCAGTCTCCGTCGGTGAAAAAATAAAAGTCTCCCTCGGCAAATGGCTCCAATTGGGCTAAAGCATTCGCTTTCCCATTTCTCAGGTTAGGTGAATTCTTCTTGTCGGTAGAAATGCAAACCACATGTGGGCGATTTTGAGCCCACTGCATGATCATCTCACCCGTGCGGTCCGTACTTTGATCATCTGCCAATAAGATATGAAGCTTTTTCTTTGGATAGTCCAATCGATCCAGGCTTTGAAGCAAGCGGGGAAGGTTTTTCTCCTCATTTCTCAAGGCTATCCAAACAGAAACTTGTGGCAAGTCATCAGAAGTGATACCCCAAGACTTCCAGTTGGTCCGAATCAAAATCAGCAGAATCAAATACTGAAGCAGGACCCAACCTACAAATAGCCAACTGAGAAAAGCGATCAAAGCAATTGGGTTTGGTATCCTTCACTGAGCAAAAAATCAAGATAAACCGGAAGCACCTTGGGAAGGATTTCTGCGGTCTTTTCCTGATCGTGAAAGACGACCACACTTCCTTTGCGGGTTCGTTTACAACTTTGCTCGATCACTCTTTCCGGCAATATCCCTTTTCTATAATCCCCACTCAACACACTCCACATGATTACCTGATGCGTGGCCCGAATGGAAGAGGCTTGAGCGGAAGTGATTAGTCCATAAGGAGGCCTGAAGTATTCGGTTTTTTGAGCCAACACATCCTCTATGGTCTTTTCTGCTTTTTCAAAGTTGGAAAGGTAACTCTCCGTATCTGTCTTCCAGCCATTCAGATGGTTATGGGTATGATTTCCTACCTGATGGCCGGCTTGAATCACTTCTCTGGCCAGGCTGGGATTTTTGCGCACATTGTCCCCAACCATGAAAAAAGTGGCCTTTTGCCCTCTTTTTTCCAATTCCCTTAGGACAAAATCTGTCACTCCCGGTACCGGTCCATCATCAAAGGTGAGAAAAACCGATTGGCTCTCGGTTTCATTTTCCCAGACTCGATTGGGAAAAAGTCGCTGAATCAGGCTGGGAACACCGTGAAAAACCATGGACTAAGAAAACCTTAAGCTCATAAATGTCAGATCATCCCGAAGGGGAATCGGGCCCTTGAAGTCCTCAATTTCCTGGAAAAACTCCAAATGGAAACGTTCAGGATCCATGCACATATGGGAAGAAACGAATTTTTGCAGTCGTTCTTCCCCAAATTCCTCACCATTCGCATTGAGTGTCTCCGTGAGTCCATCGGTGTAGAGATGAATGGTAAAGCAGTCCAAATTCTGTCTCTCGCCGGTCTCCAAAAACGGAAGCTGCTCAAAAGCTCCCAAGATGGTCGTCCCTGCTTCGAGCAGTTCAGTTTTCCCTCCTTTTTCCCAACAAAGGATAGGAGGATTATGCCCGGCATTGACATAGCGAAGTCTTTTTTTCCCAAAATCATATTCCCCCAGGAAAAAAGTGATAAACCGCTCCCCTTTGGTGTTTTCAAACAGGGTATAATTCAGCTGATGCAATATCACCTCCAGACTCGCGTCACTACGGAGAAGAGTCCGAAGCGCTGCCTGGAAATTGGACATCAGTAGCGCAGCAGCGATCCCTTTGCCGGAAACATCTGCCACACAGAAGTAGACTTTTTCTTTGGATTTTCTGATCAAATCGTAATAATCCCCTCCCACCATGCTATGAGGAAAGTAGGTCACTTTGGCCTTGAGCTCTTGGGTATTGGGCAAATCGGAAGGGAAAAGCATCTGCTGAACCTGAGAAGCAATAGCCACTTCCCTGTTGAGTACTTCCTGCTGAATTTGTCTTCTTGCAAATCGCTTGTTCTCCAAAGCTACCACCAGAATATTGGTGATGGCCTGAGTGAAATCCAAATCGAGCTCTACCTCATCTGACTTCCTTTTCAAAAAAAGCAAGGCAAGTAATTTTTCCTTATGATAGACCGGCAGATAGGTCTCAAGCTCCGAGAAAGAAAATTCTCCAGACAGGTCAAGTCTGAGTTCTCCACTTTCCTTGTGATCGATTACCTGACTGGAAAGTAAAACTGCAGGAATCTTGCCTTTGACGCCATGGGCGATTTTCTTTTCAAACTCCCCTTCCTTGGCCACATAGAGAATCATCGCTTTGATCTCCAAATGAACCAAGCAGGTGAATTTGAAAATATTCAGCAGAACACTTTCCGGCTGATTTTCATTGATCGCCTGAGTGATTTCCAGGAGCGCTTTGAGCTCCAGTTCCTTCCGCTGGTATTTGTTGTAGGCTTGCCCTTCCAAAATCAAAGTGCGTTATGGGCCATCAGACCCTTTTTTGTGGCTAAATAAAAGAGGTTTTTACCTTCAAGAGAGATATTTACCTGATCAAAACGTTCGTCATCCGGTCCGACCAAGCATTTGATCAGCCCGCTGGAATACAGGGATTGGAGGGTCTCGAGAAGCTGCGAGTCTTCCCAGCCCAAAGCGTCTTTCAGGTAGGAAAAATGCTGAACAAAGTACAACTCGTCCAAAAGATCAAATTCAGCGTCCGTCATTGTTGGTGGTTTGAATCCAAAAATAAGCAAAATCAGTTGGACCTGCCTTTCCATTCAAATTTTCCCCAGATCGATCCGATGCTCACCCCGATTACATAAAATGGGTGAAAGAGCGAAGTCAAAGCCCAATACCTGCCGGGAATTCTTCCCAGGGTTCGAAAGACCTTTTCCAATGCCCATCTCTCGGAGGCAAGCTTTCCTGCCCAGACTCCAAGAAAAAGCCAAATCCCCCAAGATCCTGCGATGGGGAGAATGAAACTAAACAACCAAATCCATTGGGATAAGGCGGCCAAAACCGCGGTGAAGCCGTGAAATACTGATCCATGCTCTTTCCATTTACTGGCCCAGCGAATACGTTGATTAATCAGAGCGTACCAAGAAGCCTGAGGGAGGGTAAAGACCAGAGCTTCTTTTATTGGCAGGTAAACGCAGGCCTCAGGACCAAACTCTTTGCTTATCTTTTTCAACAAAAATTCATCATCTCCAGAAAGCAGGTGCTGATTTCCCGTATAGCCTCCCACTCTGGCAAAGGCAGATTTTCTGAAGGCAAGATTTGCACCACTGCACATAAGGGGCTTTCTGGATTGAAAAGAAAATTGGGTGACCAGTAGAATACTTGCCCAATCCATCTGCTGAAACACCTCCGGGAAAATTCTTGGGTCAGCTTTCGTCAGTACTGGACCAGCGACAAGCTGAACTTGGGGATCCAGAAATGGGGCTGCCATCTCTTTTGCCCAGCCTTCGGTAAAAAAACAATCCGTATCAGTCGTTAGGATGATCTCTCCCTTGGCCTGTTGAATACCATAATCCAAGGCAGCTTTTTTTCCTATTCCGGGACTTTGGTGGATTCGGATCTTGGAGTTGGATTTGGCTTTTTCGGAAAAAAGAGAGAAGGAAGCATCTTCGCTTTGATCGTCTACCAATAGAATTTCCGTGATTTCAGGAGCGACTATCCTAAGTTCCGCCAGTAGAGTTTCTACCTTTTCAGCTTCATTCCGGAAGGGGATAATCAAGCTGATACTTGGCAAATCAGCGGGTTCCTTCAAGGAAGCTTTCTTTTCAGCAGGCCACTTTTTGACCAGGAGAAAGAGTAAAAGGAAATAGCCGAAAATCCAAAGGAGATAAAAATAGACCATCATTTAAGCTAACTTGCAGGGGTGAGTAAAGAAGTAGAAAAACCGCTGAAAGAAAAAATCATTTTGGGAATTGACCCGGGCACCACCGTGATGGGCTACGGGCTTATTCTCACGGAAGGCAAGAAATACAAAATCCTGCAATACGGGGTCATTCACTTGAAAAAGTATGCTACCCACGAACTCAAGCTGAAAAAGATTTTTGAACGGATCACGGGAATCATCGAGGAATTTGCCCCGGATTCGGTGGCTTTGGAAGCTCCATTTTATGGGGCCAATGTGCAATCCATGCTCAAGCTGGGTCGTGCCCAAGGAGTAGCCATGGCGGCCGCCCTTTCCAAGGAAATCCCAATCACCGAATACTCTCCCAAAAAAGTCAAGCAATCCGTCACAGGAAATGGAAATGCTTCCAAAGAACAGGTGGCTGCCATGCTTCAGACCCTTTTGGGCATCGCTGAATTGCCCAAATTGCTGGACGCCACAGATGCTCTAGCCGTGGCGCTTTGTCATCATTTCCATGAGGGAAGGGTACAAACCCGGGGAAGAAATGCCGGTTGGAAATCGTTTTTGGAAGAAAATCCGGATCGGATAAAAAAATAAATCCCGGCCTAGGTGGGCCGGGATTTTAGAGTTTATTGGCTTTTGGCTCAAAAAGAATAGCCTAAAGAGACTTTGAAGGCCTGATTTTTCACTGAAGTATTGAAATAATTTAAGGATCGAAGGCCGAAATCATAACTTGCCTGAAGGTTGAAATTAAAGGGCAAAACTACCTGAGCTCCAGCCACCCCGGCCAAATCATAGCCCGTCAATACTTCCAAGCTTGTGGACGTCTCATCTCCTAATTGGTAATTTCTAGAAGCAAGGAAAGAAATCTGTGGCCCCAAAAACACATTGAGGGCCGGGATAAGACTCATTCGGAAAAGAACAGGAATCTCCACATAATTAAGCTGCTCGTCGATAGCCCTTCCCTGATCGTCGGTTCCGGTATATCCCTTTTGAGAAAAAAACAGCCCGGGCTCTACCTTCAAAAAGTTTTCGCCAAACCCGTAATACACACCGGCATGAAATCCAGATCGTGGATCGAAGTTGGTGTCTGAGAAATTAGAGGAGGTAAATCCAGCTCTAAGTCCAAACTGCGCATGAGCCGATCCAACTAAACCTACTACAAACAATAACAGCAAAACCTTTTTCATAACCCTATAAATTTTTAAATTCCTCAAAACTAACGCTTGAAATCTGAAATATGATTTCAAATTGAAATTTTTAAGTTCATGGAAAACATTTTAAGAACCTTGGAGAATTTCCCCGAACTGGGCCAAGAAGCCAAGGCCGCTTTCGAAGAAAAGCTCCAATGGATTGACCTAGAGCGAGGAACACTTGTAGAGAAGTCAGAAACGATCTGTGACTATTTGTATTTTGTCACTGCTGGCTCGCTGAGAAGCTATTACCATAAGGACAATAAAGACGTCACGGTTTCCTTCACTCTTCCGGGCGAATTTACCACCTCCATGTATTCTTTCATCTCCCGAAACCCATCCTATGAATCCATTGAAGCGATGGAACCGACTCGTCTGGCAAGAATTCACCACGACGACTTGATCGGTCTTTTTGATAGTCATCACAGCTTGGAGCGTGTCTATCGCCTGCTTCTAGAGCAATATTACATCTCACTCGAAGAGCAGTTGGTCTTTGCCAAATTTAAATCTGCAAGGGAAAGGTATCTTGAATTGATGGAGAATCGACCCAAAGTCATCCAAAAAGCATCTGTCGGACAGATCGCCTCCTACTTGGACATGAGCATAGAGACCCTATCACGAATCCGTGCCAAAATCTGATTTTTTGATTTTTCTCAAACAAGAAAACCTATGGATCGAAGTACTTTTGAAGTCTTTATCCCCACGCACAAATGAAAACTCTAAAAGCACTATCCCTCTTTCTTCTTTCGGGGCTCATTCTCATGGGCTGCGACTCCTCCACTTATGAGCAGACTTTTGACACTTCTAAAATCCGAAGAGCAAGTCTGGAAGAAACGGAAGCCATTGTGGAAGCCTTTATCCTCGCTGAAGATTCTTCGACCATTATCATTCCGGAAGGGTTCTACAACCTGAACACCCAATTGATTCTGGACAATAAGACCGGAGTCAAAATCAAAGGTGCGGGAATGGACAAGACAGTGCTTTCCTTCCGCAACCTGCAAACAGGCGGAGAAGGAGTGAAAATCGTAGGAAATCAAATCTCCATCGAAGACCTAACCATTGAGGATGCACCAGGAGATGGAATCAAATCCCAACATTCGGACGGGATTACATTCCGCCGGCTAAATGTCACCTGGACCAACGGAGACAAATCAAAAAACGGAACCTACGCCATCTATCCTGTGCAGTGTAAAAATGTGATGATTGACGAGTGCATCGCCTCTCACTCCAAAGACGCAGGAATCTACGTGGGTCAATCCGAAAATATCGTGGTGAAAAATTCCCTGGCTTTTGGAAATGTAGCCGGTATAGAGATCGAAAATTCAGACAATGCGGAGGTTTTCGGAAATACGGCAAGAAATAATTCCGGTGGTATTTTGGTTTTTAACCTCCCCGGACTGCCCAAATCAGATGGCAAAGGCACAAAAATCTACGATAACGACATCATCGACAACAATCACAAAAATTTTGCAACCCCAATCGGTGACGGTCCAAACGGCAATACCGTGACCATGATCCCTCCCGGCAGCGGAATCGTGCTTTTGGCTGCAAAAGAAGTAGAAATCTACAACAACCGAATCCATAACAACAAAACCTCGGGGGTATCCATCGCCAGCTATCAGGTTACTGGATTTCCGGCTGAGGCACCCAACTGGTCACCCTATACTATGGATATCTATGTGCATGACAACGAGTACAAAAGAAAAAAACTTTCTACTCCTGACCTGACCCGTGAATTGGGTCAAATGGTCAGCATTTACAATGCACATGGCAAGGGAAAAACTCAGGATATCATCTATGATGGGATTTGGGACGAAAGCATCAGCCCCAACATTGAGAGTAACCCGATGAGAATATGCCTTCAGGAGAAAAATTGGGAGGATTTGCACTTTACCCGGTTCTACCTCATGGACGGAGAGGATAATATCACTTCTTACAAGGATCACGAGCTCTTCCAGAACTGCCAGGTAAAAGTAAAAACAGATATCTCCGGACTAGCGGGACTATAATTTTGAGAATTAATCCGAATGAAGATGAGGTGTAGCAGTAGAAAAAAATGGGTTTTGGGATTGATTTTGGGCATTGCATTTTCCTGTCAGGAAAAAGCAGAAAATACCAATCAGGAAACTTCCCAAGCCAAGTCCGGTGAAAGAGCTTTGGCACCGGAAGAAGCAGATGGCAATTATCCCTATCGGAGACTGTCTACCTATGGCTTTTTCGAAGGGAAAATGAATGAGCTGGAGCCGGCATCCAACCTTACTCTGTATAAGCCTGCCTCTTCTTTGTTTACCGACTATGCGTGGAAAAGCCGCTTTGTCTATTTCCCTGATGGAAGTCAAGCGGAGATCATCGGAGAAGAAATGGAACTACCCGTTGGCTCCATTCTGATCAAAAACTTCTACTATCCCAATGATTTCAGAAAACCTGAGGAGGGTAAGCGGATCATCGAAACTCGTCTGATGATCCATGAAGAAGGAGGCTGGCAAGCTTATCCTTACCTATGGAATGAAGAGCAAACCGATGCCGTTCTCAAAGTAGTCGGGGCTCAGTTGGAGGTGAGGTTTACCGATGCATCTGGCAAGGATCAGATCATCAATTACTTGGTTCCCAACAAGAATCAGTGCAAAAGCTGCCACAACAAGGATGAAAAACTGGCCCCCATCGGAATACAGCCCAAGCATTTGAATCACGAGTTGGATTATGGAAGCTTCAAATCCAACCAGTTGGCTTATTGGGCAGAAAAGGGGAATTTGAAAGGCTTTGAAGGAGCAGATACTCATCCAAGTGTGATCGACTACGAAGACAAAACCCAAGCCTTGGATGACCGGGCTATGGCTTATCTGGATATCAATTGTTCCCACTGCCATCGAGCAGAGGGACCTGCGAGCACATCCGGCCTTTTTCTTACTTATGACCAAAAAGACCCTTTGAAACTGGGAGTGAATAAGACTCCTGTGGCTGCAGGCAAGGGAGCGGGAAGCTTTCGTTTCGATATCCAACCTGGCAAAGCAGACGAATCTATCTTGACTTACCGTATGAACTCTACAGAAGTCGGAGTAGCCATGCCGGAGATCGGACGAACTACCGTTCATGAAGAAGGAGTGGAGCTCATCCGTCAGTGGATCAATAGCATGCCTGAAAGCAAATAATCAGATGACTGCCTTTTCGATGTAGCGGGAATTCATCAAGCCCAAAACACCAAGGTATTTCAGTCTAAACTTAATCGAATCCCCGACCTTCAGCTGTTGGGGATTTTTATTTAGGTTGAGAATCATCATATCTGAGCTTGCTCCCAACACTTCTATTTCCTGGTCTTCCGGCTCCAAGTATTTGGGATCGATATCCAATATTCCCAAATCCAAAATAGCTCTGAAGGAGGATTTTCCTAGGTTTTCTTCTTCAATCTCTGCCACTTGCCCTTGAGGATTGGCTGCGAGATTTCCGATCGGCACCAATGGCTTCTCCTGAAGTTCTATGATTTGAGCCTGCAGCTCAAAAACATCCCCATGCATGCCATCGATGACTTTTTCTTCGACCAAATCCACTCCAAAATAAAGCGTCTCTCCTACCCGAAAATGATTGACCCCGGCAGGAAGTTGATGGGAAAGCATCAAAGGGATGGTTACTGAAGTTCCGGCAGAAACCCAGGGAATAGATTTCCCGAATTTCAATTCAATAATCTGTTTGTAAAGAGAAAGTTGAATCAGCTTATCAGTACTCGGCATCACACCATTGAGACAGTTTAGGTTTGTCCCCAGACCAATCACCTCAATATTGGGGAGCTCAAAAACACGGGCATAAAAATCAACCAAGTCCTGTCCCATCACTCCTTCACGCAGGTCTCCAGTCTCCACCATGATGATGATTTTGTGAAGTTTTTCCTGCTTGACAGCTTCTTCACTGATGAGGCGGATGGTTTCCAGCTCACTATTGAGACTCACATCAGCAAATTCCACCATCTGTGCCACATTTTTCTTGGCCACGGGTTTGATATAGACCGTTTGAATATCTCTTTTGAGCCTTTTGACCATAGCCAAGTTGGAAATCCGGGAATCATGAATTTCTTCTATTCCCAAGTCTATCAGCTCTTGAAGGAATCGCTTATGCCCACAAAGGAGCTTGGACACGACTCCCCAACTGACCTTTTTTTGCTCAAAAAGGTCTTTGAGAAAACGGTAATTTTCCTGAAGCTTCTTCCTGTTTAAAGTAAGAACAGCCATTTTTTTATTTCTTGGTTAGTCTCATTTCGAGGTACTTATTGGTAAAGCCCAAACGCTCATAAAGTTTCCTTGCAGGGTTATCGGGCTCCACATGCAGGGCAATAGCTCCATTGGCCATCGTGATAGCTAAATCCATCATTTTGCCTCCTATACCCATGCCTCGCTGACTTTGATCTACAGCAATATAGACCAGGATATTTTCTGGAATATACCCGGACATTCCTGTCTTATTCATCACCGTAGCTCCGACTATTTTCCCTTTTTCTCTTGCCAGAATTACAAAACCACCGGCATGAAGACCAGGGTCCAAAGCATAATCCAAACACTTCATAATGTCTTCCTTGGGATCTCCGTATTTTCCCAAATGATGGAAAAGGAAGTCCGCAATCTCATTTTTCTCCAGAAAGGTGGCATTGTTTATCGCCGAAAGGGATTCTAATTTGATCATATCGTTGTTGTTTTATTTTCTTTTCTTCTAAAATTATAAACCAGCAGATAACTCACTGCTGAGCCTGCTATTCCAAAGAGATTGGCATCCAATCCAAGGGGAAGATCCGCTTCCAACAAGGTAAGTCCTGCGGTAACACTTCCGCCAATAATCATCGAGAAGATTGCTGCGGTAGGATTTCTTATATCCAAAAACAAACCTGCTACAACAGGAACCAAAAGTCCTGAAACCATAAATGCATAGGAATAGAGCATCAAGCTCAGGACTTCAGTCATCTGCCAAGCAATCAGCACAGCAATGATCCCGATGACCAAGGTAAGCAGCTGACTGATTCGCACTTCCTGATGCATGGGTCGGCCTTTCAGCTGATTGGAAAGAAGATCGGTGGTCAGATTACCCGAAGCAGCCATTAGGCAGGAATCAGCCGTAGATAGTACTGCAGAGAAATAAGCGGACATCATCAGACCAAGGATTCCAACAGGAAGAATCTGACTGAGTAAAACCGGCAGACCCATTTCTGGGTCCATCGCGGTGGTAAAGCCTTCCAAGGCTCCCTGCTCAACAGCCACTCTGGACAAAAGCCCGAGACTGACTCCCAAAAAAGCCATGATCGGCCATTCAAACAGGCCGGCGATAAACCAGGCCTTTTTGGCTGATTTCTCATCCCGAGCTGCAAAAATCCGCTGATACAGCGTCATTCCCACAAACCAAATCGGGATAATAGTCACTCCCCAATTCACCAAATCCTGCCATGCCAGATTACAGAGGGAGAAAAACTCCTGCGGGAGAGTTTGAGTGATGCCTTCCCAGCCTCCCACGTAGGAATAGGCTACAGGAATCCCGATCAACATCAGGCCCAACATCAAAATGATCCATTGGACTGTGTCGGTATAAATTACTGCCTTCAATCCTCCCAATACGGTATAAACCACGGCGATCACCCCCATGATTAAGAGTGCAGTGTGCAAGTCTAGAGATTCAAAAGTTCCCGAGGCAAGCTTTGCCCCGGCTAAAAGCTGGGAAGAAGTGAAGCCTAAATACCCTATAAAGCAAATAAGGGCAGCAATCTTTGCGGCCTTTTGATTAAAAAGATAACCGATGATCTGGGGAAAAGTAAAAAATCGCGCAAAAGAAGGATTGGATTTGACTTTGGGAATCAAAAGAACTGCAGCAAGCCATGCCCCAAGAAGGCCTGTAAAAAGCATCCATGAACCGGAAATACCCATGGCAAAACCGAGTCCACCCAGGCCAATGGAAAAACCTCCGCCTACATCAGTAGCTACTACCGAAAGCCCAATATGTAGACTTCCAATTGATCTTCCCCCTACATAATAATCCTCCTGGCTGGAATTCTTTTTCATGAAATATACTCCCACGCCCAGCATGGCTAGCATGTAGGCCAAAAAGATCCCCAGATCCAGTAAATGCATTATTATCTAACTTGTGTAACAAAAGAAATTTAAAATATAATTTTTCAAAGTTAGTGAAAAAGTGGTAAAAGGCCAATTTTATTTGGTTTTTTAAGCTAATTCAATTTATTAAGTCAAATTTACCCTTGAAATAATACTATTTTTAAACTTAATTTGAACCGCATTAGCAATCATCTTCCGGGATTATTTTAATCAAAGGGTAATCGAATGAGGTCAAAAAAAAACCGGAGCCTACTCCGGTTTCATTGAATCAAAATTATCAAGTCCCATTACACAGATTCACTGCTGACGACAGCACTGAAGTATTCTCTGTTCATTCTAGCAATGTTGGTAATTGAAATGCCTTTTGGACATTCTGCCTCACAGGCACCGGTGTTGGTACAAGCACCGAACCCTTCGGCATCCATCTGCGCAACCATCTTTTCTGCTCTCGTCTTTCTTTCTACCTGTCCCTGAGGCAAAAGTGCCAATTGGGAGATCTTAGCAGAGGTGAAGAGCATGGCTGAGGCGTTTTTACAAGCTGCTACACAGGCACCGCATCCGATACACTGTGCCGCATCCATCGCCAAATCTGCTACGGTCTTTGGAACTGGGATTTCATTGGCATCAGGAACCCCTCCTGTATTTACAGACACGTATCCTCCCGCTTGGATGATTCGGTCAAAGGCAGAGCGATCTACCACCAAATCTTTGACTACAGGGAAGGCTTTGGCTCTCCAAGGCTCAATGGTGATGGTCTCTCCGTCATTGAAGGAGCGCATATGCAGCTGGCAAGTGGTGGTTTGCAAAGGACCATGCGGCTTACCATTGATATATAAGGAGCACATACCACAGATACCTTCTCGGCAATCGTGATCAAAATGAACCGGGTCTTCACCCTTTTCAGTCAATTGATCATTCAGCACATCCAACATCTCCAAGAAAGACATGTCTTTTGAAATCCCATCAACAGGGTAAGTCGCAAAACCTCCCTTGTCTGAGTTATTCTTCTGTCTCCAAATTTTTAATGTCAATTTCATATTTCTAGCTATGAATTATTGTCAAACGATTATTTATAACTACGCTGGGTCAACTTCACATTTTCAAACTCAAGCGGTTCTTTGTAGAGCTCCTCTTGAGTACCCTCTCCAACATATTTCCAAGCGGCCACGTAGGCGAAGTTTTCATCGTCACGAAGTGCTTCCCCTTCTGGTGTTTGGTATTCTTCACGGAAGTGTCCACCGCAAGACTCTTCTCTGTTGAGCGCGTCATCCACCATCAATTCTCCCAATTCCAAGAAATCAGCTACTCGATGGGCTTTTTCGAGAGATTGGTTCAATTCCTCATTGGTACCCAAGACTTTGACATCCTTCCAAAAATCAGCTTTCAGGGCCTGAATTTCAGCTTTAGCCTTTTTCAAGCCTTCAGCAGTTCTTGCCATACCACACTCATTCCACATGATCTTGCCCAATTTCTTATGGAAGTAATCCACAGTCTTGGATCCATTGATGGAAAGAATGGTCTTGATTCGATTTTGAACCTCTTCTTTAGCCTTGGCAAATTCAGGATGGTTTTCATCCACTTTCTTAGGCGGTACTTGAGCCAAATAGTCTCCTACAGTGTAAGGAATCACGAAATATCCATCCGCCAATCCCTGCATCAGTGCAGACGCTCCTAGTCGGTTAGCACCATGGTCTGAGAAGTTGGCTTCTCCCAAAGCATACAAGCCAGGAACGGTAGTCATCAAGTTGTAATCCACCCACAGACCTCCCATGGTGTAGTGAACCGCAGGATAAATCATCATGGGCACTTGATATGGATCCTCTCCGGTGATTTGCTTGTACATATCGAAAAGGTTGCCGTACTTCTGCTCGATGATATTTCTTCCATCTCGCTTGATCGCATCACGGAAGTCCAAGAAAACAGCCTCGCCGGTTTCATTCACTCCACGGCCCTCGTCGCAGACATATTTCGCATTTCTGGAAGCAACATCTCGAGGAACAAGGTTACCGAAGGAAGGATATTTTCTTTCCAAGAAGTAATCTCTGTCTTCCTCCTTGATATCGTTGGCCTTGATTTGGCCTTTTCTGAGTTTTTCAGCCGTTTCTTTAGTCGCCGGCACCCATACTCGTCCGTCATTTCTGAGAGATTCGGACATCAATGTCAACTTGGACTGATGATCACCTGAAACAGGAATACAGGTAGGGTGAATCTGGGTAAAGCAAGGGTTCGCAAAGTAAGCACCGCGCTTGTGAGCTCTCCAAGCCGCCGTTACATTGGAACCCATTGCATTGGTTGATAGGAAGAAGACGTTACCATATCCGCCGGTGCAAAGCAAAACTGCATGAGCAGCATGGGTCTCTACGGCTCCGGTGATTAGGTTTCGTGTTACAATTCCTCTGGCATGGCCATCAATGACGACCACATCCATCATTTCTGTTCTTGGATAAAGCTTTACTTTTCCATTCGCTACCTGACGGCTAAGCGCTGAATAAGCTCCCAAAAGCAATTGCTGTCCGGTTTGGCCCCGTGCGTAAAAAGTCCGGGATACCTGAGCCCCACCGAAAGATCTGTTGGCCAAGAGTCCACCGTATTCACGGGCAAAAGGAACACCTTGTGCCACACATTGGTCGATGATTTTGACAGACACTTCTGCAAGTCGGTAGACATTGGCTTCTCTTGCCCGATAGTCACCCCCCTTGATCGTGTCATAGAATAATCTGAATACAGAGTCACCGTCGTTTTGGTAGTTCTTAGCAGCGTTGATTCCACCCTGAGCTGCAATAGAGTGCGCTCTTCTCGGGCTGTCCTGGAAACAAAAGGCCTTGACATTGTATCCCAACTCCGCTAATGAGGCCGCGGCAGATGCTCCTGCCAAGCCCGTTCCCACTACGATGACATCGTATTTTCTTTTGTTTGCCGGATTGACCAGCTTGCTGTTGAACTTATGCTTAGTCCACTTTTCTGCCAATGGACCAGCAGGTATTTTGGAATCTAGTATCATACGGGACTATGGATTAACTAGTAAAGTAAATATATAAAGGCATGCTGGCGAAAAGGATAGGAACTACTATGCAGTAGAACTGTCCCACCGCCTTGATAGCAGGTGAATACTTTTTATGATTCAGACCCAAAGTCTGAAATGCAGATGCAAAGCCGTGAGAAAGGTGGAATGCCAAAAATCCCATGGAAATCACGTAAAGAGCCACCAGCCACTCTTGCTTGAAGGCTTCACTTACGATGAGGAAAAGATTTTTATATTCCTCTCCTTCGATTGTTACCATGGGCATTTCGCCCCAGTGCATTTTGGCCCAAAATCCTTGCAAATGCACCACAAGGAATACCAAAATGATAGTACCCAAAATACCCATATTTCTGGAAGACCAGGTACTGCTTGTAGCAGCTTTGGACTCAGCATAGCCCACCGGCCTGGCTGATTTGTTGTGTCTGGTCAGGAAAATGGAGTAAATGACGTGACCAATAATGGAGATGTATGTCAGATAAGAGAGGATTTTGACTGCCGGATTGGTCGTCATAAACTTGGCATATATATTAAATGCCTCTCCACCGTCATTTTTAAACAAAAGCAAGTTGCCGGACACGTGACCTGTCAAAAACAGGATCAAAAACAACCCGGTCAAGGCCATGATTAACTTTCTACCTAAGGTACTGCTCAAGGTTTTTGTAACCCAACTCATACAAGTGATGCGATTAGTTTAGAACGAATTTCTTTTGCATTAATTTGAGGCCAAATTTAAACGGGAGCGGACTAGCAAACAATGCAATCGAGTTCCATGCGCTTATTTTAATTGTTTCTAAATAATAATATTCCTAAGCTTTTTCCCCTTCATTCGTTATTATGCCAACAGCCTGTTTATTTTTATTGTTTGAAAAACCCCGGAAATTCTCCTTTCTCCTTGTCAATCTGAAAGAAAAGAAAAATAACTCCGCTAGATGAAGTAACTTTTACTGCTGTAGCGGCGTTTTTCACAAACAAAGACCAAAGCAAACCCTCATGAAGCTTAAATTTTCGCTCTTTACATTTTTCATTGCACTGCTTGGGATGATCCATGAGTCTTTTGCCACCCACATCCGGGCTGGTGAGATCATTGCAGAGCGGATTTCAGTTCAAACCCTCACCTATAGAATCACGGTAGTGGGCTACACCGATACCAGATCGAGTGTGGTCTTTGGCCCTGGTACGATCAACTTTGGAGACGGAAGAGAAGAACAGCTAAATACCGAGGCGGATTTTTCGTTGGTGAGAGATTTAGGAGATCAGATTGAGGAAAACATATTTGTCATCACGCATACTTTTCAAGGTCCAGGGAGATACAAAATCCGCTTTCAGGAATTTAACAGAAATGATTTGACCCTGAACATGGATAATTCGGTGGATACTCCTTTTTATGTGGAAACCGAAATCAACATTGATCCTTTCATCGGAGTAAATAATTCCCCAGTCCTCACCATTCCCCCTGTAGACAATGGAGCGGTAAACGTACGCTATATCCATAATCCGGGTGCTTACGATCCGGATGGAGACAGTCTCTCTTATGCGATAGATGTCCCCAAGCAGGCTTTTCAACGAGAAGTGAATAACTATCGAGACCCAAATGTGGCTGAATTCAGCACCAGCCAAGAATCTGGAGCAACTCCGGCATTGTTTGGGATTGACCCTGTTTTTGGGGATTTAATTTGGGACGCTCCCGGAACTGCGGGACAGTTCAATGTGGCCTTTCGAATAATTGAATGGAGAAAAATCAACGGAAGATTTGAGCAGATCGGCTATGTGGTGCGTGATATGCAGATCATCATCGAAAACTCCAACAACCGAAGACCTGAGCTCATTTTGCCTCCTGATCTTTGCGTCGAAGCAGGTACCCTTATCGAGGAAATTATTCAGGGACAAGACCCTGACGGGGATCCGATCAAAATCGAAGTTTTTGGAGAACCCATTGAAATCACTACTTCTCCAGCTACCTATACCCCTGAAAATGCTTTCCAGCCTCAGCCGGGCATAGTCAATTTCAATTGGCAAACGGTCTGCAGCCACGTCAGAGAAAGAGAATACGATGTACGTGTGCGAATCACCGACCAACCTCGGTCTGGACCCAAGCTGGTAGATATCAAAACCTGGAGAATCAAAGTAATCGGTCCTCCACCCGTTTGGGATCAAATCGAACAAATGCCAGGAAGAACTGCGGAGCTTTCCTGGGACCCTTATGGCTGTGCTTCTACGGCACAGGAAATGCAAATCTGGAGAAGAATCAATTCAGATCCCTATCAGCCTGATTCCTGTGAGACTGGCATCCGTCCCGGATATGAACTTGTAGGAATCACTGACATGAACACCTTCAGCTTCAAAGATCTGAATGGTGGGGAGGGTCTGGCTCCTGGTAATACCTATTGCTATCGACTGGTAGCAGCTTTCCCTGAACCTAGAGCTGGTTTAAGTATAGTGTCGGAGGAAATCTGTCTTACTATTGATGTGGATGTCCCAATCATCACCAATGTGAGTGTGGAAGAAACGGATTTAGCGGAAGGGGAGATTTTCGTCAAGTGGACGCCTCCTTATGACATTGATGTAACTCAATTCCCGGGCCCTTACACCTACGAGCTTCTGAGAAGTGAAGGTTTTGAAGGCAACCAAAACCGAGTAAGTCTCGGCATCACTTCAGACACCTTGTTTACCGATACCGGACTGAATACCGAAAACCTTGTTTACAACTACAAGGTCGTTTTGCTGGATCAAAACATTAAAATTGACACCTCCTCCTCTGCTTCTTCTGTACGCTTGGAGCCAACAATTATCAATGAAGCCATAGAACTGAATTGGACTTTCCAAGTTCCATGGAATAATCAGGTCGCTCAATTTCCGCATGAGGTATGGAGAAACAGAACCGATCCTGAAGCCTCAGATGATCTGACTTTCGAAAAAATAGCCGAAGTGGACGTGACTACTCAAGGCTTTACTTTCTTGGATGACGGCAGCTTCAATGGAGTACCACTAAACAGAGACACGGAATATTGCTATTTCGTAGTGACCAAAGGCTCTTATAATGTGGACCGAATCACTTATCCTTTAGAAAACAAGTCGCAAATCATCTGTGCAAAACCGGATGACGACAGGTTGCCCTGCCCTCCTGTCCTGACTTTTGAAGGACCCGAATGCTCTGCCTATGTTGCCGAACAACCTTGCAATTCCAATACCTTCGAGCATGAACTGAGTTGGGAACCGGATTTCTCAGGAAATTGTGATGACGAACTCAGTGGATATCGCTTGTATTTTACTCCGGACGGAGAAGAAGGTGTTTTCAATTTGGTAGGAGAATATTCCAATTTGACTCTGGATGCTACCCTGACCAACCTTCCTAACTATCGAGGATGCTACTACATCACTGCGGTAGATCGATCTGGCAATGAAAGCGAGCCAAGCAATGTAGTCTGTGTGGACAATTGTCCGGTCTACAATTTGCCCAATGCCTTTACTCCAAATGGAGATGGAAACAACGATACCTTCATTGCCTTCGACAATCCATTCTCTGCCTGTCCGAGATTTGTGACAGGTGTTGAAATCTTTATTGTGAACCGGTGGGGCACGGAAGTATTCCGTTATAATAGCCTGGAAAACAACGAAAATGATATTTTCATTCGCTGGGATGGAAGAGATTCCAATGGAAACGATCTTCCGGCAGGCACCTATTTCTATTCAGGAAAAGTCTTCTTTGATGTCCTAGATCCAAGCCTAAGAGACCGAGAATTGAAAGGCACCATTCAAATCCTGAGATGATCCCGGGCAAGTCAGTCATTCTTTTTGACGGAGTCTGTAATCTTTGCAATACCTCAATCGATTTTATCTTAAAAAGAGATAAACATAACCGATTCTTGGTTGGGGCATTGCAAAGTGAAGCAGGCAAAAGCCTCCTGAAAAAACTTCAAATCAAAGGAGACTATTTGGATTCCTTGGTTTTGATAGAAGGGGAAAAAGCCTACTTCCGGAGTACCGGCGCCCTCAAGATTGCCAGACACCTTTCCGGGCTTTGGCCCTTGCTTTATCCTTTGATTTTTATTCCTGCCTTTCTCCGGGATCCGATTTATGATTGGATCGGAAAGAACCGATACCGGTGGTTTGGTAAAAAAAGTACTTGCAGACTTCCTACACCCGAAGAAAAAGCCAAATTCATCAGTTGAACTTTTAGAAGGCTTGGATAATCATCCAATAAATCGGCATTCCCAGGGTGATATTGAATGGAAACGTGATAGCCAACGCCATAGGAACGTACAGGCCTTCATCAGCCTCTGGATTGGCTAACTTCATAGCTGCCGGAACTGCGATATAAGATGCCGACGCTGCCAAAATGGAGAAAATCAGCCGATCCCCAACTCCAGGAGCAATCCAGTGAGTCAAAAACGCCACCGCACAGCCATTAATTAAGGGAATGACAATGGCAAATACGGTAGAAAAATAGCCGGTCTTGAAAAAGGCTTTTAGCTTCCTGCCACTATTGATCCCCATATCCAAGAGGAATACGGCCAAAAAACCTTTGAAAATATCCGTCACGAAGGGTTTGATCCCTTCTGCCTGCTTTTCATCCGCTATCAACCCAATCACCAAGCTTCCCAAAATCAGCAATACGGAACCATTGGTAAAAGCATGGATGATAATTTTTTTCAGGCCGCCTTCTGGTTTTTGTTCGGAATATTTCCTTAGCAAGATCACCCCTGAGATAATGGCTGGAGCTTCCATCAAAGCCATTACCGCCACCATATGCCCTCCGAATGTAGTGCCCTGCACATCCAAAAAGGCAACAGCAGCCACAAATGTAACGGCAGAAATAGATCCATAGGAAGCCGAAATAGCGGAGGCATTGGCCACACCAAGCTTTTTCTTAAGAATAAAAAAGGTATAAAATGGAATGGAAGCAGACAGAAACAGTCCAAAAATCAATGCCCACAGGATCGTAGAATCAAATTCACTGTGGGATAATTCCTGTCCTCCCTTAAACCCGATGGACAGCATGAGATAAAGTGCGATGAATTTGGCACTGCTGCCGGGTATTTCCAGATCACTTTTGAACCTCACCGCCAAAATCCCCAAAACGAAAAAGAGTAAACTCGGATTCGTGAGGTTGTTAATCAAAATTTGAAAATCCATGGCCCAAATATCAGCCCAGAATTTTTCAAAAAAAACAAACCATAATAAATTTCAATACGTAATGAGTTTTAAATTAAAAAAATTTATGAATTTTTCTCTCCAACAACTCCGCGCCTTCCAAATAGTCGCCAAGCATCAGAGCATCACCAAAGCAGCCAAGGTGATGAATCTCACTCAGCCTGGTGTATCCATTCAGCTCAAAAATCTTCAGGAGCAGTTTGATGTACCATTGACCGAAATCATTGGCAAAAAGATTCATATCACAGAGTTTGGACAAGAGTTGGTAGATACCGCAGACCGGATTTTCTCAGAACTTGACCAGATTCAGCAGCGGATGCTGGAGCTCAAAGGACTTCTTGGGGGAAAAATGAGGATTTCCTCAGTTTCTACAGGAAAATACCTCGTGCCCTATCTGATGGCAGATTTCATGAAAATCCATCCTCATGTAGAGATCAGTCTGGAAGTTTCCAATCGGTTTACGGTCCTTTCTCACCTTCAGGAAAATACCACAGACTTGGCATTGGTTTCTGTTTGGCCCGAAGACATGGATTTGGAGAGCATCACCATAGCCGAAAACAAATGGTATCTAGCCTGTGCTCCTGAGAAAAAAGATCAATACCAAAAAGAAATCGATCAGGGGAATTGGCATAAAATCCCTTTTGTCTTGAGGGAAAAAGGTTCGGGAACCCGGACCAAGATGGAGTCCTTTTTCAATGAGCAAGACATCAGCATTGAGAGCAAGCTCGAACTGGCCACCAATGAAGCGGTTAAGCAAGCAGTAATGGCAGGTCTTGGCGTTTCCGTTTTGTCCATTTTTTCCATGCACCAGGAAATTTTTGACAAGCGCATTGAGATTTTAGAATATCCCGGATTGCCTTTATTGGCGGACTGGAAGCTGATTTGGCTGAAGCAAAAAAACCATCCGCCCGCAATCAAAGCATTTATCCGTTGGTTGGGAGAAAATAACAAAACCATCATCCGCGATCACTTCAAGCTCGTCGATCAGCTGATGTGATGGGCTGAGGAAGTAAAATCGTCTATATTTGCCCCTTCAATTCATCTTGCCTTGGAGACAAATTCGGATTCGAAGATTATTTCTTTGGACCATATTGTACTTCTTTTCGGGAGGATCAAAATCATTAAAAGCACATGAAAGCATTTGTTTTTCCGGGTCAAGGGGCCCAATTCCCGGGTATGGGAAAATCACTTTACGAAGAAAATCCAGAAGCCAAAGCCCTATTCGAGCAGGCCAATGAAATCCTGGGATTTCGGATTTCGGACATCATGTTTGAAGGCTCCGAGGAAGAGCTCAAGCAAACTAAAGTAACCCAACCCGCAATTTTTTTGCATTCTGTCATTTTAGCCAAAACTACCCCTGATTTTGCACCGGACATGGTTGCAGGACATTCTTTGGGTGAATTTTCCGCTTTGGTTGCCAATGGCACCCTGGCTTTCGAAGACGGTCTTAAACTCGTCTATCAGCGGGCCTTGGCCATGCAGGAAGCCTGCGAAATCAACCCCTCCACCATGGCTGCCATTTTGGGCTTGGCTGATGAAAAAGTGGAAGAAATTTGCTCAGAAGTAGAAGAAATCGTCGTTCCGGCCAATTACAACTGCCCCGGACAGCTCGTCATTTCAGGTACTAATAAAGGCATAGAAATCGCCTGCGAAAAAATGAAAGCTGCTGGCGCCAAGCGGGCGCTTCCCCTTCCCGTAGGAGGAGCTTTCCACTCTCCTTTGATGGAACCAGCAAGGGAAAAACTCCAAAAAGCGATTGAGGCTACGGAGTTTCACACTCCAACTTGCCCAGTCTACCAAAATGTAAGCACCACTGCAGTTTCGGATGTGGCAACCATCAAGAAAAACCTAATTGCTCAATTGACTGCACCGGTTAAATGGACCCAATCCGTACAAAATATGGTCAAAGATGGGGCAACCCAGTTTGTGGAATGCGGACCGGGAAAGGTCCTCCAAGGGCTGGTCAAAAAAATCCATCCTGAAGCAGAAGTGTCAGGATTGTAATCATAAAAGTCCCGCTGAAAGGCGGGATTTATTTTTTATACACCCATACCTCGCTCGGGTCGGCACATGCTTGGAGCATTTCCAGGGTGGTTTTTCCCGATATAGGATGCTTATGGTCAGGCATCAGATCGGCCAGAGGAATCAGCACAAATCTCCTATCAGCTATATAGGGATGAGGGATGGAAAGTCGGTCATTTTGAATCAAACGATCTCCAAAATACAGGATATCAATATCCATGGTCCGGTCTCCCCAGGGATCTTCCCGCTTTCTTCCCAAATCCAACTCAATTTCCTGAAGGATATCCAAAACATCTTCAGGATCGAGTCCAGTGGAGATGATAGCCAACTGATTTAAAAAATCTCCCTTTGCCACACCTCCCCAGGCCGCTGTTTCGTAGATTTTGGAAACCCGAAGGAGTTGGAAATGGTCATTCAAACATTCAATAGCCCGAAAAAGCAACTTTTCCCGGTCACCTTTGTTCCCTCCTAAACATAACACAACCTCTGTTTGCATCGCTTATCACTTAGGTGATTGTAAACACCGCCCAATTTGAGTTAATTTCGTGCAAAATAAAATTCCCATAAACAGGAGCAAATCCAAATCCTCGTGGAAGGGAAAAGTAAATGGAATCATCGACTGAAAGTAAATAACTGGTATATAAAATGAAATTTCTAGGTAATGTATTGGCCGTCATCGTCGGTCTGTTTGTGTTTTCAATTCTCAGCTTTCTCGTGCTTTTTGGAATCATTGGCATCATCGCCTCTTCTTCCGAAAAGGAAGTGAAGGTGAAAGAAAACACCGTGTTGCACCTGAATCTCAACGGCAGAGTGCTAGTAGAGCGAACTACGGATAATGATTTTGATTTTGGCGGCTTTGGAAACCCTTTCGGAAATCAGATGAATGCCGGCTTGATCAATTTGAAAAAGGCCATTTCAGAGGCAAAAACCAACGATAACATCAAAGGTATCTACCTCAATACAGGGTTGATTTTGGCTGGACAGGCAGGTTTATTGGACCTGAGAGAAGCCTTGCTTGACTTCAAAGAATCCGGGAAATTCATCATCGCCTACGATGAGGCTTATGGAGAAGGAGGCTACTTTTTGGCCTCTGTAGCTGACGAGATTTACCTAAATCCTCTGGGAGGTATTGACTTCAACGGACTCGCTTCTGAGTCTATTTTCCTGAAAGGATTCTTCGAAAAAGTAGGAATCCAGCCAGAAGTATTTCGGGTAGGTGAGTTCAAAAGCGCCGTTGAGCCATTCATTCTGGACAAAATGAGCCCGGAAAACAGATTGCAGACGCAATATTTTTTGGATGACATCAATGCCCATGCAATCAATCTCATTGCTGCAAGCTTGGAGATGACTCCTGACAGTCTGATGAATATCAATTCAAAAATGCTGGTAAGAAAGCCTGCGGATGCCGTGACCTATGGCTTGGCTACCGAACTTCTTTATGAGGATCAAGTTCATGCCAAGTTGAGAGAAAAACTCGGACTGGAGGAAGACGCAGACATCTCAAGAATCAATGCTACCGATTTGGGCTCTTTGGCCAAGTCAAAAAATATCACTTCCAAAAACCGAATTGCGGTCATCATTGCCGAAGGTGATATCGTAGGAGGAAGTGCTGAGGGAGTAATCAGTTCGGAAAAATTTGCCAAAGAAATCCGAAAGGCAAGAAAAGACGACGATATCAAGGCGATTGTTCTTAGGGTGAATTCTCCAGGCGGATCTATCCTAGCATCTGATGTGATCTGGAGAGAACTGATCGAAACCAAAAAAGTAAAGCCAGTCATCGCTTCCATGGGTGAAGTAGCTGCCTCAGGAGGGTATTACATTTCTGTACCTGCAGACACCATCGTCGCACAGCCGAATACCATCACAGGTTCTATTGGCATTTTCGGCCTTTGGTTTAATGTACAGGAACTGATCAATGACAAACTAGGGGTAACAACCGATGTAGTTACTACCGGCGAACTTTCTGATTTTATGAACCCGGGCAGACCTACTACCGAAGTGGAAAAAACCATCATTCAGTCTTCCTTGGAAGACGGCTATGAGACCTTCATTTCCAGAGTGGCGGAAGGCCGTGGCATGCACCCCGATTCTGTAAAGAAAGTGGCTTCAGGGCGAGTTTGGACGGGAAATCAAGCCAAAGCCAGAGGTTTGGTGGACGTTTTGGGTGGATTGGATACTGCTATTGAAATTGCCGCTGCCAAAATCGACGCAGGAGATGACTACCGGGTTGTATTTTACCCTGAGCAGAAGCCTTGGTTTGAGGAGTTTATGACTTCTTTCTCTGACAATGTACAGGCCAAACTTCTTCAAGTATATCTAGGAGATCAATATCCTTTGTACCAAAAAATCCAGAAAATCAAGCATTATCAGGGAGTCCAGGTGAGAATGCCTCAGGACATTACTATCAAATAAATTCACCTTGGTGAAAAACAAAAACCCCTCAAATTCGAAAATTTGAGGGATTTTACTTTTATGGCTTTTGTAGGAGAATCTTCCAAGCGAGGTCCACATTCCCGGCATCCAGTTCCTCTTTGGCCCAACGATGCAAATGATCCGTCCAAGAATCCGCGTCATTTTGGAATCGAATTCGCATCTCCTCAACTTCTGATGACTGGGAAAGCTTTTCCACTTCCTCTTTGGCAGGCAATTGTTCCACATTTCCCAAGCGTCCCAGATTATTTCCTGTCAGTACAGAACTGGTTCTGATTTCCTCAGGAATCTGATCCACCCCGATACCCAAAGTAGTCAGTGGCTTAGGGATTTGAAAAAGGGAATCCGGAGTAATCTTGGAGTACCAGCTACCTCCCAATCGCGCAACCGGAGCAAGAATATTCGGGTCAATCGCTCCTTTATCATCCAAAATCCGCTCATCGAGATGAATTCTTAGAATCTCGCAAATCACCAAATTTCCCGCTCCACCTTGGTCACCGAGTGATTTGACCTCATTTACCCGGCACTCAAAAGCTACCGGAGACTCTTTTACGCGAGGTGGTGCAACTAGGTCAGACTTTACAGCCGTAAGCCCTGCTTTTTGAAACTCGTTGACTCCTTTTGGATATTCTGTACTCGCCAGAGACATCTGCTCCACCTGATCAAAGCCGACGATGTGAATGACCACTTCTGGCACTTCCAGCACATTTTCCAAGGTATGCTTGGTAGTATTGTCCCTCACTCTTCGACTGGGAGAAAATACAAGAATCGGAGGATTGGCACTGAAAAGATTAAAAAAGCTGAAAGGACTGAGGTTCACATTCTCTTCCAAATCAACAGTACTGGCGAAAGCAATAGGTCTTGGTGCAACTGCACCTTGCAAAATCGCCTGCAAATCTTGGGTTTTGAGTTCTTTGGGATCAATGGTTTTCATAATTTTAAAATAGCATGCGTTTTCTAGATCAATAAGCCTTTTTACACGAATAAGTTCATCATGACTTCAAAACCCAACTTAATCCACTCGCTGCTAGCAGGATTACTTTTCCTACTGTTAGTGGTCCCTGTTTCAGCCCAAACCCACCGCTTCGCTACGTTCAATATCCGTTGGGACAATCCCAACGATGAAGGCAATCTCTGGAAAGACCGAGCTCCCCATGTCATTCATTTGATTCAGTTTCATCAAATTGGGCTCTTTGGAACACAAGAAACCTTGGTTCATCAATTACGGCAAATCAATGAAGGATTGGGATTTCAATCTATTGGAGTAGGCAGGGATGACGGCAAGGAAAAAGGTGAGTTTTCACCGATTCACTTTGACCCCAATTTGTATCAATTGGAAGATTCAGGGACTTTTTGGCTTTCTCCTACCCCTGAGCAGCCTAGCAAAGGCTGGGATGCAGCCTTGAATAGGATTTGCACTTGGGGAAGGTTCAAGAGTAAAGAAGGGACTCGTTTTTATGTGTTCAATATCCACTATGATCACATCGGACAGCAGGCAAGAGAAGAAAGCAGCAAACTGGTAGCAGCTCAAATTCAAAAAATCAATACAGAAAACCTTCCCGTGATTTGGATGGGTGACTTCAATGTGACTCCTGACAATCCCGCCTACGAAACCATTGTTTCCAACCCCAACTGGCAGGATGCCCGCCTGATTTCAAAAATTCCTTCCTATGGCCCACAAGGAACCTTTACAGGTTTTGATTGGGAAAAGATGCCTGATGGAATCATAGATCACATTTTTGCATCCGGAAAAATCGAAGTGATCCGACACGGGATTTTGACTGATAATTATGGGAAAAAGTACCCCTCGGACCATTTTCCGGTGATGGTGGAGTTGAATTTCTGAACCTTAAGCTTTTCCAAAATTTGAACTTTTGGGAAGGCCTTTATTATCATAAAAAATTAAGAGGCTGTCTCATAAATCGTTTCGTTGTCAGCCTGAGCGGAGTCGAAGGCCATTTCCAGCTTTCTGGACGACATTTCGACTTCGCTCAATGTGACAAACTTCACTTTTAAGACAGCCTCTTTGCTCTTGAAGTAAATTTTTGATTATTCTGCCAATGCAGCTACTCCCGGAAGCACTTTTCCTTCCATATGCTCTAGCAAGGCACCGCCTCCTGTGGAGACATAGGATACATGATCGGTAAATCCAAACTTATTCACTGCTGCGGCAGAATCACCTCCTCCGATCAGGGAGAAAGCCCCCTTCTGGGTGGCTTGAGCCACATATTCCGCGATTGCGATAGTCCCTTTGTTAAAAGACTCCATTTCAAACACACCCATCGGTCCATTCCAAAGAATGGTTTTGGAGTCCCAAATCGTCTTCCCGAAAAGCTCTCTTGTCTTTGGCCCGATATCCAAGCCCATCCAGCCATCAGGAATCTCTCCGCTGCTTACCAAGTCCTGGTGGGCATCATTGGCAAAGGCATCTGCAATCACGGTATCCACTGGCAAAATCAGATTAACACCTTTTGCTTTCGCCTTTTGCATCAATTCCAATACATAGTCCAGCTTATCTTCCTCCAAAAGGGAAGTTCCGATTTTCCCACCTTGCGCTTTAGCAAAAGTATAGGACATCCCTCCTCCAATGATCAGATTGTCCACTTTGTCCAACAGACGCTCGATGATCAGGATTTTATCCGCAATCTTGGCACCGCCCATGACGGCAGTATAAGGTCTTTCGGCTTTATCCAATACTTTATCTGCATTGGTCAGCTCAGATTCCATAAGGTATCCGGCTACTTTGTCCTTGAAAAACTCAGCAATCACGGCTGTAGACGCATGCGCCCGGTGTGCAGTACCGAATGCATCGTTCACATACACATCACCCAATTTCGCCAGTTTGCCAGCAAAGTCCTTGTCCCCTTTTTCTTCTTCTTTGTAGAAGCGAAGGTTTTCCAACAAAAGCACTTCACCAGAACCAAGTCCTGCTGCCAATTTCGCCGCATCAGAACCGATGCAATCGCCGGCAAACTTGATCTTTTGACCCAAAGCAGCCTCTACAGCAGATACAATATGCTTAAGCGAATATTTGTCTTCGGGCCCACCTTTTGGTCTGCCCAAGTGGGACATCAAAATAGCAGATCCTCCATCCTTCAAAATTTTCTTGATAGTGGGAATAGCTGCCTGAATACGGGTATCGTCAGTGACAGCGAAATTCTCATCCAGAGGCACATTGAAATCCACCCGAACGAGTGCTTTCTTCCCTGCAAAACTCAGACTATCGACATTTTTTACGGTTGAACTCATAAGATTAGTTTAATGGTTTTTCAAATTCATCTTTTAAAAAGAGTTTGAATTTAAGCCAATTTCATGCAATTCTTGGCCTTTTTCTGCGATCAATTTGTGAATTCTTTGGATAGGAATTCCGTAATCGATTGAATGGATAGGATGATCGAAAGATTCAAAAATTGAAAGATTGAAAAATTTGTCTTTTGAGAAAGTAATCGAAATTATACTTAGGAGTTATTTGACTGAAGCTCTTCTCAACCGGTCATTGATTGCTCTTCCCAATCCAGTTTCAGGCATCAACTCAGCCAAAATCACTTCAGCTTGGCTTTGGTCCAAGGTCCGCATGGCTGCAAAGAGATTTTTGGCAGCTTCATGAAGGTTGGCTTCCGGACTCAGGGTCATTTGATTTTCTATTTCCGGGAAATGTTTGGCAAAACTCAGCACACCAAACTTCACTCCTTCTCTCTTTTTTTCCGAAACCAGCTTTTCCAAATCTCCCAAAAGAAACGGCTTCCTCGGTGCATAATGGCTCTCCAACTGACCGGGAGCGGCTGGATTGCTGGAGCTGTGATCTTTTACATTTACCGGGCCAATCAACTTTTCGATTTCCGAAATATCCAATCCTCCCAGGCGGTAAATCACCGCTTCCTCTCCTTCCAAACCTACAATTGTACTTTCCAAACCCACTTCACAAGCCCCACCATCAAGTATGTAAGGAATCTTATCTCCCAATTGGGCCTCTACATGGGCTGGAGCTGTGGGGCTGATGTAGCCAAAAGGATTGGCACTCGGAGCTGCCAAAGGGAAATCAAGAGATTCCAGCAAAGTCAAAGTCAATGAATGCTTTGGAACACGAACCGCAACCCGCTCCAAACCCGATGTCACCAAATCAGGAACGATCGGCTTTCTGGGCAAAAGCAAGGTCAACGGACCTGGCCAGAAAGCATGCGCTAGTTTTTTCAGATTCTCAGGAAAGTCCGAAACAAACTCCTCCACTCTTTCCAAAGAAGAGGTGTGCAAAATGAGAGGATCAAAACTGGGACGATTTTTTGTCTCAAAAATCAAAGCGACTGACTCGGGATTCAAGGCATCACCGGCAAGGCCATAGACGGTCTCAGTGGGAATCCCCACGAGTTGGCCATTTTCCAAAAAATACCGGGCTTGGGCAATATCTTTTCCGATTTCAGCCATGAATTAATTTTCGCAGAAGTCTTTGATCCAGGTTTCTGCCTGTGAATAGCCCAAGGATAGCGCCATCTTCAGGTCGGCACAGCCCTCACTTTTCTGACCCAAAGCACTCATTCGAGTCACACCCAATAGGTAATACGCCTCGGCATTTTTGGGATCTAGATTGACCGTGTTGGTCAAGGACTCCAGTCCGTGAAGCGGATCATTCATCCCCAATTCGGCTTTTGCCTTTCGAAAATGTGCATCCGCCTGATTTGGATTTGATTCCAACACAGCCTGAAAGTCAAGCAAGGCATCTTCGTATTCCTCCATGTTTAGAAGTGCAGTGCCTCTATTGAAATAAATATCAGTCTGGCTGGCATCCAAAGCACTGGCAATGTTGAAGTCTGCCAAGGCCTCTTTGTATTTCTCCAACTCCATCTTGGCATTGCCCCGGTTAAACCAAGGCTTGTAGCTGGTAGAATCGGCAGTGATGGCCTGATCAAATACAGGGATAGCTTCTTCAATTTTCCCCTGTTGAAAAAGAGCAACACCCTTGGCATTGAGCGCGGTGGCGTTAGCAGGATTTTTCTCAAGCAATCGGTCAAAAACCTGAACAGCTTCCGACCAAGCCTGGGAATCCATCTTTTGCATGCCATTTTTCAACAATTCTTCTTCACTGGGACTGCATGCCCAAAGACCTGCAAAAAGCAGGGAAATCATCCAGAGTTTTCTCACGGGAGGGTAATTTTTGCGCAAAGATAGGCAATTGGGGCTTAGGACTGCTCCAATTTGGCTCGGTATTCGGCTGGCACCGGTACCGGCTTCATGGTTTTCATATCCACAGAGACCAGAATACACTTGCATTTTGCAAAAACGAGGTCTTCGCCCGCTGCGTTTTTGCCTACCAGATATTGATCCAAATCAAAGGAAGAATTGCCTACTCGGGTACATCGGACCAAGGCTTCCACCTGATCTTCCATATGGATGGGACGCAGGTAGTCGATCTCCACTCTACCCACCACAGTTCCTACAGTCAGCACATTCCAGCCACAGGCTTCATAGAGGAAAACCGCCCGCGCGTGTTCGAAATAGCTAAAATAGATGCCATTATTAACATGAAGGTATCCGTCGATATCCGAAAAACGGACTTGAATCGGTTTGGAAAAGGTAAAGGCAGAGCGGATTTCTGCAGGATTGACCTTAGGCATTAAAGAAGTATTTCTGATTTACTGGTTTTTTCCAACATCCTCAAAATGGAAGGATTGTATCCGATCATATCCACCACAGAATCAAAAGCAATCCAAGCAAGAGAAATACTCTCCTCGGAGATTTGCAAAGGCTCCTGAATATCCGCTTCCAGAAGGTATCGAACATCAAAGTGAAAATGCTCAGGCACATGCGGACGCTCTGGGATGATGTGTTTGTCCAGATCAAAAATGGTGGAGTCAACCAATCGCAGACTTTGAAGACCACTTTCTTCTTGAGCTTCTTTCATAGCCACCTCGATCAGGTTTTCGTTTCCGTCGGCATGTCCACCCAATTGCAACCATCGACCCAATTTGCGATGCAAGGTCAAAAGAGTATGGGTTCGTTTCTTATTGACAATCCAAGCCGAGGCGGTGAAATGCCCCTCCAACCTTTCTCTTTTGTAAGCCAAAGGGTCTTGGGTAAGCTCCAGAAAATCGGCGATAAAGGGAGATTCTTCCTCGTAGGGTGTTCTGTAAACCTGAAGTTGATTTCTCAGACTGAGTCTATCCATTGTTGTTTTTTTTGAAGATGCCATCCATCAGTTGATCGAAGGAGCCGGCATCTTGGTACAGGCGATCGGAATATACCGTCGCCAGGCATTTGATATAGCTGGGTTGATTGTCAATCGAGACTTTTTCCAGGGCCACATTCCCAAAAAGCTGAGAAATCAACTCCCCTTCCTTGGGTACTTGCAAGGGCGGCTTGAAATAAAACTTCTCAGTCACCTTCACCTGTTCGTTAATTTCTTCAAATTTTCGGTCCAAACTGACCTGATGATATCCCAAATCTAAAATACGTCGGCTAAAAGCCAAGAAAATCCTTGAAAAGGATTGAAAATCGAAAGGCTCATCATAGGTCACTGCAAAACCATTGGCATAAGGCGACTGCAGAATATGTACTTGGGGCCTTTCATTGATTTGGGTTCGTTTGAAATGATAGTTTCTGAAAACCAGATCAAAGTATCGCTGGCATTCCGCAGACTCCATCCAGTCTTCCAAATCCCGCTGATCTTCCTCTTGGATGACAAAGTTTTCTTTCACCTTCATCGGCGCATTGTCCGAAGGTTTGAACAGTTTCTTAAATAAATCATCCAGGAAATTAGCCATGGGTAATCAGTTTCAGTTTTCCCTCCTTGGTTTTGACGATTTTTCCCTGATCGATCAATTGACGGATGAGTTGGAGATGAGGAGGGCTAGCGGGTTTGTTGATTTTTCCCAAAAGATCTCCCTCAGTTAACTCTCCACTTTGGGCTAAAGTTTCCAAAATTTTCCCGGTAAGCCAATCTTCCACCTTTTCGGGAATCTTGGCTTTTTTGCCTGCAATGCAAACATCACAGATTCCGCAATCTTCCTCGGTCATTTCCCCAAAATAGCCCTGAATGAATCTGGATCGGCAAATTCTCCCCTGATGCGCATATTCTACCATACTCTTGGCCTTTTCCAAGGTAAGTTCTTTTCGGGCTTGGATCCGTTGAAAGTTGAGCGGAAGCTTTCCCGCATCGTAGCGTTGGGTGAGAAAAGTAAGCTGGGGCTTATCCTTTCGCTGATCGTAATCCATGACTTCCAGCTGATGAAGTTGTCGCAAGGCCTTTACCAGCTCTGATTCTCTCATTTCCAGAACTTTAGCCAGCTTATTTTCCTGAATTTTGAGATATTCTGAA
Source organism: Algoriphagus taiwanensis (assembly GCF_036245645.1). Taxonomy (NCBI): domain Bacteria; kingdom Pseudomonadati; phylum Bacteroidota; class Cytophagia; order Cytophagales; family Cyclobacteriaceae; genus Algoriphagus; species Algoriphagus taiwanensis. The sequence goes on along the minus strand of NZ_BTPE01000011.1, from coordinate 50,292 downwards.
AAAAGATTGCCTCCATAAGTCCTGAGCAGCACTTTGATCACCGGGTCAAGCTTGGCATGGGCTATCTGAACCTCATAGAGTCTTGTAGGATTGACCAAAAAATGAATCCTGGATGGGACATAAAAACTCTCACTGAGTTCGATGAACCCTTCCTCCTCAAGTACTTTGAGCGCATAGAAGGTTTCCAAAACCCCTAATTGATAGGTGTCGCAAAAATCCGAGATCACGAAATCAAAACTGCTCATCAGATTGGTCCCCACAGCCAGCTGAAAGTAATTGGCTAAGCACTGATACACTCTTCGCAAATACTCCACCGGAGGATAGACTAGGGCCGAGCGATTCATCACCTGCTCAAAATCCTGCTCATTGGCCATCAGCACCGCAAAGGCTTTGGCGCCATCTCTCCCCGCCCGTCCGGCTTCCTGGTAGTAGTTTTCCAGATTTTCCGGAAGATCACTATGCAATACCACACGGACATCGGGCTTGTCAATCCCCATCCCAAAGGCATTGGTACTGACCATGACCCGTATCTGATTCTTCTTCCAAGCCTCCTGTCTCGATGAACGGTCTTCATTGGATAAGCCTGCATGGTAAGCCGCTGCGGATATCCCCAATTGCTGCAGACTCTTGGCAATCTGATGAGTGCCCTGTCGGTTTCGCACATACCAGATCGCTGTACCGGGGATTTTATTCAGGATCTCCACTCCTTTCTCCAGCTTATTTTCCACTTGCCGGACACTGTAGCTGAGGTTTTTCCTTGCGAAGCTCTGCCGAATCTCCTTTGGGGATTTCATTTCCAGCTTTTCCTGAATATCCTTACATACCTCCGAAGTGGCTGAGGCGGTCAGTGCCAAGACTTGAACTCGGGGATGAAAAACACGGATTTTGGCTATTTCCAGATAACTGGGACGGAAATCATACCCCCATTGGGAAATGCAATGGGCTTCGTCCACTGCAATGAGATTGACATTCATCTGCTTGAAGCGCTCGATGAAAAGCTCGGTCTTCAGCCGCTCAGGGGAAACATACAGGAACTTGTAATCTCCATAAATGCAATTGTCGAGAGTGGTGTCAATTTCCCTGCTGCTCATTCCTGAAAATATCGCAGCTGCTTTGATGCCTTTTGCTTTCAGGTTGTCCACCTGATCTTTCATCAGAGCGATCAGAGGAGAAACCACCAGACAAATGCCCTGCCTTGCCAATCCGGGGATCTGATAGCATAAGCTTTTCCCCCCACCCGTAGGTAAAATCGCCAGGGTATCCTGACCTGAAATGACCGAGTCAATGACTAGCTTTTGGACCGGACGAAAGTCCTCAAATCCAAAAACCTGCCGGAGAATATGACTCAGTTGATCTTCCACCTACCAAACGAGTTTGGTTTTGGACAAAAAAGCAGCGATACCTTGGATACAGTCTTCACTGGCACGGGCTCGGGCATTGGCCTCTGCAGCTGCGATTAGTGCTTCATCTCTTTGCTGTTTTCCAAGGGATCGAAGAAGGCGCTTAGTTTCTTTCATTGCTCGGCCGGAATTGGATTGAATCAGCTTTTGAGCAAATTCCTCAGTGAATTGCTCCAAAGCCCCATCTGCCACCACTTGAGTAATCAGGCCCAGTTCGGCAGCTTTTTCTGCAGAAATCAACTCTCCGGAAAGCAAGAGTTCTGTGGCTTTGGCCTGTCCAATCTGCTCAGCAAGAAACACTGACACCAAGGCCGGAATAAAGCCGATTTTCACTTCGGTGTACCCAAAAAGTGCTTCCGGCACCGAAAAAGCAAAATCACAGACGGTAACCAGCCCACATCCTCCTGCCAAGGCGTGCCCCTGAACCTGAGCAATCACCGGCTTGGGGAATTCATAGATCTTCTTGAAGAGGTCAAGTAACCTCCTGCTGTCTTCCAAGTTTTCCTCGAAAGTAAAATTCTGCAGCTGTCGGATGTAGTCTAAATCTGCTCCTGCGCAGAAGGCTTTTCCTTCTGCTTTGAGCACGATTACTTTAGCTTCCGAATTGCCAGCAAGTACCTCCAAGGCCTCGGAAAGGGAGGCAATCAGTTCGGGACTCATGGCATTTCTTTTTTCCGGCCGGTTGAGTGTAATCCAACCTATCCGTTCTTTTACCTCTATTACTACTAATTTTTCCATTCTATTTGGGTTGTTGGGATAAAGTTGGGTCAGAAAATCCCAAGGTCAAAAAAGATTTCAGAAAATCACCCGAAAGCCTGTTTCATCGATCACTATGCTTTCTGCTATCTGACCCGATTCCACTTTATTGCCTTGAAAATAGCGAATTGACTTTGGCTTTTCCTTATCCCAGAAAATCCTTTTTTGATCTACTGAAAAAGAAAAATCATAACCGGGAACCCTAAAAATTGAATCCAAGAAGACTGCTTTCAATGGTTCCGGAAAGCGACTTCTACCTTCCTGAATTCGATTGGGATCGATAGAAAAGCCCAGCTGATCCAGAGGAAAACTTTGATTCCACGATAAGGTTTGGTCACCTGATTGCAGTTCCAAAAGGAGTCCTTTTTCTCCAGCGAAAACCCATAGAGACCTCGCAGGCTTTCTCGATTCTCTGATTATTCCTTCACCAATCCATACAGCCGATACCAGAAGGAAAAGCGCTGTTAATTTTCTCCGGTCACCCCATTCCCAATTCCCCCAAATCAAAAGCAACACCCAAACCAGAAGCATACCGGAAATGGAAATAGTCAATCGGTCTAAGCTCCCGAAAGGCAAACTCTGAAAGAACTCCGCCGTCCAAATCTGAACTCGGATTAATCCATCGATCGCCCAGCCCAACACATCCCCTACTCCCCATACCCAGCTGAAAGCCAAGAAAGGCAATCCGACAGCCATAATTAAAAAAGCCAAGGGTACAACTACCAAGTTGGCGAATAGAAAATAGGTTGGAAACAGGTGAAAATAGTAAACAGAAAGTGGGAAAGTCGCTAACTGAGCCGCGATACTGACTGCGGCCAATTGCCAGAAGTACTCCAAAACCCTATTCGGTGGAAGCCACCATTTTACAATCAGGGGTTGCAAAGCGACAATTCCGGCCACAGCGGCATAGGAAAGCTGAAAGCCGATTTCAAAGAGGACATCCGGATCCCAAGCGATCATAATCATGGCCGAGAAAGCCAGAATATTCCAGATTGAAGGTCTTCGCTGTCTCATTTGCCCAAGGGAAAAGAGGGAAAACATGGTAGAAGCCCTTACCACCGAAGGGGAAAGCCCGGTCAATGCAGCATAAATCCAAATGATCGCAATCACAGCAATCAAATACAGCTTCTCGGGTTTTCCTTTGAGTTTTATAAGGCGAAGAGGGAAAAGCAAAACCAAGTAAATAATCCCGACATGAAGACCTGAAACGGCTAGAATGTGCATGGTACCCGTCTCGGCGTAGGAATTGCGCAAAGTCTTGTCCAGGTTTTCTTTTTGCCCCAGTAGAAGCGCCTGAGCAATCTGTCGGGCATCGGATGAGGGTACTTTTGCCTCAATAGATTCAGAAAAAAAGTTTCTTAAGCGATCCATGCCAAACCTCCAAGACTCATGAGGCAAGGAATCCATCACCCGGAAATTTTTACCGATAAATTGTCGGTAAGAAATCCCCTTTTTGGCCAAGAATGCCCGATAATCAAACTCATCAGGAAGATTAGGAGGAGATATCTCTTCAGGAATTTTGGAAATAAAAAGAAGGTCTCCGGGCCGAATCTGAAGGGAATCCTGATGGTAAACCAAGACTTTTCCATCCCCCCTTTTCCAGCTAGTGGAATCTTTAATTGCCAGAATCTTTACCAGATTCTCGCGGGAATTGGGTTTTTCTGAATCAAACTTCTGAGCCTCTGCTAGGTAACCCAGTGAATTTGTCGAAAAGGGAGTTGGAGATTCTGATTTGGTTTTTTGGCTCCAAAGTGAAAGACCAAAGCCAAGCAATAGCAATTGAGTGTAGGCCAAAAGTGCAAACGGTGGACGAAAGGTCAGATTTTTCTTGATAAGGAAAATCAAATAAGTCATCCAAATTGACCCTAGTAAGCCAAAAGAAGGAGCCAACAGAGACTGAAGCGGAAATAGCTTTCCGAGAAGTATCCCGCCTATCAAAAAAGGCAGATAGCGCAAAAATGGAAAGTCGCCAAATCTCATTTTCTGAAAAATTAAAGCTTTAATTTAGAAAAAATGAGGCAAAAAAAAGAACCCTTCAGGGCTCTTTTTCAAAGGATTAGTCAATCTTAGAATCGATAACCAAGGCTAAAGCCTCCGTTGAACTCAATAGAGGTAAATTTATCATTTACCGCCTCACTGAAGTTTCGGGCTACGCTTGCATAAGGCCCAAAAGCAAAGTGCTCAGAGACTTCAAACTTGTAACCTATGCCTGCACCGAAGATAAAGGCGGTCATGTCTGTGGTTACTACACCTCCGTCCCCAGGCTCTTCGAAGTCACCAAATCTGAATTTCATAAATGGATACAGATGAAATCTTCCATTGGGATTATCTCCAAAGTAAAAATTCATTCCAGCTTGAACCGCATTGGTTTTGTAATTCTTCCCGTTGCCCTGACTGTTGTATCCAAAGCGATCATTGATATGAAGCTGCAAATCGAGTGAGTGATTTTCACTCAAAAATCGCTCATAACCAACCTCAAAAGACCCAAGAAGAATCAAATTGAGAAAATTGATCTTTACCTCATTTTCAAAATTTCCAAGATTTGGATTGGAAGATGAAGAGGAGGAGATGACCTGTTGTGCTTGTACCATCCCTGCAGTCATGACCGCAAAAAGGAGGGAGAGGAAATATTTTTTCATATGCTTTTCGTTGGTAAACTAAATTAAACAAAGATTAGGCCAATTGCATTTTAAAATGTTGGATATTGCATTCTTCAAACCTATCTCCAATTTTTTCAAAACCAAATTTCTCGTAAAGTGGAACTGCATCCAACTGTGCATGAAGATACTTTACTTTTCTCTCAGCTTTACTATTGGATTGAATATCTTTTAATACAGCTTGAACCAGTCCTTGGCCTACTCCTTTTCCTCGGAATTCTTTAAGGACGGCGAAGCGCTCCAACTTGATTCCTTGTTCTGTAAATCTCCATCTGGCAGTTCCTACAGGTGCCCCATCCCATTTGGCTATAAAGTGGGTGGAAACCCCTTCGTATTGGTCGTATTCGTTGGCTTTATTCACCTTTTGCTCAATGACAAAAACCTGCTCCCGAATTTGAACCGCCTGCTCAAAAGTGGATTCGTTAGAAATTTTTTCGACCTGAAGACTCATGGCGCTGCTGATCTTTTTCTTCCTGATTTTTCTCGTAGGCTTCGATGATGGCCTTCACCAATTTGTGCCGGATGACGTCTTTCCCACTCAGGTTGACAATTCCTATTCCTTTAACATCATTCAGAATTCTCAGAGCCTCTGAAAGTCCTGATTTCTGGCGTACTGGCAAGTCTACCTGAGTCTGATCTCCGGTGATAATCACCTTGGAGTTGGGTCCCATCCGTGTCAAAAACATCTTGATCTGCTCACTCGTGGTATTTTGGGCTTCATCCAGAAGCACAAAGGCATCGTGGAGCGTCCTCCCACGCATATAAGCCAAGGGGGCGATTTCTATCACCCGGGTTTCTTGGTAGTATTTGAGCTTTTCAGGTGGCACCATATCCTGAAGGGCATCGTAGATTGGCCGCAAATAGGGATCAAGTTTCTCCTGCAAATCTCCAGGCAAAAACCCGAGATTTTCCCCAGCTTCAACAGCAGGACGAGTAATAATAATCCGCTTGACCTCCCTATTCTTCAATGCCCGCACAGCCAATGCGACAGCAATATAGGTTTTACCCGTTCCGGCAGGCCCCAAAGCAAAAACCAGATCATTCTTTACAGCAGCTTCCACCAATTTTCGCTGATTGGGAGATTTAGGCTTGATGACCAAGCCTTTGTTACCAAAGACAATCACTTGATCTCTACTAGCTTCAGCAAAAGGGATTCCTTCTACATCCAGATAATCTTTGACATTCTCTGGGGTCAGATGACCAAATCTATCGAAATGCTCGAGGAGCAAATTGATTACGTCATTGATTCGGAGAATCTCCGGCGCTCCACCCTGAATTCGGATTTCATTCCCTCTGGAGATGATTTTACTTTGAGGAAAAGCCTGAGAAAGCTGCCGGATATTTTCATTGGCAGCGCCCAAAAATTCAGGCAATGGGATATTTTCTAATGTGATTACTTTTTCGACCAAACTGATTGTTGATTTTGATATGGCTCAAGGGCAAAAGAAGAAAATTTCTATTTTTGTTCGATCCCTTACAAACAAAATTACACAATTTTAATAGACTTGCTCTTATGGCATTGGTTACTTTCCTCTCTGATTTCGGGGACCAAGATTACTACGTACCGGCTGTCAAAGCCAAAATGCTTTCCATCAATCCGCAACTGAACATCATAGATATTTGCCACGATATCGAGCCTTTCGAGATCGAGCACGCTGCTTTTTTGCTTAAGTCTGTTTTCCGCGAATTTCCAAAAGGCACCGTACACCTAGTCGGGATCAATACTGCTGATGATTTGACTCAGGGATATATGGGAGCCAAGCTTGAAGACCATATTTTCATCTGCCCAAACAATGGCATCCTCAGCCTGATTACCGAGCAAGAGCCGGGAATTATGGTGCAGTTTGCGGACATTCATCTTCAGGACACCCCATTTCCTACCAAAGATATTCTCGCCCCGATTGCTGCCAAAGTGGCAAGCGGAGCTGCTATCCATGATTTTGGAGGTCCTTTGAAAGGCTTCCGAAAGCTTATGTCCCGACAAGCCAAGGCAACACGTGAACACATCCTAGGCCATGTGATTCGAATCGATCGCTATGGAAACCTGATCACCAATATCCAGCGGGAGGTTTTTGAAAAGCTCAATCCGGGGAAATTCACTATCCAGTTTGGCCGGGAATCTGTGCAGCGCCTGCAAAAAGGGTATGGACAGGTGGAACTCGGCGATCCCTATGCCTTTTTCAATAGTCTGAATCTTTTGGAAATCGGAATCAACCATGGACATGCTGGAAATCTGCTGGGACTTAAGCGGGATAGCGTGGTCTATATAAATTTCGAAAACTGATGCTCACCCGAATCGTCCGTATGGTTTTCCGACCCGAAGAGGTCTCGTCATTTCTGGAAAACTTTGAAAAAAACAAAAAAGCGATCCGAAATTTCCCCGGTTGTCATCATTTGGAGCTGTGGAGAGATTTTTCTGAAGAAAATATTTTCATGACTTATAGCTATTGGGAAAGCGAAGATGCATTGAATAACTATCGTGATTCTGAGCTCTTTAAATCTGTCTGGAGCTACACCAAAGCCCTTTTTGCAGAAAAACCACAGGCATTTAGTGTAAAAAAAATGCAAGAAGTGGAGAAGTGAGTTTGTAGGAAATCATTTTTGTTTTCATATTTGCAGCCCGTTCAGCAAGGAATGGAGACAATTGAAATGCCCAGGTGGCGGAATTGGTAGACGCGTTGGTCTCAAACACCAATGAGGTTACACTCGTGCCGGTTCGACTCCGGCCCTGGGTACACTGACAAAGCTCGCAGCAATGCGGGCTTTTTTTGTTTAATCCTGCCGGAGGAGAAGTTTATCCCGATGTAGCGAAGCGGAGATCGGGAACTCCGGCCCTGGGTACATTGACAAAGCTCGCAGTTATGCGGGCTTTTTTTGTTTCTACTGTTTTAAATCTTTCCCACAGATTTACACAGAAAAAAAATACGGATTTCAACAGATTTTTTCACCCAAAAGAGACTATCTAAAATGAAGTCTAGCGGAAAAAATCTTGTCCTCTATTTTTTAATTTGCACTCGATCAAATAAAAACCATGCAAATTGAAAGTTAAACTTTCAATTTGCATGGTTAATAGTTTTAAAGGGAGTTTCATTTTTCACCCTCTCTTACCTCCCCAAAAACCAATAAATCAACACCGTCACCACACAAAGAAGGATGGAAAGGGGTTTAGCGTATCTCCAGCTTTGAAGACTAAGCGGTCCCGAGGTAAATTGGACCATCTTTTTTGAAGGGTATTTCAAACTTACCAGATACATCACCAGCAGATTGAGTAAAAACTCAATTCCCCAGACATGGACAAAATGAATATCTAGCTGAAGAATAAAAGTGGTGGCCAGGTAAAAGGACATCCCCACTACCAAACCTGCTTTTGCACCGGCAGCAGAGATCTTTGGCCAGAAAAATCCAGCCAATAGAACCGAGGCAATGGGGATAAAAAAGATTCCATTTAACTGCTGCATGAGCTGATAAAGCCCCTCGGGTGCATTAGCTACCATGGGTGCAATTAAAATCGAGGTAATCGCTAAAATCAAGGAAACAAATTTCCCCACCCTGACCAGCTGAAGCTCCGATGAACTGGGTCGAATAACCTTTTTGTATATATCCAAACTGAAAATGGTCGAAGCAGAATTCAAAACCGAATTGAACGTACTCAACACTGCCCCCAATACCACCGCAGCGAAAAATCCGATAAGACCTGCAGGCAATACTTTTTTCACCAAAATGGGGTAAATCATATCCTGTTCCCCAAAATAGTCCTCCCCGAAATAGTAAAAGGCAATGACTCCCGGCAAAACGATGATCAAAGGGATCAAAATTTTGAATATTCCGGTGTACAAAAGCCCTTTCTGCGCCTCAGCCATGTTTTTTGCCCCCAAAGCCCGCTGAATGATCGTTTGGTTCATTCCCCAGAAATAAAGCTGATTAATCATCAACCCGGTAAAAAGCGTGCTGAAAGGCAAAACAGAATCCTTTGAGCCTATTACATAAAATTTTTCAGGAACGGCTTCATACACTTTTGTTATTCCCAGACCCAAATTCCCATCTCCGATTTCCCAAAGAGCAAAAAATGGAACAGCCAAACCTCCTACGACCAAGCCGATCGCGTTTAGGGTGTCCGAATAAGCGACAGCTTTTAATCCTCCAAAAATCGCGTAAACTGAACCTATCCCTCCGATTGCCAAAACCGAAATCCAAATACCCTGAGATTGACTAACTCGAAAAACTTCAGAAATAGTAAAAAGACTCTCCAGATTGATGGCTCCGGTGTAAAGCACGATGGGAAGTAAGGTAAAAACGAAGGAGAGCATCAGTAAAATAGACACTAGGGTCTTGGTAGTCTCATCGTAGCGATAAGCAAGGTACTGGGGAATGGTCGCCAAGCCCATTTTGAGATAGATGGGTAAAAAATAAAGTGCAGCAATGACCAAGGCTATGGCAGAGGTCACCTCCCAGGCAATGATGATCATGCCATTCTTATAGGCGGATCCATTCATCCCGATAAGGTGCTCTGTGGAAATATTGGTCAGAATCATGGAACCCGCAATGATCCCACCTGTCAGACTTCGGCCACCCAAAAAATATCCGTCTCGGGACTTTAGGTTTTCCTTTCTGAGTTTGTACCAAGAGAAAAAAGCTACCAAGAAAGTGAAGCCCAAAAAGGATAAAACGGTCAACATAGATTAGGGGAACATTGCTTTAGAGCCAGACAAATACAAAGGGGATGATTTCCTCATCCCCCCATGACTATTTTCTATAACTATTCAAAACTTCAGGACTGAAGGCAAATACTTGGCTACCAAATCCTCATAATACGGCCTTAGCGCCTTGGAATCAGGTGGAACAGGCACCTTGGAATAAAGGTCATAAGGATTAAACTTGTCCACCCACTTGAACATCTCCCGATCATGAACATTGAGAAGATGATCATATGCATTCTCTCTGTGCTGCGCATAAAATGAATGATAGCGAATCATGTACAGGGCGGGTTCGGGTAGGTAGTCTTTAAACATCTGATACAAATACTCATCATGCCCCCATGACATCTTCACCTGATCTAATCCACAGTGATGGGAATACACACCATATTTGGTATTGAATCGCTCATCTTCAGAATCGGGATTAAGCGAAAAAAATTCGGGATACACAATCCGGTCTGAATGCTGACACCCAACAGGAAAGGTATCCCCTACCACCGCCCACTGAGGCTCTCCAAAGAGGCAGAGTACTTTTCCCAAATCATGAATGAATCCGGTCAAAACAAACCAATCGGGATGACCATCTGCCCGAATAGCCTCCGAAGTCTGTAACAAATGCTGCAATTGATCCAAATTGGTATCAGGGTCAGAGTCATCTACCAGCGTATTCAGATAATCTACAGCATCCCAGAAAGGCATTTCCTTTTTCTCAAATTTGAGAAACTCTCTTTCCTTTTCGACTACAAAATCATAAGTCTGATAGGTATGGTTGAGCCGGTAAAATTCCCTGACGGTATTCACGCGCTCCGAATCGTGGTAGTTTCGGTAATCCTCTTTTGCTTTTTCTTGTTTGGATTTAGGCTCGGGATAGCGAATCAACAGGTCATCTTCCCAATCCTCAATCGAATGTAGGGGAGCTTTTTCACTTTCTGACAACTTGGTTTTCATGGGCTTAGCATTGATTTGGGAAGATAAACACAAATTCAAAAAAAACCAGCCTGATCTTATTTTCGAAAAAAACGAAAGAGCCTCCGTTTCCAGAGGCTCAATCTATTTTTTGGGTTCAGATCTTATCCATTCCCTCTCAAAATCTCCATCGGAGGCTGATTGATGATTCTTCTTCCGTTCAGCCAGCCCAAGACAATAGTAAGCCCGGTAATGGCCAGATAGATGATCAACCCTTCTTTCCAAGCCAATGAGAAATTCATTTCAAAAACAAACTCTCCCAAAAGGAAAGTGGCCATGAATGAAAGTAAAATGCCTGACAAGGAAGCCAAACTACCCAAGAAGAAGTATTCCAGCGTGTTGATTATCCTTACAATTGCGGAACTTGCCCCAAGCGTACGGAGCAAAATACTTTCTCGCATCCGTTGATACTTACTGATGATCAGCGAACTTATCAAAACCAAAATCCCTGTAGCAATAGAGAAAAAGGCCATAAACTGGATCACAAAGCTGATTTTTCCCAAAATATCTTCCAGCGTCTCCACGATGGTTCCGAGATTGATAATGGAAATATTCGGAAACTCACGCACGATTTCCGACTGCACATCGGCCGCCTGACGGTCGTTTTGAGTTTTGGTGATAATCACATGAAATTTCGGAGCCTGTTCTAAAACACCGCTTGGGAAAAGCACCAAGAAATTGGTCGATACCTGATTGAACTTGACGTCCCGGAAGCTGCCAATGTACGTTTTGATCGGACGACCCTGCACATTGAAAATCAACTCATCTCCGATTTTCATCCCATTTCCTTCACCAAATCCTTTTTCTAAAGAAACAAAAACACTGTCTCCTTTGGCCCCCAATGGAATCAATTCTCCGGAAGTCAGAGTTTCTGAAGAAATCAAAGTATCCCTGTAAGTCACTCGAAACTCCCGATTGTAAAGCCATCTGCTGTAGTTTTCCTCATCCGGAAGCTCCTCATTTTCTTTTTTGTCAATCCCGTTGATCTCATTGAGCTGCATGGTCACGATGGGCACCTCCTGAATGATTCGCATCTTTCTGTCGGTGACTTTGGACTTGACATCCGAGAGTTGAGGAGTTTGAATGTCAAACATCAGCATGTTAGGCTGATCTTCCTTATCGGCAAACTTGGCCTCCTCCAGTAATTGGTTTTGGAGGAAAAAGAGCGTGCTGATCATTGCCGTTCCCAATCCGATGGTGGCAATCAGGGAAATCGTCTGGTTATTGGGTCGGTACAAATTAGCCAAAGCCTGTCTCCAAGGATAGCTAAGGGTAATCGGCAAAAACCGTCTCACTGCCCACATGATCATTTTTCCCACTCCCCAAAGCGCTCCAAAAGCAACCAAAACAAACGCAGTAAAGCCAATAGCCCAGGCTACTTGCTTCAAGAGGTAAAAGCTAAAACCGAAGATAAAGAGTAGAATCCCAAGAACTACCGCCCAGCGGGCAGGATCCCTCAGCAAGGTGGAATCTGCCGTCTCTGGTCTCAGAGTGGCCATTGGAGAGACATTCCGCACTTTCAAAAGCGGTAGCAAAGCAAAAAGAACGCTGACCAAAAGACCGGTCACCAATCCAAAACCTACCGACATCCATGAAATTCCCACCGTAACTTCCACAGGAAGGAAATCTGCAAATACCGCAGGAAGGACAAACTGAAGCAAGGTGCCCAAAATCGATCCGATCAGGGCTCCAAAAAGCCCCATGACCAAGATTTCGACCAGGTAAATCAATAACACATCCCGAGACGCTACTCCCAAACAACGGAGTACTGCCACAGATGCCAATTTCTCTTTGACAAAAACATTGACAGCCGAAGCCACACCCACACAACCCAAAAGCAAAGCAATAAAGGCTACCAAGCTCAGGAAGTTGGACAAGTTGCCAAACGAACGGCCGGTGGATCTTTTTCTGTCCTCCACGGTGTCGGCATCTACTCGATCGATCTCCCATTGGTTCTCGTAGGGTTTGATCAGTTCTTCCACATCTGTCCCCGGAGTAAACTGGAGATATCGATTGTATTCTACCCGGCTTCCGTATTGCACCAGCCCTGTTTCCTCCAAGTAAGCCAGGGGAATGTACACCGCGGGGGCCACAGTAGCAGTAATTCCGGTCTGTCCGGGGACTTTTTGGAGTTCCCCGACGATTTGAAACATGACCGCACCGACTTTGATTGAGTCCCCAACTTGCGCATCAAATTGCGCCATGAGGGTCTTTTCTACCAAGGCCTTTTTGCCTCCACTTCTAAAATCAGCATCGCCTTCGACGGGCACGGTTTCCAATTTTCCATAGAAAGGAAAATTCCCTTCCAAAGCCCGAACCTGAGTCAGTCGACTGGCATCTTTGGCAGGAAAAGCTACCATGGAAGCAAAATTAACCTCGGAGGCTAACTGTACGGCTACCGAATCCAAGGCCTGATCGCCTAGAGGTTTATTATTTTCCAGCACCAAATCCGCCCCCAAAAGCTCCTTGGCCTGATTATCTATGTCTTTGACCAGATTTTCTCCAAAACTGCTAATCGCAACCAATGCTGCGATCCCCACCACGATGGAGGACACGAAAAGCAGAAGGCGGGAGAGATTTTTCCGAAAATCCCGCATCGCCATTTTCAAAATCCAATTGAAATCAGGCATGGGCGTCCTCCTGTATTTTTCCTCCCTTGATATGGATGATTCGCTGGGTTTTGGCAGCTAGGTCCAAGTCGTGTGTCACCAAAACCAGCGTAGTTCCTTTTTCCTTATTCAGGTCAAAAATCAATTTCTCGATCATCTCGCCTGTTTCGGTATCCAAGTTTCCGGTGGGTTCGTCGGCGAAAAGAATTTTCGGCTCATTGGCAAAAGCCCGGGCGATAGAAACCCGCTGCTGCTCTCCTCCGGAAAGCTGAGTGGGATAATGCGTGGCACGGTCCTTCAAACCCACTTTTTCCAGAAGCTCCAAGGCCTTTTGTCGGGCATCTTTCCTTTTTTTCAATTCCAAGGGAACCATCACATTTTCCAGGGCAGTCAAGGTCGGGAGCAACTGGAAGTTTTGAAAAATAAAGCCCACATCCTGATTGCGGACTGCGGCTCGCTGATCTTCATTGAGGTTTTCGAGGGCTTTCCCGTTTAATACTACCGATCCGGTGGATCCGGAATCCAGCCCGGCACAGAGCCCCAAAAGGGTGGTTTTACCACTTCCGGAGGGCCCGACTATGGCGATCATCTCACCGGCTTGAATTTCAAAATTGACATTTTCCAAGACAGTCAGTTTGCGGTTGCCGCTTTGGTAGGTCTTGGAAAGATTGTGGATAGCTAATATGCTCATGGAATGTAAATAGGCGATAAGTAGAAAAGAAACTCGGTTGAGGCCAATTGGTTAGCCAAATAAAAACCTGACACTTCAACCCATGTAAAGAAAATAAAATTCCCCGGCATAGGCCAAGTGGACTCGACAGACGGGGAGATTTGCTCGACCAACGAGGAAAAAGCTATTTTTAAGGAAAATTTCAGGTTTTGAAGAAAGCAATCTGAACCTTTTTCTCAGAATTCCTTTCTAAAGATAAATCACTCACAAAATGAAAATACAAAAGTCCGTCCTCCCCTTTTTACTGTTCCTGTCCACTTCCTTGGTTTTATTTTCCTGCGGAGGAAATACCTCAGAAACCCAAACTGCAGAACAGGTAGAGACTTCGGCGGAAATTCCGGAAGAAAAGGACCAAGTGATACTTTTCTTTGGCAACAGTCTTACTGCGGGCTATGGAATTGACCCGGAGGATGCCTTTCCCGGTTTGGTACAGGCGAGAATAGACAGCCTGGGCAAAAACTATAAAGTCATCAACGGGGGACTTAGCGGGGAAACCACTGCGGGAGGTTTGAGCCGATTGGACTGGTTTCTGGAAGAGGAGCCGTACATTTTCGTCTTGGAATTGGGAGGAAATGACGGATTGCGAGGCATCCAACTCAGCGAAACCAAGAAAAACCTTTTGGCCATCATTGACAAAGTCAGAAGCAAGTATCCGGACACCAAAATCATCTTGGCAGGAATGCAGATTCCACCGAATATGGGGCAGGAGTACACGGATGAATTCATGAAAATTTATCCTGCAGTCGCACAAGAGAAAAATGTCACACTGATCCCTTTCCTTTTGGAAGGAGTGGCCGGCAATCCTGAACTTAATCTTCCGGATGGGATTCACCCAACCGAGGAAGGTCATCAGATTGTATTTGGGACGGTTTGGCCTTTTATAGAAGAAAATATCTAATCCATAAATAGCCTCTGTAATTGGAGGCTATTTTTTTGAGACGATTTTTTAAATTGAATCGAGACAGGAAATAACCTATCCTTAAACGTAATTTTCGAAATTGGAAAAATTGACTTCCATTCACGAAAATTTTACTCTATATTTTCGACTTCATTAAAATTTTTAAAAATGAGCTTTCAAATCAAAGAAACCCCAGACAGCTACGATGTGATCATCGTCGGTTCTGGTGCAGGAGGAGGAATGGCCTCCAAAGTCCTCTCCGAGGCTGGCCTTTCCGTGGCGGTGGTAGAGGCCGGTGGTGATTTCGATCCGGCAAAAGAGGAAGATCGGACCCAGTTGAGACCACCTTGGGAATCTCCTAGAAGAGGAGCCGGAACTCGAATCCGACCTTTTGGTGATTTTGACCAGGCGATCGGAGGATGGGATATCGATGGAGAACCCTACACCCGCAAGGACGGGACTTCCTTTGACTGGTTCCGCTCCCGAATGGTCGGCGGACGAACCAACCACTGGGGAAGGATATCTTTGAGATTTGGTCCCAATGACTTCAAGCGTGCCAGCATTGACGGCATGGGAGATGATTGGCCCATTGGCTATGATGACCTGAAGCCTTACTACGACAGAGTAGATAAATTAATTGGGGTTTTTGGCTCCAAAGAGGGCATTTACAACGAGCCGGATGGATTTTTCCTCCCTCCTCCCAAGCCAAGACTACATGAGCTTTTCATCAAAAAAGGAGCAGACAAGGCAGCCATTCCGATGATTCCGGGACGTCTGTCCATGCTCACCCGACCGATCAATAACGAACGGGGAGTTTGCTTTTTCTGCAATCAGTGCAATCGTGCCTGTCAGGCCTATGCGGATTTCTCCGCCGGGACCTGCTTGATCCACCCTGCCATGAAAAAAGGAAAAGTGGATCTCTACACCCACTCCATGGTGCGTAAGGTCACTACCAACGATCAGGGATTGGCGACAGGAGTGTCTTTTGTGTCCAAAATCGATATGAAAGAGTACAAGCTCAAATCCCGGGTAGTGGTCTTGGGAGCTTCCGCCTGCGAATCCTCCCGAATACTGATGAACTCCAAGTCCAAATCCCATCCCAACGGGATCGGTGGAGATTCGGATGCCTTGGGAAGATACTTGCACGACTCCACCGGAGCAGACCGGATGGGCATCATGCCGGATTTGATCGACCGAGATCGCTACAACGAAGACGGCGTGGGAGGCATGCACATGTACACTCCTTGGTGGCTGGACAATAAGAAACTGGACTTTGCCCGCGGCTACCATATTGAATATTGGGGAGGAATGGGTCAGCCTGCTTATGGTGCCGGAAATGGAATGGATACGATGCGAAAATACCTCAAGGATGAATTTGGCAATCCAAGTCCTGCCGGCGGCTATGGTGAAGGATTGAAAAAAGATATCCGCAGAATTTACGGCTCCACGCTCGGAATGTCCGGTCGGGGAGAAAGTATCCCTCAGTATAGCAATTACTGCGAAATCGATCCGAATGTGGTCGACAAATACGGAATCCCGGTCCTTCGATTCCACTACAAGTGGACGGATCAGGAAATCAAGCAAGCCAAGCACATGCAGGATACCTTCGAAGAAATCCTGACCAATGCCGGGGCTATCCTTTTGGGCAAAAAGCCTGGACCTGAAACCATGTACGGGCTAGCCGCACCGGGACGAATCATTCACGAGGTGGGTACTGCCAGAATGGGTAACAACCCCAAAACCTCCGTGCTCAACTCCAACTGCCAAGCCCACGACTGCAAAAATGTTTTTGTGGTAGATGCTGCACCTTTCGTATCTCAAGCAGACAAAAACCCAACATGGACCATCTTGGCCCTGTCTTGGAGAACCTCAGATTACATCGTTGAACAGTTAAAACAGAAAAACATCTAAGCCATGAACAGAAGAGAAAACCTCAAATTGCTCTTTACCGGCTCGGTCGGTGCGGGCTTATTGCTGACTGGCTGCGAACCAAAGCAGGTCGCTGTGCAAGGCCAAGTGTTTACAGGCGGTACTCCCGGAGGACGAACTGAGGAGGAAAAAGCCCGGGATGCAAAGTTGCTTTCAGAGACCTTTTTCACCGAAGAGGAGATGAAAAAACTGAATACACTGGTGGACATCATCATGCCGGCAGATGCTGAATCTCCTTCGGCTACCGAGCTGAAAGTTCCTGATTTCATCGAGTTTATGATGAAAGATCAGCCGGGAATGCAGACTCCTATGCGTGGTGGATTGATGTGGCTGGATTTTGAAGCGGATGAGCTGTTTGGAAAAAAATTCAATGACCTCAGCAAAGACGAAGTCATCCAAATCGTGGACTTGGTCGCTTGGCCGGAAAAAGCCACCGAAGCCTATTCGGGTGGAGTTCGCTGGTTTAATATGCTCAGAAACCTGACTTGCTCGGGCTATTTCTCGACCGAGGCTGGCTGGAAATACATGGGCTATATGGGCAACAAAGCCAATGTTTGGGACGGCGTCCCACAAAATGTACTCGACAAACATGGCCTATCCAACCCTGAAAAATACCTCAGCATCTACCTCAAGCCTGAGGAAAGAGGCAAGGTGGCTGAATGGGACGAGGAAGGGAATCTCATTGGATAAAGAAACCAATCTTCATAGAAAACCCGCCGGTTAATTTTGGCGGGTTTTCTTTTTTAGAAATATTTCAGTCACCAGCTTGATTTCAAGCAATTCATTGATTTTTTTAGTGAAAAAACTGAAAATGAGCCGCTATTCTTATCTCTTACTTTTTCCTTTTGGGTTTTTGATCTGGGGATGTAGCCCAAATAGCCCCGAAACTGCCAAAACCCATATACCTGTCAATTGGGAATTTGAAAAAGTGGATTCGCTTCAAGTGGATATTCTGGGTAGCCCGGTTTTGGCAGACGTTGAGTTTGGAAAAGTCCTGATTTACGATACCCAAAGCCGGGAATTCTTAATCCTGAATTTGGAAGGAGACATAGAAAGCAGATTTACAAAAGAAGGAGATTCCTTTGACAATTTTGGATTCCCCCTCTTGCTACCCGCCTTTTTAAACGAAAATCAGGTGATGATTCCGGGTACTTTAGGCCTGTTTATTTATGATCTTGAAGGAAATTTGGAAGCAAAAATCCCCCATCCCGAAGTGATTTCAGGAAGTACATTCACCAATTTTCCGGGCTATTCCATTGATTATTTAAAAACTGAAGACAATCAACTAATTCTCAGCAAATCCTTTCGGATCTACGAATCCTACATTGGTCAAATAGAATTCTACTCCCGCTTTAAGGCCTTGGAAGTACTCAATTTAGATGACACCACCAGCCGAGCATGGATTCCCTTTCCGGAAGACAGCCGATTCAAAAACGGGAATGGCTATATCCAAAGTGACTTTGAGCCTTATTTCTCAGCCGACCAGACAGGCGTCTATTTGGCCTTTGCCGGAGAACCCCGACTTCATCAGTTTGCTTGGTCTGGAGATTCGCTCAGCTACCAGCAAACTCTTGATCTGAAGCTTCCGGATTTCGCAGAGATCACCGGGCAGCCCTTGGAAAAACTGGCAGATGTTGGGGTATCCACCAACCTTTCCACTGCAGCTATTCGAAAAGTCAGCCTTTGGGGGGATCGTATTTTAATTTTGTTTTACCCTGGATTATCCACCGAACAAGCAGAAGCTGTCTCTATGGAATTCCAAAATGGAAACAGGGATGAAGCCTTGGCCATGAGAAAATCATTTCTGGGCGACCGAAAGGTAGGAATGGCCGTAGTGGACAAAGCCTCATTTCAACAATTGGGAATTATCCGGTTTCCGGATTGGGTCAACCCCAACGGATTCGTTAGGGATGGAGAGGATATTTGGTTCCAAAAAGCCTTCAATCCAGACGTGGAAGAGGATTTCTTGAAAATTTATAAGGTTAAACTGGTTGAGAAATGAGACCAATTTTAGTCCTTATCCTTGGATCTATTTTCCTATTCTCCTGCACTTCCAATGAGAAAAAAGACCTATCCGAATCAAATGAATGGGAACTAATCCTAGTCGATTCAATTCAGGTAGATTACTTAGGTCGGGTGGATGGATTGGAGTTTAAAGATGGAAAGGGGGTTCTTTTCAACTTCAAGGAAAATAAACTGCTGGAATTTGACGAAAGCGGAAAAATCCTCCATGAGCAAAGCTATCCCTTCGATGGTCCCGAAAAGGTATTTTATCCAGTCCAACTCAAATATGCAGAGGACGGAAATCTCTATGGAGCCAGCTTTATCGGATGGCTGTATGAGTTCAATTCAGACCTGACTTTCAAACGGGAAATCAAATTGCCTTTTTTGACAGAAGCTAAAGACGGTGGAGGCTTGAGAAGAGTGCTTGAGGAATGGAGGGATAAATTAATCATGTATTATCCAGGCCGGGATGGAGCCAACCCGTATGATCCATTTTTTTTCAGAGATCATTTTTTATTGGAAAAAGTGGATCCAAAAACGGGAGACGCTGAGCCGATTATTCGAATTCCCTCCACGTCTCGGTATAGTTCGGACAAGTTCTACGAAAGACCTTGGGTCAATTTTGGAATTCTCGGTGATACGCTCTACTTCACTTTGGATAATGAACCCATGATTCATTTGTACGACATGAATCAAAACGGAAAGTATCTAAGCACCCTAAATTTTCAACCCAGTAGGTTTGAAGACAATGGAGAACACACAGAAAAGTACCAATATATCTCCGGTACACAGATGCTGGATGGTCGTATCAAGCAACTTTTCCCAACAATGGAGGGTATCGTAGTCACTTTCGAGGAGGGAATTACCGAGGATGTTTTTGTACAAAACGAGCTAAAAGACCCCAAAAACTTCCCGCTCTATCCTCAATTTCAAAATCAGGTTCTCAAGATTGTTCAGCTGGATGGCAGCCTTTCCAACGAAATTATCATTCCCAATCAGATCGATCGCATGGTGGGACTTACCTCCCTCAGCGAGCCATTTTATGCCGTTCGGGATGACGAATGGCTCGGGGAGGAACAGGATTACATTACATTTTATAAACTCAAATTGGTCAGAAAATGAAAACCAAAAACAGTCTTTTCCTTTTTCCTTTGATTAGCCTATTCTTTTATTGTTCCGGACCAAAAAATAATCTTGAGAATACTCAACCCTTTACAGATTCCGCAAAAACAGAAAAACTAACCCCTGAAAGTCCAAAAACACTTGATACCCTAATTGAAACTCCAGAAACTGAGAAACCAATTATCAATTCTGAATTTCAACTTGTTATAGTTGACTCTGTTTTGATCCAAAACACAGGAATCCTAAGCTTGCTTGCTATTCATCCCACTAAAGATCTATTCCTTATTATGGAGGGAGTCATGGGAGAGAAACTATTGATTTACAACCGAAAGGGTGAAGTTCTTGATGAGCTAAAAAAGCCCAAAGACGCTCCGGATGGATATGGTGGTGTTTGCTCTGGAGCTACTTTTTCAGGAGATGCAATTTTTGTTCAGGGACTTCAGGGAATTTATGAATTTGATTTTCAGCTAAATCTCAAAAACAAATATCCCAAGCCCTTTCTTGGAAATACAATTATGGCGGCAGGAGACAATATTGCCCATGCAAAACTTCAAGGAAATAATGGGCTCCTATTATTTACAGGATCCGCCAAAAACAACCATCCCAAAAATTCTCCTTTGCACTTTGAGGAGTTTAATTCATTGGAGTGGCTGGACCTCCAAAAAAAAGAACTAAAGCCCATTCTCCCCCTTCTGCCAAACAGCTATCTGCTACAAGCAAAATCTAGCTTTAATAACTACATGACCTATTTTAAAGTCAAGGGAAGTCGATTGATATATTGCTATAATCTTGAACCCAGCATTTATACTGCAAACCTCTCCCAAAATCCTATAAAGCCAACCCGGATTCCTCTTCCCATTAAAGATTTTATCTATGACAAAGGCTATCCTTTTGGCAGTCAGAAAGAAATCGAAGATCGAATTACCCTTCCAGGTTCGATTAAAGGAATATACAAAGCTGATGATATGGATTTGATTGTCTATAACAAAGGGCTTGAAAAAGACCGTTTTCCGGAAGGGGTTCAAGATCGTTATGAACTCAGAAAGGAGGTCAATCGGAGAAATCCTGAATACTGGATTCTCTACAGTAAAACTGGGGAATTTTCAGAGGAAAAACCGATCGGTTCTCAGTATAAAATCGTCCGGTCTGATGCAAATGGTAGAATCTGGGCTATTCAAAACGTTGATAATCTAGATTTGGAACCAGAAGGGTTTATTATTTATGAATTAGCTCTAAAATGAAATATGAAAAACCAACTTTCTTTACTACTTCTCCTGCTTCTTTTGGCCATTTCCTGCACTCAAAAAGAAGAACAACGCTCAGAAAAACCCCTGTCCGAACAGCAACTGGAATTTGAAATCTACGATTCTTTGGTGGTGGACTATTTGGGGAATTTGTATTTGGCGGATATCAGCCCGGATGGGAAAACTTTTATGCTCTTCAATGACCAAAACGACTCAATTTTCCTCACCAACACTGAAGGAGAAATTTTCTCGAAATTCATGAGAAAAGGAGAAGGCCCCGAAGACTACAGGGTTTCAAGGTATAATCCACCGCAGTTTTTAAACAATTCTGAAATTATTATTCCTGCCTGGCAGGGATTTTACTGCTATTCCTTGTCAGGGGATTTAACCCGTAAGTTCGAATTAGGCTATAATCCTTCCTCCTCCCTTTTGGACCTGTACAATAACAAGCTGGCTATCACAAAAACCCAAGTGATATACCCTTGGGAAGGAAGAAATGGGGATAGCTTGGGCGTCCAGGGAAAGAGTTTTCAGCTGCAAACCAAAAGGCTAGAAGTCTTGGATTTAGAAAGTGGAAATTTCACACCTGTCGCCCCTTTTCCTGACCAATCCAAATTCAAAACCGATCAATCCGCCTACTTCAATTTCAACTACACCACCCGATTGGCAAGTCTGGGGGACTCCATTTATGTGGCTTACCGAAACGAGCCCAAGATCTTTATCTATCATCTGGAAAACTTAAATCAACCCAGCTCCGTGCTTGAGATTCCCTTTTCGGAGTTTGTAGAGAAAGCTCCTCAAGATGGAAATGATTTAAGCAGCTATGATATGAGAGATGTCTATTCTGGATCAATCAATGGGCTCATCCCATCAGGGGAAAATAGGTTTTTGATTAACTACACTAGAGGGATAACTGATGAAGAATACAATCAAATATTCTCAAAAACAGGTCAAATCAATCAGGAATTTTATAAGGAAATCAGAAAAATCAGCACATATGGCTGGATCTTATTTGACGGAAAGACTATTTCACCTTTGATAGAAAAACGTCCAGAAATTGGAAGTCTTGGGAAACTAATTTCTGAGAATGAAATCTGGTTTACGCCCAATTACTCCGAGGTGGAAAAAGACTACGTGGTCCTATACAAAACCCGCCTCGTCTCCAAATAACTCCCTCTCAAATCCTGCTTTTTCCATTCGCGGGGAAGGTCGCCTGACTTTCCCCGCGATTGCTTATATTCACTCCTGATCAAAGAAAACCACATGCAAAAATCCACCTACCTGATCTTGGCTGCGGCAGGAATGCTTTCCTTCAATGCTCTCGCCCAAGACATCAAGCCCACTTCCGAAAAAACCCTCCAGGAATCCATAGACAGGCACAAGGCTCTTTTCGAAGCCTCTCCACTTCGGGAATTCAAAGCCCGCAATGTCGGCCCGACCAATATGTCCGGCCGGATTGTGGATATCGAAGTCGCCAATAACCCCAACACCTACTACATCGCAGCCGCTTCCGGGGGAATCTGGAAAACCACCGACAACGGGCAGTCTTTCAGCCCCATATTTGACCATCAGAGTGCTTTGGGCATAGGCGCCATGGCCCTGTCTGCTTCGGACAACAATGTACTTTGGGTAGGTACCGGCGAGGACAATTCCAGCCGGTCCACCTATGCCGGTTCCGGGGTGTACAAGTCCACCGACGGAGGACAGACTTGGCAGCATATGGGACTGGTTCACTCCCAGCATATAGGTCAGATTCTCATTCATCCGACCAACCCGGATGTGGTTTGGGTCGGCTCCATGGGCGGACTCTATTCCCAAAACAAGGAACGCGGACTGTACAAAACTGCCGATGGGGGCAAAACCTGGAAAAAAGTCCTCTACATCGACGACAACACCGGCGTCATTGACATTCAAATTCACCCGACCAATCCCGATGTGCTTCTGGCAGCAAGCTGGGAGCGATTCCGACAGGCTCATGACTTTATCGGTAATGGAATAGGTTCTGCCATCTGGAGATCCGAGGATGGGGGAAATACCTGGAAAAAAGCAGTCGAGGGCTTCCCACAGAACGAGTTTGTAGGAAGAATCGGATTTGATTTTGCAAAAAGTAACCCGGATGTAGTTTATGCCCTTTTGGACAATCAGGGAAAATCGGATAAACCAGCTCCTGAACCTCGCAGAAGGGGAAATCAGCAGCAGGAAGAAAACCCGCTGAAAATCGAGGACTTCCAAAACATGCCTTTGGAGGAGGCTTTGGCCTTGGAGGATAAAAGACTGGAGACTTTTCTTCGCAGAAATCAATTTGCGACCCATTACACCGCATCCGAACTGAAGCGTCAGCTTAAAACAGGCAAAATCACTACGGCTCAAATCGCCAATTACAACGGTGGAGCGGTAGATGCCAATGCGGCTATGTTTGGACAACCGATTATTGGTGCTGAGGTATATCGCTCTGAAGATGCAGGAAAAAGCTGGAAAATGGTCTCCGAATCCGATATCCGTCAGCTTTACAATACCTACGGCTATTACTTTGGCGAAATCCGGGTCAGCACTTCCGACGAAAATGAGGTCTTTGTCCTGGGAGTTCCTTTGCTGGTTTCACGAGATGGAGGTAAAAACTTCTCCAGAACCGACTCCATTGGCCGACCACACTCAGACCATCAGGCCATGTGGATCAATCCCAAGGACAGCAAGCACATCCTGTTGGGAAATGACGGTGGTTTGTACCGAAGCTATGGTGGCGGCGCGATTTGGGATCACCTGAATACCCAAATGCCGATTTCCCAATTCTACTCGATTATGGTCGATCAAGCTACCCCATACAATATCTACGGTGGCATGCAGGACAATGGGGTTTGGTATGGTAAGTCCACCAACAAGCCGGAAGATCCTTGGGAGCCATTACTGGGTGGTGATGGTATGGTCGTGGCAGTGGATACCCGAGACAATGACATTGTCTATACCGGCTCTCAGTTTGGAAATTACATGCGGATCAATAAAAAGACAGGAGAAAGAAGGCGAATCACTCCCGGACATGATATTGGAAATGCTCCCAACCGATGGAATTGGAGAACCCCTGCCGAGCTGAGTTACCACAATCAGGATATCGTGTATATGGGTTCTCAGTACGTGTACCAGTCTCTCGATCAGGGAAATACTTGGACCACCATCTCCCCTGACCTGACCAAAAATCAAAAGAGCGGAAATGTTCCTTTCGCAACTTTGACCGTGGTCGAGGAATCGCCCTTGGAGTTTGGAACGCTGTATGCCGGCACGGACGACGGAAATGTCTGGATTACCCGAAACAATGGAGGAAACTGGACCAGCCTGAATGCAGGCCTGCCTCAGGACAGATGGGTGAGCAGCATTTCTCCCTCCAAGTTCAAAGAAGGAAGAGTCTACATCACGCTGAATGGATATCGCTTTGATGAATTCAATACCTATGTCTACATGAGCGAGGACTATGGAAAAACCTGGACCTCCATCAAAGGAAATCTACCGGAAGAAGCCACAAATATTATTATAGAAGATCCAAAAATGCCCAATATTCTCTATTTGGGAACGGATCATGGCTTGTATGTGAGCTTGGATGAAGGGAAAAACTGGAACTTATTCCAAGGCGAAATTCCAAATGTGGCCATTTATGATATGGTCATTCAGGAAAGAGAAAACCACTTGATAGTGGGTACACACGGACGAAGTGTCTATGTCGTGGATCTGAAACAGATTCACGAATGGGCAAAACCTGGACCCAAGGTCATGGAAACCAACTAAATGTAAAAAGAGGCTGTATCAAAAGTGAAGTTTGTCACATTGAGCGAAGTCGAAATGTCGTCCGGAAAGCTGGAAATGGCCTTCGACTCCGCTCAGGCTGACAACGAAACGATTTATGAGACAGCCTCTTTTTTATTGGAAATCAGAAAATTAGAACAGACGAAATCCAACCGAAAGAATCCACTGATTGATTCGGTTGTCCGTTTCAAACTGTCCAATGTTTTGAGTCACTTTGGACAGCCCTCCTTCATATTTTCCTTCGATGGAAAGGTTGCCGATATCCACTCCTAGCCCGGCTTGGTAACCCAATGTAGCATTGCTGAAATTAGCCTCACCCACAGTATCAATGGATTCTTCGAGCTTGGAGTTGATGTTGATACTGGCAACAGGACCGGCCATCAATCGGATTACCTTGAACACCCGAAAACCCACCAAAACTGGGATATCCAAACGGTTGAATTCAGCTTTGTAATTTTCTGGCGGAGTGCCTCCACTGACACTTCCGGGGACAAAGGCAAAATCACCGCTGGTCTGGGTGAAAAGTAACTCGGGCTGAACAAAGAATCCCGCCCCTCCAAATCTTCCAAACAAGCCAATATGGTAGCCAGTCTGCGCATCGGCAGGAACAAAATTCTCGTTTTTGAAATCAATTTTAGTACTGCTAAGTCCAGCTTTGATGCCTACGCCATTTTGGGAAAAAGCCCAATTGGAGGCTAATAGAAACGCGAAGAGAATTGTGAGTTTTTTCATGAGTAGTGCGGTTTAGTTTTGGTATAAACGCACTTTTTGCAATTCTCTTGCCAGAAAAAAGAGAATTAGGCGACTTGGGACTTTGCAAGTTGGTACAAGTCAAAAAAATCAATGGGTTTGGGGACTAGGCAACTGAATTGACCTGCAGATTTTTCCCTGTAATAATTGACATCACCTGCGGTAAATCCGATGATAGGAATCTGCTTGGTTTCTTCGCTCTCCCGCACATGTTTTAAAAGCTCAATCCCATCCATTTCGGGCATCATGATGTCGGTAAGGATAATTTGAAAAGTAGGATCAAATTCCAGTTGAATCAGAGCTTCTTTCCCATTTCTGGCCACAACCACCTCATCATTTGACTTTTCAAAAATCCTCTTCAAAATCATCAAATGAACCGTGTCATCTTCTACTAGCAGAACCTTCATTAAAATTTCGGGAAAGTGAATATGAAATGCTTTTTCAAGTATACGAAAATACCAAAGACATTAACGAAAAACTATGCCAAAAAAATAGCCAGTCTTTTGGACTGGCTATAGAAATGGAGATTATTTTAACTTACGCCGCTTGAGGAGCTCCAAAGAGGCCGATCATATTCAAGATCAAAAGGATAATCACTACCGGACAAACCCACTTGATAAAGAATATCCAAGCCATCCGGGAAAAGCCTTTGAATCCAGGAGCGCCTAATGCCAACTCGTCTGCATAATCACTGATCTTCTGACCCCAACCTGTGTAGAGCGAGAGCATCAAACAGATCACAATCACCGCGAAAGTTCCGAAGATAAAGTCCATCGCTCCGAAGAAACCTTCAATAGGGTTGCTGAGGAAAGAGAATCTGATTTCTGCAAAGAAATTCCCCTCAATGGAAGAAAGTGCGGAAGGAATAGAAAGCAACATGGCAGCAATACCTACAGTCCAGGTAGCTTTCTTTCTGTTCCACTTACGATCGTCAATCAAATAGGCCACCGGTACTTCCAGCATAGAGATAGTAGAAGTCAATGCAGCCACCATCAAAAGCAAGAAGAAAAGCGCACCGATGAAACTTCCCCCTGGCATGGCATCAAATACTCTCGGAAGCACATCAAAAACCAAAGCTGGACCCGCAGCGGGATCTTTACCTGGCAAAAGCGCAAACAAAGCCGGGAATACCATCAATCCTCCCAAAAGAGCAACCGCAGTATCCATGCCCGCAATCCAACCGGAAGACTGAATGATGTTGGACTTCTTGTCCAGATATGAACCAAAAGTAATCATCAAACCCCAGCCTACTGACATGGAGAAAAACGCCTGACCCAATGCCTGAAGAACGACGGTGGCGTTGATCTTGGAGAAGTCCGGATTAAGGTAATATTGGATACCCGCCTCGGCACCTTCCAGAGTCACCGAACGGCCTGCAATAAACAAGATGATGATAAAGAGGATAGGCATCAGAAATTTAGCTGCCTTTTCAATACCTCCTGAAACACCTCCCAAAACGATCAAAATGGTCATTAAGATGAAGAGGAAAGTCAGGGGAATCACGTAAAGAGGTGTTTCTACAAACTCTTCGAAATCAACTGGAATATTGATGATTTCAGTCACGATATAGCCTACGGTCCAGCCTGCAATTACAGAATAGTAGCTGAACACGAAAAAACAAACCAACACGCAAAGGACCCCGGCAAGCTGCCAGAATTTGTTTCCTCCGGTCTCACGGATGGCACCGATTGGGTTTTTTCCGGACTTTCTACCTAAGGCAATTTCATTGAAAAGCAGAGGTAATCCGATAAAGAGCACACAGAGAATGTACACAAAGACAAAGGCTCCACCACCGTTTTCTCCCGTGAGGTAAGGAAATCTCCAAATATTTCCCAAGCCTACAGCGGAGCCGGCCGCCGCCATAATAAATCCGAGACTGGATCCAAATTGACCTCTGTCCTCTGAATTAGAACTTACTGCCATAGATAATGCTAAAGTTAAATTAAGGGTATAAACTGCTTTTTAAGAGCGGGCTAAGATAATTTGTTTTGCTAAAATACCTATTCCCGCTTGGAAAGTTTTGGGCTCAAAACCCAGTTGTTTTCTTGCTTTATCGATAATAAACCCTGTTTTCATGGGTCTTTTTGCCGGCTGAGTAAACCGGGTGGAGTCCGTTCTATTGATGAGACTTTTATCCAATCCAAAAAAATCTGCCGTTTGGATAGCCATATCATAGGGTGTCAACAATTCCCCTCCTGAGATATTGAAAATCCCGGTGGCATGCTTCTCCGCTATCAAAATACATCCAGCCGCAAGGTCCTCAGCCAAGGTAGGAGTCCGAACTTGATCATCCACCACCTGAATTTCCTTACCCTGCTCCAGAGATGATTTTACCCATAGAATGATATTGCTTCTGCTCAATCCCGGAGCGATTCCATAGACCAATACAGTTCGAGCAATGGCCCATGACAGGGAAGAGTTCTTTACCAATTCTTCTCCTTCGAGCTTGGTCAGACCGTAGTAATTCACCGGGTCAGGGGAGGCGTTTTCATCGTAGGGATTCATTCCGTCTTCTCCGGAAAAGATGAAGTCAGTGGAAACAAATATAAAATGTGCTTTCACCTTTTCAGCCGCTGAGACCAAATATCGCGTGGCAGTGACATTGGCACGAAAGCAAGCCTCCTGATTCAGCTCACATTCATCCACATGGGTCATGGCAGCTCCGTGGATCAGGACATCGGGTTTTAAGTTTCCAATTACTGACTCGACGTCAGACTTGTTTTCAATATCCATGACCTGATAGTGAAATCCTTCACCTGAAAGCCGGGATGGCCCCCTTCCGGTGGCGATTACCTCAAAATTTCCCTGAGTGACCAATTGGTCCACTAATTTCTGTCCCAAAAGCCCATTGGCGCCTGTAATCAGGATTTTGGGTTTACTTGGATTCGGGGTAGACATAGCCAAATTCTTTTTCGATCTTCTTTTTAGAAACTTTTTCTACCGTCACCTTCATATAGACTGGGGTGTTGGGCATTTCTCGGGTGGTAGGTTCCGCGGCAATTTTATCCACAACATCCAATCCCGAAAGCACCTGTCCAAAAACCGTGTATTCAAAATCCAAGTGAGGAGCGCCCCCGATCTCTGCATAAGCTTGAATTTGTTCCTGAGTGTAATCTTTGGTCAGCTTAATTTTCAAAGTTTCGGCGATTTCATCCCGCTTGGAAAGCAATAAATTGGTCAAACTGTCAAATTTTTGCTCTTCATAAAGCCGGGTGTATTCCTGCTTGAGATCTTGAGCAGAACCCAATTGCATATACTGGAATACCGCTTTTTGCAAAGCTGGAAAATCCGTAGTCAGCTCCTGCTCCTCATAGGTCCTTCCATCTACAATATAAAACTGGGACCCGTTACTCCTCTTTTGGGGATTGATGTTGTCTCCCTGCCTTGCTGCGGCAATCATGCCTTTGGTATGGATATGATTGGTACGAATCTCAGCAGGAAGCGTAGGCCACTCTTGGGCTGGCAATCCCTCTTTGCCAAAGACATCTCCTCCCTGCACCATGAAGTTTTGGATGATTCGGTGAAACTGAGTCGAATCAAACCTTCCTGCCTCAGCTAGAGCGATAAAGTTGCTCTTGTGCTCCGGAGTATCATCAAAAAGAATGGCCTTGATATCCCCATGCCTGGTCTCGATAGTGACCAAATAGTCCTTGTTTTGTCCGCAAGCGGCAAAGCTCAACAGAACCAGGATAAGAGCAAGCCCTCTAAAATGGATTCTCATATCAGCGAATTGTTTTTTTAATCTCTTCCAAAATTTCTTTTCCTCCCGCTTGGAGAACCTGTTCAGCGAGTTGCTCCCCGAGACTCTCCGGGTCATTTTTATCACCGGAAACGGAGAGACGAATTCTTTGCTTCCCATCCAAACTGATGATGCCACCGTCTAAGCTTAGCTTTTCTCCACTTACCGAAGCTAAAGCAAAAACAGGAATACTGCATCCCCCTTCCAAGACTCTGAGATAGGCGCGTTCTGCCCGAAGCTGGGCTTCTGTCTCCGAATGATTACATGCTTGGATAATTTTTTCCCTGATTTCGGGATTCAAAGATTTGGCAGATTCAATGGCCACTGAACCCTGTCCCACAGCCGGAATAAACTCCTCCAAACTCAACAACTGCGCTATTTGATCATCATATCCCATCCGGTGAACTCCTGCAAAAGCCAACAACAAAGCATCACAAAGTCCTTCCTCCATCTTTCTGATACGGGTTTGAAGATTTCCCCTGACCTCCACTGTTTTCACGTGGGGATAAAAATGCTTCAAAGTCGCTACTCTGCGTGTCGAAGAAGTGCCAATAACCAGAGGTTTTTCGGTAGAAGAGAGACTGATCTCTTTGTCATTGGACAGCAACACATCATTGACCTGCTCCCGCTCCGTAAAAGCGATCAACTCAAAAGCCTCATCCAATCTGGATTGCATATCCTTGGCCGAGTGGACCGCAATATCAATCCTCCCGTCCATGAGCTGATCTTCCAATTCCTGGGTAAAAACTCCCTTGCTCCCGATTTTGGCAATGGAAACATCCAAGACTTGATCCCCTTTGGTGTCGATCAGCACAATCTCGGTCTCCATCCCGGCCTGCTGCAGCAGGTCCTCTACATGATAGGCCTGCCATAGAGCCAGTTTACTTCCTCTGGTTCCGATTTTTACTTTATAACTCATTGATTTTTGTCTCTTTTTAAGGTAGGCATCTTTCGGACTCCCGCCTCCACGTATTTGATAATTTCTCCCGCCACATTGACTCCGGTGGCACTTTCTATTCCCTGCAATCCCGGTGAACTGTTCACTTCCAAAATTAAAGGGCCTCGGTCTGACTGAAGCAAGTCCACTCCCGCTACATCCAAGCCCAGAGCTTTGGCCGCATTGAGGGCTGCCTGCTTTTCGGCTCGGCTTAATTTGATTACAGTGGCTACTCCACCCCGGTGAAGATTGGAGCGAAACTCACCCTCAGCACCCTGACGCTTCATAGCCCCGACTACTTTGCCGTGGACCACAAAGGCTCTGATATCTGCCCCTTTGGCCTCTTTGATGTATTCCTGCACGATAATTCGGGCTTTCAGTCCGTGAAAAGCTTCGACTACTGACTGTGCTGCTTTTTTGGTTTCTGCCAAAACTACCCCAAGCCCCTGCGTACCTTCCAAAAGTTTGATGATGACCGGAGCCCCTCCTACCTGACCGATAAGCTGTTTTTCTCCTCCTTTGGAAAAATTGGTAAAGGCTGTTTTGGGCATACCCAAGCCATTTTTAGAAAGAATCTGCAAGCTTCTCAATTTATCTCTACTTCGGACAATCGCCTGAGAAGTAACTGCCGAAAATGCCCCCATCAGCTCAAATTGACGTACAACTGCCGTTCCATAAAAGGTAACAGAAGCACCGATGCGGGGTATGATTGCATCAATCCCTTCCAAAGGCTGCCCCTTGTAAAAGATCGAAGGACCATTTTGCTCAATGATCAAATCACAGAGGCTGTGATCTACGATCAAAGCCTCATGCCCAGCCTTCTTGATCTCTTCAAAAAGCCTTTTGGTGGAATAGAGCCTGGGATTTCTGGATAGGATGGCAATCTTCATTTTTTGCTGCGATAGGGTTTTCCCAAATTGGTCTTGGATACATCTACCAGAAATCTCCCGGTAAGAATTTTTCGTCCCAGCAGAATGGAATTTTTCATGGTAGAGCGATCAGATAGTGTAAACTCCGCCATGAATTTTTCTCCTGCGAGGCTAATTTCAGTTTCTATCAAATATCTGATTTCTGCCTGACCGAAAGAATTTTTGACTTTCTTTTCCCTGTATTTTTCAAAAGTCAGAGTCTTTCCGGTAAACTTCTCATGGGCTGGCATCAGGATCTGAAATTTGAGAACTTTTTTTCCATCCACCTCCTCTTCACGAATTTCTTCTGCATGAAGACTGCTGGTATAAGCACCTGTATCGATCTTGGCCCAGACTAGGTTCAATCCCAGTTTGGGGAGACTTATTTTTTCTTTCCGTCCGATTATGCGCTGGTCCATAGGTTAGGATTTGGCCATGAGCAGGAGCAAGTCCATAGAAAGATCCGTGAAAATCATCTTGGCATTTCCGTTTCGCTCAAGGTGGTAATGAGCCTGGTTAAACGCCTCATACATCTGCTCAGCATGATCTTCGGTCAAGACTCTTTTACTGATTTTGGAGATAAAGTCCAGATCTTCTTCAGTGGTCCGAAGCAATTGATCTACATCCAGATTTTTTAGCATAATCTCCCTTGTCACGTTCAATCCGGCCAGCATCATGGATTTTTGGGCTTCTTTGTCCCTCTTGTGAAAATGATCTGATAGCGCAAAGATCTCTTTCATGTTTTTGCTGGCGCATAGGCGGAACCAGTCCCGGATTTCCCGAACAGCATGATCTTCTGTATTGGCCAAAAGCCGAAATGCTTCTCCCAGATTTCCATCAGCCAGCATAGCAATCTGCTCAGCGGATTTGGGGTCACAGAGCCCTTGATCAACCAAATAGGCTTTGATTTCCTCATCTGTAAAGGCGCGCACAAGGATTTTTTGGGTACGGGAAAGAATGGTCGTCAGCAACTGATCCGCCTGCGCCGTGACCAAAATAAATATGGTCTTGGCGGGTGGCTCTTCCAGTATTTTCAACAAGGAGTTGGCAGCAGAAGGATGCATATACTCCGGAGCCCAGATCAGCATGATTTTGTACCCGCCCTCAAAGGACATCAATGAAAGAGTCTGAATAATACGCCTTCCTGCTGCCCTGGAAATATTAAGCTGCTTTTTCTCAAAACCCAAAAAGTAAATAAAATCATGAATGGAGCCGTATGGGTGCTTCTGTACAAACTCCCTCCATCGGGTAATAGTATCCGGCTTGTCTTCCTCCTCGTCTTTTTTGTCTTCGTCTTTGTCTTTTCCGACCTCTGGAAAAGCAAAATTCATATCCGGAAGAATCAGCTTTTTCATCCGCTGACAGGCACTACAGGTACCACAGGAATCGGATTCTCCGGGATTTTCGCAAAAGAGATAGGTGGCCAAAGCCAAAGCCAAAGTAAGATTGGCGGAGCCTTCAGGACCATGAAACAAGAGGGCATGCGCCAAATGATTGAGTTTGACAGCATTGATAAGCTTCTCTTTGGTCTCTGGCAAGCCAGGAATTTCGGCAAATTGCATAGTCTGTCAGGTAGTTTTATCCCAAATCCGGTAGTTTCTGGTCAATTCAAAAACCTGCTCCAGAATTTCCTGCTCAGTGGCATCCCATTCCTTGGACCTTCGGGAAAACACGACCCGGGCCGCTTCCACAAACTTTGCAAAACTAAAGGTCGAGAATCCGGCTGCACCACCCCAGGAGAATGATGGAATGAAATTTCTTGGAAATCCGTCTCCGAATATATTGGCGCCTACGCCGACCACAGTTCCGGTATTGAACATGGTATTGATCCCGCACTTGCTATGGTCTCCCATCATCAGACCGCAAAATTGGAGTCCGGTGTTGGCAAAGCCTCCCTTGGTATAGTCCCAAAGTTTGACCGGAGCATAGTTGTTTTTCAAATTGGAGGTATTGGTATCTGCGCCGAGATTGCACCACTCCCCAATGACAGAATTGCCCAAAAAGCCTTCGTGACCTTTATTGGAATAACCAAAAATGACCGAATTGGAAATCTCACCTCCCACTTTAGAATAGGGTCCTACCGTGGTATCACCTCTGAGTTTTGCTCCCATATTCACTGTAGAGCCCTCACCCAAGGCAAAAGGACCACGAATCAAAGAACCTTCCTGAACTTCGGAATTCTTTCCCAAGTAAATCGGCCCACCTTCTGCATTTAGAACGGCGGCTTTGATTTTCACCCCTTCCTCCAAAAAGATGTTTTCCGGAGAGTAAACAATGGTATGCGGATCAGTGATTGCTTGACTTGTCCGGCCCGCTGTCAATAAGCCAAAATCGGAGCGAATGGCTTCCCCATTGAACCGGAAGATATCCCAAGTATGCTGAATGAAAGTGGGCTGAAAATCCAGCTGAACGGGTTTCTTGTTGGAGAAAAAAGAAAGATTTTTTTCTGTTTCACCGATATAGGCAGCCACAGGTATCTTCCCCAAAAACAAGGCTTCATCCGAATCCAGCTTTTTTAGCGATTGAATCAGTTCTTTTGAGGGAAGAAACCCAGCATTGATCGCCAGATGATCACCTTCAGTTCGCGGAAACTTCTTATCCAAATAGGGTTGGGTAAGAAAAGAGACAGGATTGCCGCTGATTTTCTCCCACTTTTCGGAAATTTTCAGAATTCCTACCCGGATTTCTGCAACAGGGCGGGTAAAAGTGAAAGGCAAAAGTGAACCCCGGATGGCAGGATCGTCAAACAAAAGGATTTGCTTCATGGGACAAAAATAAAAAAGTCTCCCAGAATCCATGCTCCGGGAGACTTTTTACCAAGTAGGACTTGGAATTACTTCTTTGCGTATCTCTTGTTGAATTTCTCCACTCGACCAGCGGTATCAAGAAGCATTTTCTTACCGGTGTAGAAAGGATGAGATTCAGAGCTCACTTCGATTTTGTAGACTGGATAAGTTTTGCCGTCAGTCCACTCGATTGTCTCACTGGTTTCGATTGTGGATTTGGTCAAAAACTTAAACTCGCTTGAGGTGTCGTAAAATACTACATCTCTGTAGTTTGGATGAATATCTTTTTTCATGCTATAGCTAGTTTTCTTTGCCCTTTTTCAAATGAGGCACAAAGATATTGTTTTATATAAAATGCACCAAATCTTTGTCAAGGATTTATTGACTATCAGAAAAGAAAGTCAGAAAAAGGCCTATTTACTCTTCAAGTCTCCACGTTTGATAGAGCGGATAAACTGAGACCAGGCAAATGGATCGAGAATTCGAAGCGGTCTGGGGCCGTACAAATCCTGATTTTGGAGCATTTGCCCTTGCTGGAAATAGCGGAAATTTTCATTGCCTGAGGCAGGCATGGTCTCCGCCCATCGGAGGAGCATTTCCGGACTCATATTGGACCTACTGATGGACATCGGGTCAACCACATTCATGGCTACGACGGCTTTTTTAAATTCTTCCTCGGTTGGATATGGCATGACTTCGATCTCCGCAAGAGCTATTTCATCCACTTCCATCGTCAAAATCAAACTGATACGGTCATTTTCAAACCCATCAGGCACTTTGAAAGTCTGCTTCCTCAATCCGATAAAACTGAACACTACACTGTCACCTTCAAGTACCGGCATGGAAAAGTAGCCAAATCGACCTGAGACAGTACCTCTCCCTTTTTTTGGCACATAAATATTTACTCCCGGAACTGCATCGGTACTATCTGCATTAAGAATAATACCTGAAAGCTGGATTACTTTTTTGTCCCGGTCATCCTGGGCAAAAGCACTTTGAAACAGGCTGCAAAAACCCAAAACCAAAGCAAAAGAAAGAATGTAGGTTATTTTCACGAATATTAAATCAAATTAGTCCGTAGACCTCAGCCTATTTACTAGGCCCAATTTCGGCCTAAATTTTAATTTTACACCCCTCGGCAAGTTAAAACTTACAAATGAGACTCAAAAATATCAGTTTGACCTACGGATTGCGAATTTTTAAGGCACTTTCCGAAGAACCACGGGTAAGAATGATCCATTTGCTTATGCTTAACAAAGAATTGAGCATTTCTGATTTGGAACATATCCTGGATTTCACCCAAACCAAAACCAGCCGTCACCTAATTGCTCTTAAAAATGCCGGGCTTTTGGGCAGTCGGAGAGTAGATCAATGGATGTTTTATTACATCCTGGAAGAATATCTTGAAATCATTCAGCAGATTTTCAAGTTTATCCAAAAGGACCCCAGCTTGATTAAAGATCAGGAAACGTTCGAAATCCTGAAATCCAACCGTGAGCTGGCAATCAACAAAATCCAGAATAACCCATACCGACGCTGAAATTAACTTGAAAACGTACCAACACCTCTTCTTCGATCTGGACCATACCCTATGGGACTACGATCGCAATGTCACCGAATCCCTTACCGAACTCTATCAGATTTACGGTCTTCAGGATTTGGGAATCCCTACCTTCGAAAAATTCTTTGAGGCCTTCCATGCAGTCAATTTCCAGCTTTGGGACTGGTACAATGTGGGTAAAATCGACAAACACAATCTGAGAAAAGAGCGCTTCCCCAGAATATTTAATCATGCCGGAGGAAGGGCTGATGCCATTCCACAGGAATTTGAGGAGGATTTTATGCACCGAACCTCCTCCAAGCCCCATGTATTCCCCTACTCCAAAGAAATCCTGACTTACCTTCGAGAGAAATACCAAATCCATGTGATCACCAATGGATTCAATGAATCCCAAGCCAAAAAGATGAAGTCTTCAGGACTGGACATTTATTTCGACCTCGTCGTGACTTCCGAAACTACCGGGCATAAAAAGCCCGATCCACGAATTTTTCATTACGCTTTGGAAAAGCTGAGTACACAGCCTGAGTTTTGTCTGATGATCGGAGACAATCCCAATTCGGATATTCTTGGAGCGCAAAGGGCCGAAATTGATCAGGTTTTCTTTAATCCTGATGGAAAAAGTATAGAACTGAAACCCACCTTTG
Source organism: Algoriphagus taiwanensis (assembly GCF_036245645.1). NCBI lineage: Bacteria > Pseudomonadati > Bacteroidota > Cytophagia > Cytophagales > Cyclobacteriaceae > Algoriphagus > Algoriphagus taiwanensis. The sequence continues at coordinate 14,166 of NZ_BTPE01000011.1, read as the reverse complement.
AGATCCGACATCTCAAAGAATTAGAGTCGCTTTTGTAAGTGAAATCACTGCCCATTCGGACAGGAAGACTTATCTTTGACCTCTCAGAAATCAAATAAACACCAAATATCATGTTAAAGGGATTTTTCAACGTGCCGACTCCCGTCAATGAGCCGGTAAAATCATATGCTCCGGGTAGCCCAGAGCGAAAAGAACTCCAAGCCATGCTGGCTGAGCTCAGATCCAAGCAAATCGACGTACCGATGTGCATCGGAAGTGAGGAAGTACGAACTGGCAAAACGCGGCCGATGTCTCCTCCTCATGACCATAAGCACATTTTGGGTCACTTCCATGAAGGCGACGCCTCTCATGTAGAGCAGGCGATCAATGCGGCTTTGGGAGCAAAAGAAGCTTGGGAAAATCTGGAATGGGAACAGCGCGCTGCCATTTTCCTGAAAGCTGCAGACCTTTTGGCAGGCCCTTATCGCGCCAAAATCAATGCAGCCACCATGCTTGGCCAGTCCAAGAATGCTTTCCAGGCAGAAATCGACTCCGCTTGTGAGTTTATCGATTTCCTTCGCTTCAATGTCAAATACATGACAGAAATCTATGCTCAGCAGCCTCCGGTATCCGGAAACGGGGTATGGAATCGCGTGGAGCAAAGACCTTTGGAAGGATTCGTTTTCGCTTTGACTCCTTTCAACTTCACTGCCATTGCCGGCAACTTGCCTACTTCGGCTGCGATGATGGGAAATACCATCGTTTGGAAACCTGCCTACACCCAGATCTATTCTGCAAATGTCTTGATGGAAGTATTCAAAGAAGCGGGCGTGCCTGATGGGGTCATCAATCTGGTTTACGTGGATGGCCCAACTGCCGGAGATGTGATCTTCAAGCATCCTGACTTCGCAGGAATTCACTTTACAGGTTCCACCGGGGTATTCCAGCACATCTGGAAAACTATCGGTGAAAACATCAAGCTTTATAAATCTTATCCAAGAATCGTCGGGGAAACCGGAGGAAAGGATTTTGTCCTAGCCCATAAATCTGCTGACGCAAAAGCCGTAGCGGTAGGATTGGTAAGAGGTGCTTTTGAATACCAAGGACAAAAATGCTCCGCCGCATCCCGTGCTTACATCCCATCCAACCTTTGGGAGGATGTGAAAAAGTACATGCTGGAGGATTTGGCTTCTATGAAAATGGGAGGAACAGAGGACTTCACCAACTTCATCAATGCAGTCATCGACGAAAAGGCCTTTGACAAAATCTCCAATTACATCACCCAAGCGAAATCTGCTCCAGGAGTAGAGGTGATCGCAGGAGGTAATTTTGACAAGTCAAAAGGCTACTTCATCGAACCTACAGTTCTTTTGGTTCAAGACCCGATGTACACCACCATGTGTGAGGAAATCTTCGGTCCGGTACTGACCATTTACGTGTACAATGCCGAGCATTTTGAGACCGTTCTGGAATTAGTAGATCAGACTTCCCCCTATGCATTGACCGGAGCGGTATTCTCCCAAGACCGCTATGCAATTGAATTGGCTACGCAAAAGCTTAGAAACGCAGCCGGCAATTTCTACATCAACGACAAACCTACTGGTGCAGTCGTAGGTCAGCAGCCATTTGGCGGAGCGAGAGCTTCCGGCACCAATGACAAGGCAGGTTCGATGATCAATTTGCTTCGCTGGGTATCTCCACGCACGATCAAGGAAACCTTTGTATCACCTAAGGATTATAGATATCCGTTTTTGGGAAAGGATTAAGTCGATAAATATTCAAATAAGAAGCCCCTTGAAATACCAAAGGGCTTTTTTTTATTCTTTAAAATAGATACATTTAGTTTTTCTACTGAATTAAACGGAAAAAATGAGATCAATCTTTCCAGTCCTATTGATACTTCTTATCATATCATGCAAATCCAAATCTTCAGAAGAAGCATTTCAGGGTAATCTTGAAGAATTTATTGTGGATGAAATGAGCTTTGAAAGAGATGCCGAGTCTGGCTATTTATCATTTCAAGAATCAGTTTCCTATCAAAATAAGGAGGTTTTATACACCAAATGGAACGAGATAATAAGTTTCTTCGATCCAAAAACAGGAAGAAAAATTTCAACTTTTAAGATCCCAAAAGAAGGGCCAGAAGGGATTAAAGGTGGGGCAGAAATTGCCAAAGTTTTCGATAATGGAATAATTGCAGTTACCAACTCCATTGGCATGACAAACTATTATCAAAATGAGAAGCTTGTTAACTCTTTCAAAAGAGATATTGAATTGTATGAACCAAAAGGATATTTATACTTTCCTGACAACAGGGATGCGTTACATCAAATTTCTGAAAATCAATATGAGTTCACTTTCAATCCATTCAATTTTATGGGGTTCCGAGAAGGAAAAGACGGTTTAGATTTGGAGTTTGGCTCCTGGGTTGGTTCCTACGATCTAGAGGGAAATTTACTTTGTAAGTCAAATTTTAAAGCTCCATATGATGAATCATACAAAAATTCTTCCATAGGAGGCAAACTTTTAAGGTTAGTAGATCAAGAGAAATCTTGGCTTATGTTTCCCTATTCAGATTCCTTGTATCAAATCAAAAACTGTGAAATCATCACTCGCAAAAAACTTGACTCTAAATCTTTAATCCAGTATTTCCCTGAAAAAATTGAAGGTGACTCAAGAAGCGCCAGATGGATTAGGCCTGAAAACGGAGCGCTCAATTCCCACCTCTTTCGTGACATTGGCTCAAACACCTACGTCAGATTGGTCCGGCTTAAGGAAAAAAGAAACCAGCCAGAAATCACAGATGTAAGAAAAAGGCTGTATCTGGATGAGGTCACCTACTTATTGCTGGTATATGACCTAGACTGGAACCTCAAAGCAGAGCTTGAAATAATCTATCCCTCAGGAACCCGATTTGAAAACCTGTTTTCCACCTCTCAGGGACTTTTCATCAACAAACCTGAGCAAAAGTCGGAAGACGAGTATGAGTTTTATAAGATTGATTTGAGTCGGTTCGGGGATTGACCTTTGGTGTTTTCAAAAATCCTGAAAGACATTTTAAGTTTATTCCAAAAGCTTTTTAATAAATTTAGCAATATGAAAGCAATTGAAATTAAGACTATTACCAAATCTGACGGTAGCATTACCTTAGAATCAACCGGTTTGAAAGCCGGGATTCCGGTAAGAGTTTTAATTCTTTCGGAAGAAGAGGAGATGGAAGAAAAGAATTATCTGAAATTCCTATCAAACAATCCTTCGCTTGACTTTTTAAACGAGCCTGAAGAAAATGTCTACACTATCAAAGACGGAAAACCTTTCAAAAATTAGAGGAAAAGTCGTTTTAGTCCCTTTCCCCTTTGAAGATTTTTCTACTTGAAAAGTACGCCCAGCTCTTTGTCTATCCGAACCCATTGGGAAATATGAACACGTTGTTGTGGCATTTATTTCAAGTAAAATCAGCGATCAGCTTGAAGAAACAGAGCTTGAAATAAATCCAACAGAGCCGGAATGGCAAGAAACCGGATTAATCGTTCCGTCTGTTTTAAAACTTCACAAAATGGTTTCTTTACCCAAAACTCTTCTTTTGAGAGAATTGGGAGATTTTTCGGAAAGCAAGATGGAAAATATCGAAAATGGAATTAAGATAATTTTTAAGATCTGATAAGAAGCTTTTTTCTTTCCCACAGATATCCACAGATCAAAAAAAACAGATTTTCACAGAGACGCTAAAGACTTTTTTTTCTGGGTAAATCTGTGACTTTTTCTGTGCAAATCTGTGGGACAAAAACAAAAAACGGCTGAATCTCTCCAGCCGCTCGTAAATCATTATTCTAAAATCATAAATCAAGTATACATCGCTCCATTCACATGGATCACCTGTCCTGAGATATAAGTACTCATATCTGATCCTAGGAATACACAGACATCAGCGATTTCTTCTGGCTTGCCTCCACGCTTCATCGGGATCGCATCTCTCCAGCCCTGCACCGTCTTTTCATCCAGGACTTCAGTCATCTCTGTTTCGATAAATCCGGGCGCTACAGCATTGCAACGGATATTTCTGGAACCCAATTCCAAAGCCACGGATTTGGTAAAGCCGATGATTCCTGCTTTGGAAGCAGCATAGTTGGCCTGACCTGCATTTCCTTTGGCACCGACCACAGAGGTCATGTTGATGATCGAGCCAGACTTGGCTTTCATCATGGTGCGGGTAGCCGCTTTTACGGTATTAAAGCAGGATTTGAGATTGACGTTCATGATTTCATCCCAAGATTCCTCAGTCATTCTCATCAGCAAATTGTCTCGGGTGATCCCGGCATTATTCACCAAAATATCCAAAGCTCCGAAGTCCGCCACTACGGAATTGACCAATTCCTCAGCAGCTTTGAAGTCAGATGCGTCTGAGCGATAGCCTTTGGCTTTTATCCCAAAAGCAGCCAATTCGGTCTCGAGTGCCTGTCCTTTTTCCACGCTGGAGAGATAGGTAAAAGCTATGTTTGCACCTTCCTGCGCAAATCTGATGGCAATTGCCCGTCCGATCCCTTTAGAGGCACCGGTGACCAAGGCAGTTTTTCCTGAAAGTAATCCCATGAAGATCAAAATTAAGTTTGGTCAAAATTAGAAAAAAAGCCCGGACTTTGGATTTTCTCACCTTGCACAAGCTTCTTAAAAACTGAATCACAGCATTTTAAATGTCAAAAACCACAATTTCAGAAAGAAGTCTCGGTCAACTTTTCTTTTGACCAAATTTTTCCTTTGAATTTGGTTTTCTTTCCTTTTCAAGCCCATTTACCCTGCTTCACCTCATTCAAAATGAGTTTTTTTCTGAACCCAAAAGGCCTATTTTTGCACAGTTTCATTTTGTAATCAAACCCATTTTAAATATGTCTTCGACAAAATTTGACTTGATCGTGCTGGGAAGCGGACCGGGAGGATACGTGGCGGCTATTCGCGCTTCTCAACTCGGATTGAAAACCGCCATCATTGAAGCGGAAGAGCTAGGCGGAATCTGCCTCAACTGGGGCTGTATCCCTACCAAGGCTTTGCTGAAAAGTGCCCAGGTCTTCGAATATATCAGTCATGCTTCCGACTACGGGATTTCCGTGAAAGAAGCTGAGGCAGACTTTACCGGAATGGTGAAAAGAAGCCGAAACGTGGCCGATGGCATGAGCAAAGGCGTGCAGTTTTTGATGAAGAAAAACAAAATCGAGGTCATTGCAGGATGGGGGAAAGTTCAGCCGGGCAAAAAAGTCGAGGTCGCAGATAAGGAGGGTAAAAAAACAGTCTATTCTGCGGACAACATCATCATCGCCACTGGTGCAAGAGCACGCGAGTTGCCTTCGATGAAAATCGATAATGAAAAAATCATCGGCTATCGCAAAGCGATGACTTTGGAAAACCAACCCAAGAAAATGGTGGTGGTAGGTTCCGGAGCCATCGGAGTTGAGTTTGCTTACTTCTACAATGCAATCGGTACAGAAGTGACGATCGTAGAATTTATGGATCGAATTGTACCGGTAGAGGACGAGGAAGTATCCAAAGCTTTGGAAAAAATCTACAAGAAAAGCGGGATCAAAATCATGACTTCCTCCGAAGTCACCGGAGTAGACACCAAAGGAAAAGGATGCAAAGTGACCGTAAAAACTTCCAAAGGCGAGGAAACTTTAGAATGTGATATCGTTCTTTCCGCTGCAGGTGTGGTTTCCAATTTGGAGAATATCGGCCTTGAAGATGTAGGAATTTTGGTAGACAAAGGCAAAATCCAAGTCAATGACTACTACCAGACCAATATGCCGGGCTACTATGCTATTGGAGACGTTGTCCCCGGACCAGCATTGGCGCACGTAGCTTCTGCTGAAGGCATCATCTGTGTGGAAAAAATCGCAGGCCATCATCCTGAGCCTCTGGATTACAAAAACATCCCTGGATGTACCTATTGCTCTCCGGAGATCGCCTCTGTGGGCTATACCGAATCCAAAGCAAAAGAGGCAGGATATGAAGTTCGCGTGGGCAAGTTTCCTTTCTCGGCTTCAGGTAAAGCTTCAGCAGCCGGAGCAAAGGACGGCTTTGTGAAGCTGGTATTCGACAAGAAGTACGGAGAGTTGCTTGGCGCACATATGATCGGTGCCAATGTCACTGAGATGATTGCTGAAATCGTGGCTATCCGCAAACTGGAAACCACCGGTCATGAGCTAATCAAGACAGTCCACCCTCACCCGACCATGTCAGAAGCCGTGATGGAGGCAGCGGCAGCAGCGTATGATGAGGTGATTCACCTTTGATTTGATAATATTTTGAAAATAATCAGACACCGGGACCAAACATTTGGCCCGGTGTTTTACTTTTAACGCTTTAACATCACAATTGACCAACTTTTGCAGGAAGAAGAAATCATAGCAGGCCTAAGGGCACGAAACCGGCAGACTACTGAATACCTCTACGAAAAGTATTCCCGTGCCCTCATGGGGGTAATTCTTCGAATCATCTCCGACCACGATATTGCCGAGGAGGTTTTTCACGATTCCTTTATCAAAATCACGAGAAAGATTGACTCCTACGAAGAGTCCAAAGGCCGCTTATACACCTGGATGGCCAATATTTGCAGGAATTCCGCCATTGATAAACTTAGATCCAAAGAAATTTCCCAAACCGGAAAAACCAATGCCATTGATGACTTCGTATTTGGAATCGAAAGTCAGTCAGGAACCTTGGAGCATGTAGAAGGAATTGGCGTGAGGGAATTGATGAACCAACTCACTGCCGATCAAAAGTTTATAATCGAGTATATTTACTTCCAAGGCTATACCCACTCGGAAATCTCGGAAGAATTTGACATCCCTCTCGGCACGGTTAAATCCCGAGTCCGGGCAGCATTACAAGTATTGAAGAAGAATTTAGAAAAAATCTAGCGTGAACATCCAAGAATACATCGAATCAGGCAAACTGGAGCTCTTCCTGCTGGGAGAGTTGACCGAGCGTGAGCGAGAGGAAGTGATCGCTATGGCCAAAGCCCATCCGGAAATCCAGCAGGAACTGGATGCTTTGGAAGAGGCTATGTTTGCATTTGACAACCTGACAGGAAAATTTCCTTCAGCTCAAGTCAAAAAGAAAATCTTCGCTTCCCTGGAAGAAGATTTCAAGGAAGAAGAGGCTCCGAAAGCAGCTCCAATGCCAAATCCTGCACCTGTTGAGACCAAGGTTGTCAAGCTTAGCCCTTGGAAGTCCTTTGCAGTAGCAGCATCCTTGGTAGCAATTCTAGCCAGTGCAGCTGCGATTTACTTTGCAGGCAAATTCTACGAAACAGATCAGAAATTCACTGCGCTCCTTCAAGACCAGCAGGTATTGGCCGAAAATCTGAACCAAGTCAAGCTTCAATACGAGGAGACCGATTCCCGTTTGGACCGCCTGGTAGCTGGTGATTTCCGAAGAGTGGAAATGAAAGGGGAAGCCCTTCCCATGCAAAAAGACGCCAAAGTAGATGTCTTCTGGGATCAAAAGGCACAGGAAGTCTTCGTAGCTGTGAATAACTTGAATTCACTATCTGCTGAATTTGACTATCAGCTTTGGGCGATCGGAAAAGATGGTCCTGTCGGAATCGGTCTAGTGAATCCGGGTGAAAAATTTACGCTTCAACAAATGCAAGCCGTGGCAGAAGCGGGTGCTTTTGCAATCACCATCGAACCGAAAGGCGGGTCTCAGTCTCCGACATTAGAAAAACTCGTCGTGCTGGGAGAAGTAGCATAAGGAAAAATGAAATTCATATTCAGCCTGCTTTGAAAAGAGCAGGCTTTTTTCATCCCTTTTTCTGAACTTACCCCTCCTGAAAGCACTTTCTTAATTCTATGGAACTCCAACTCTCCACTCCTGCCCTGCTTTTTTCTGCCATCACTTTGCTGATGCTGGCATTTACCAACCGGTTTTTAGCCATCGCCACCCTGATTCGAGGGCTGCATAAAAACTACCTCAAGGAACCCGATCAGGAAATCATCGTGGAGCAGATTCACAACCTTCGAAGAAGATTAACACTCATCAAAAACATGCAGCTTTTTGGGGTATTCAGCTTTCTGATGTGCGTAATCTGTATGTTTTTGCTCTTTCAGGGATATACCGCAGCAGCCAATTGGGTTTTTGTGGCGAGTATGATTTCTCTTTTGGTGTCCTTGGGGATCTCCTTGGTAGAAATTCAGATATCCACCAAAGCACTCAATCTGGAACTGTCGGATATGGAAGAAATTTTTGAAAAAAGAAAGAGTGGATTGGATGCCTTTTTCCGAAAGGAACAGAAAAAGGAATAAAAAGATCAGGTTAAAAAATCTGCCCAATACACCCCTGTTTGATGCAGTTTTGCTGTCAGAAAAAAAGATGGAAAAAGTGGTTTAAGGAAAACACGATGGCCAAATAGAACCCCAACCAAATAACCTGTTTGAAGAAAGTTTTGAGAGCCATGTCCATCTGCTATCCTTTATTGATGTTTCAAAAATAGCCCTAAAAATCACCTCAATTCTGCCAAATGAGAATTTGCGGGGATATCTTGAGAAAGTGAATACTACGGGATAGAATCTGAAAATCAGGCCTCGCGAAGGGCCTGAAGCAATTGCTCTTTTTTGCGGGTGGCCAAAGGTACCGGGCTTCCGTCTTTAAGATAAATTGTCCCACCATCCCGCTTATCCAAGTGGTCAAAAAAGGCCAAATTGATCAGATGGGACTGATGGCATCGGAAAAACCCGGATTTCTCCAACAGCTCCGCAAACTCCTTCAGGGTCTTGGAAATCAGCAATTTTCTTCCGTCAGAGAGAAAAAACCGGGTGTAATTGTCCTCAGACTGGCAGCGGATGATTTCCTCCACCTGTACCCGATAGACATTTTCGGCATCGGAAAGCACCAGCTGTCTTACTTTTTCCTCCTTTTGGGCAAGCATCGCCTCTTCTACCTGAAAATCCTCAATGGGCTTTTGGTTTTTTGCTTTGGCCACTGCCTCCACCAAATCATCCGGATCTACTGGCTTGAGAAGGTAGTCTATCGCCGAGACCCGAAAGGCCCGGATGGCATACCCTTCATGCCCGGTCACAAAAATGACCCGGAATGTCCGCTTCTTTATCAGATTGAGTAAATCAAACCCGGTACCATCAGCCATCTCGATATCCAAAAAAACCAGATCGGCCGGATTTTCTTTCAGGCATTCCAACCCGGACCTGACACCGTCAGCTTCTGCCACCACCTCTACCTCAGGAGTAAATTCCCGAAGAAGCAATTTGAGATTTCCCCGGATGTGGGACTGGTCATCTATGATTATGGCTTTCATCTGCGAGTCAGTTTGATAAATAAGGAACCAAAAGCTGGACTTCTGTTCCCTGCTCTTTACGTTCGGATCGATCCAATAGATTGAGCTGAATTTGATTTTTCAGCTTCCTATTGTAGTTGTCTATCCGTTCCCTGATGATGGAAGTGGCTAGGGAGCGATGGCTTTCTTTTGCTTGGAAAGCAGAAAGGATTCCCACGCCATTGTCTTTGACAATAATCTCCACATACTCCCCGGCAAGGCTAAACTCCACTTCAATTTTCCCTCCGGTCTCCTTCAATCCGTGCTGAATGGCATTTTCCAAAAAAGGCTGCACAAACATAGGAGGAATGGATATCTGCCCGGAATCCAAGGCCCCCAAGCACTCGATCGAATAGTCAAATTCCTTTTGCAGAAGAATCTTTTGGATCTCCAAGTAATTTTCCAGCATGCGTATTTCCTCCTCGAGTAGGATGTATTCCTCTCGGGAATTTTCCAATACTTGGCGCATCAGCTTGGAAAACTTCCCCAAATACCGGGAAGCCAATGCCCCCTCGGATTTGAGCATAAAGTTTTGGATGGATGAAAGAGCATTGAAGATGAAGTGGGGATTGAGTTGAGAGCGGAGAAACCGCTGCTCCAACTCCGCCATCTGGGCTTCGGATTTAAGCTTTTTCCGTTGGTAATAGCTATATCCCAAACCTGCGATAAGAAGTACTCCTATCCCGCCAAACCAGAGCAACTGATTCTTCTGGGTCAGTTCCAGGCTTTGAATTTCATTTTGTTGGGAAAGAGCGAGGATTTCCGATTCTTTCTTTTCCGATTCATATCTCACTTTAAGCTCCTCCAGTGTTTGAGCTTTTTCCAATGAAAAAATACTGTCCTTGGCCTGCTGCCACTTCCGGAAGGAATCCAAAGCCAAGGCTAGTTTTCCGCTTTTCTCCTGCACCTGAGCCAAGCCCTCGTACCCGTCCTGAATTAAGGGCAAGGCCTGAATCTCCTCGGCTATTTTGATTCCTCGCTGATAGTAAGCTTCCGATTCCCTGAGTTGATTTTGCCCGGCATACACATCCGCCAAGCCCAAGAGGATAGTGGCGATATTCCTCGTGTATTGTCCCTCTTCGGCGATTTTCAGTCCAGTGAGATACTCCTCTTCCGAGCGGGGCAAATCTCCCAAAGAAAAATAAACTGAGCCCAGATTGCTTTTTGCCATCATAATGCCTACCTCAATTCCTCCTTCCCTACTGACTTCTTCCACCCGGCCAAAGGCCCAAAGTGCGCTGTCATAAACCTGAAGCTTGTCGTAAGCAGACCCTAGGTTATTGTACAAAATCGCCTGACTTTGAAGCATTTTTTCCCTTTCGGCAAGTTGAATAGCGTTCTTATACACAGAAATCGCCTTACGGGTATCACCTGTTCGGTTGTAAATGATGCCAAGATTGTTGTACACCGCGAGAAGGTTTTTTCCAAACCCACCAGCTTCAAGGTATACCCGCTCAGCCTCAAGGACAAAAGAGAGCGCCTTTTCCAAATCTCCCACTTGCAGGTAGTAGGCACCGATGGAGTTATTGGCCAGCCCCATCCCTAATGGATAGTTGATCCGAGTGGAAATCTCCAACGCTTGTTCTGCAAAATACTTTCCTCCCTGTTCCTCCATAAAGGTGCTTGCCTCGCAGAGTTCAATTAGGAGAGCTACACGAACTGTATCCTCCAAGTCACCTTTCTGAAGCACCTGCTTGAGGCTATCCATCCGCGCTACCTGAGATAGCGCAGGACAAAAGGTCAAGGCAAAAAGGACCATTGACAGGAAAAGGCTCCTTGGATTCGTACTATTCAAAAGAATCAGGGGATTTCAGGGTGAATTGTGCCTTGAAATTGGAGAAAAACGGGCAATTCTAAAAGCCAAAATCCCACTTTTGCGAAAGCTGCTGGGATAATTCCTATACACCATTTGAAAAAATCAATTTTTATTATCCCTTCCTTTCTTCCTATTTAGCAGAAAATAAAAGAACCCTATGAGATCTACCCGAGGTTTGACCTTTCTCTTTCTGTTTTCAATTCTCATTTTTGCCTGCAAAAGCCCTCAAGCAAAGCAGGAGCAGCTAGCCTTAGCCGAAACCGCCTCCCATGCAATCCGCTTATTCGATCTGGATGAGACGCGTGACTTTTACAATTGGGCTTCCGACCGCATTCCCCTCGTGTCTGCCCACCGAGGAGGACCCTATCCAGGCTTTCCCGAAAATGCCATCGAGACCTTTGACAACGTCCTAAAATACACCCCTGCAGTCATTGAGCTGGATGTAGCCATGACTTTGGATTCGGTTTTGGTTCTCATGCATGACGACGACCTAGACCGAACCACCAACGGAACCGGAAAAGTCAATGAGGTCACTTTTGAATACCTCCAAAGCCTCTTCTTGGAGGACAATGATGGGAATCTGACAGAATTCAAAATCCCCACTTTGAAGGAAGCCTTGCTTTGGTCCAAGGGAAAAGCCCTTCTCACCGTAGACATCAAGCGCTCGGTACCTTTTGAGAAAGTGGTGGAAGAAGTGAGGGAAACGGAAAGCGAAGCCTACGCGGCATTGATTTCCTACACTTTTCCCGCTGCCAAAAAGCTGAACTCACTCGCTCCTGAATTGATGCTTTCGGTGACTATCCGAAACGAGGAGGAAATCCAAAGGCTGGAGGAAACCGGCATTCCCTGGGATCGGGTGATTGCTTTTACCGGATTGGCAGAGAGAACTCCCGAGTTTAACAAAGCTCTTCACGACCGGGGTGTTTTCACCATTTTGGGAGTATTGGGTAACCTGGATCAAAGTGCAGAGGCCCGGGGAGATCAATTGTATGCCAGTTTTATCCAAAATGGAGCCGATATTTTGGCCACCGACCGACCCATAGAGGCTGCGGCAGCCATTCAGGCCTTAGTTCCTAACAACAGTTCAAAAGCAAAGTATTTCACCCGATGATTATTGATTTAAGAAGCGATACCGTCACCCGGCCTACACTGGGAATGAAAGAAGCCATGTTTAATGCCCCGGTGGGCGATGATGTGTTTGGAGAAGATCCGACAGTCAATGCCTTGGAGGAAAAAGCCGCCCAACTTTTTGGAATGGAGGCTGGACTTTTCTGTCCTTCCGGCACCATGACCAATCAGATTGCTATTCGACTACACACTCGAATTCAAACTGAGGTCATTTGCCACAAATACTCCCACATCTATCTCTATGAAGGAGGCGGAATCATGGCCAATTCGCATGCTTCTGTCAAGCTTCTGGAAGGAGATCTGGGAAAAATCACAGCATCCCATGTCGCCGAATCCATCAATCCCGACGATGTGCATGCGCCTGAGACTACCTTGGTTTCTTTGGAAAATACCATGAACAAAGGTGGAGGAAGCATTTACACGCTGGAGGAAATAAAGCCAATAGCTCAACTGTGCAAGGAAAAGGGTATCAAACTCCATTTGGACGGAGCCAGATTGTTCAATGCCTTGGTTGAGACCGGAGAAAGTCCAAAAGATTGGGGAGCGCAGTTTGATACGATATCGATCTGCCTGAGCAAAGGTCTGGGTTGCCCGGTGGGGTCCTTGCTTTTGGGTTCCAAAGCTGATATCAAGCGGGCACGAAAAGTCCGCAAGGTCTTTGGGGGCGGAATGCGTCAGGCAGGATTCCTCGCAGCAGCAGGGATTTACGCTTTGGATCATCAAGTGAAAAGACTGAAAGAAGACCATGCCCGGGCCCGAGCTTTGGGAGAAATGCTAAGCAAGCTTCCTGTAGTTTCGGAGATTTTCCCGGTGGCTACCAACATCGTGATTGCTCGATTGGAGGGAATGACCCCTGAAGAATTCATGAAAAAGCTCGCTGAACAAAATATCAAGTCGGTGAAATTCGGTCCGGATTTAGTCCGGTTTGTAACCCATCATGATTTCCGGGACGAGCATTTGGAGGAGTTTGGGAAACGAATAATGACTATTTGAATTAGCTTAAATTGAATATTTGGCGTTAAATTAACCAAAAGCTAAACTTATGATTACCAAAGAGAAAGCGATAGAAGCAATTAAATCACTTCCTGATCAATTCTCAATTGAAGAATTGATGGATCGTTTGATTCTACTAAACAAAATTGAAACAGGGATCAAGCAGGCAGAGCAGGGTGAAGCTTACACCTCCGATCAAGCCAAAAACATGATCAAAGAATGGTCAAAATAACTTGGTCAAAACAAGCGATTGAAGACATTCACAGAATTCAGGAATATTACTCTGATTTTGCTGTAAGCTTTTCAAACCAGCTTGTTGATCAAATTTTTGAAAAAGAAAATCTGATTGCAATCCATCCGGAAATCGGCCGAGTTGTACCAGAATTAAACAAGATCTAATGGTCAAAAATAGTTGGTGAAACACCATCTAATCATCTGATAATAAATTATTTACAAGGGCCTTATTGAAACCAGTTTCAATAAGGTTTTTTTGTTTCATGAAAACTTCAAAAAAAGCGGTGCTGGGCCTGTGGGTTTCTTGACTCAATCAAGTGGGGAAAACAGGCCGGCAAGCAGCGATATAAGTGTAAAAATTGCGGCATTCTGTTCACTGTTTCCAACCCCTCTGTAGCCAAAAGCAACCAGTTTGTTTGGTTTAAAAAGTGGATAGTTGGGAAGCGTACTTTTGATCAATTGGTTTCTGAGACTGGGATGAGCAAAAGCACGATTCAGCGGCTTTTTAAAGGCTATCTGAAAGAACCGCCGATACTGAGTGTCTACCCTTCCGAGCGGGTGAACCTGCTCATTGACGGCACGTATTTTAGCAGGGATTTATGCCTGATTTTGTACCGGGACAACACGATCAAGTTCACCCAGCTCTATCGGTTCAGCGATGGAGAACGATACGAAGAACTCAAAGAAGACCTGGAAA